>DASYRN010000170.1:0-46543 GCA_036004365.1 Binatia bacterium
GATCGTGCGTGGCCACCAGCCGGTGCTGCGGCGCAGCGAGCCAAAGCAATTTCCCGTCATGCTTCATCCCGGCAACGGAGATTTCACTCAGTTCCAGCGTCACGGCCTTCCTAAACTAAGGGAATTCGGTCTTCCGATCAACACTCTCGCCTTACCCTCAATGCTTCATCATTGCCCGGTAAGGTATTATGATAGATCTCAGCAGGATCAAAAATGGAACGTCCAGAGAGTATCGAAGCCGAAGTCCGCGAGCTTGCGCGGTCCCTTTACGGCAGGGCCTCGCAGCACAAGCCCTCGCTCTTTGAGTCCCAAGACTGGATGGGACGCATGATCGACTGGTCCCTTAAAGACGAATCTTTGCGCGCGGCTCTTTTCCGCTTCGTCGACGTGCTTCCGAGTCTCGATTCATCAGCCGAGATCAGCCGACATCTGCAAGAGTACTTTGCCCGGGTGGACCATGCTTTGGGCGGTCTGGTTTTTCTCGCTCAGGCGCTGCATGCGGGTTGGTTGGTAGCGCCGGTCGTGCGCCACAATGTGGTGCGGCTGGCGCGACGCTTCATCGCCGAAGAAAATACCGACCATCTCGCCTCGGTTCTCGCAGAACTGCGGGAAGAGCCCGCGGCTTTCACTCTCGATGTCGTCGGAGAGGCTACCGTGAGCGACAAAGAGGCGAGCGCCATGCACAAGCGCTATCTCGATCTTCTACAACGCCTAGCACCTGTCGCAAAGAGCTGGCCATATCTCCCCCAGATCGACGGCGTCTCGAGCGGCCTGATTCCGAGAATCAACCTCTCTATCAAGGTCACTTCTCTCCACGCTCGCTTTGACCCCTTGAACCCGGACACGGAACTGGCCGTGCGGGATAAGCTGCGCGTTCTCTTTCGAGAGGCTTCTCATTTGGGCGCCGCTCTGACTCTTGATATGGAACAGTATGCCTATAAAGATCTCACGTTGGAGATCTTCCGCGGGCTCCTAGAAGAACCCGAGTTCCAACAAAAACCGCAGGCATCGATTGTGATTCAGGCCTACCTTCGGGACGCGGAGAATGATTTGAAGGAGCTCATCCGCTGGGCAAAGGAGCACGAGCGCAGAATTGGAGTGCGTTTGGTCAAAGGGGCTTATTGGGATAGCGAGATCGCCTGGGCCAGACAGAAAAATTGGGCCATCCCCGTCTTTTTGGAAAAAAGAGAAACTGACACCAACTACGAGCGGCTCGCCCGCCTCTTGCTAGAAAACCATGATATCATTGATGCCGCCTTTGGGAGTCACAACATCCGCAGTCTCTCTCACGCCATCGTTACCGCCAACCATCTAGGCGTGCCCGAAAATGGTTACGAGATCCAGATGCTTTACGGCATGGCCGAGCCGATCCGTCGGGCCATTATCCAGAACGGCCAGCGGGTACGCGTTTACCTTCCGGTAGGAGACTTACTTCCCGGCATGGCCTATCTGATCCGCCGCCTCATGGAAAATACCTCCAACACCTCGTTTTTGCGCCAGACCTATGCCGAAGAAAAAGATGTCGAGGCGCTCATGGCCGCGCCGTCTGACAGAAAACTTTATACTCCACAGCAATCGCCGGCCGCTTCGAAGGAGTCTCGGGCACCGGAGACCTTTCAGAACGAACCCGGCATCGATTTTTCCCGTAGCGAAAATCGCGAGCGCTTCGCTCAGGCGCTCCAACGAGTCAAAAGCCAATTCGGACAGAGCTATCCTCTGTGGATCAATGGAAAAAAGAAACAGACGCAGACTTGGATGGAATCGCTGAATCCGGCTCATCCTGAACAGATGGTCGGAAAGGTCCCCGTAGCAGGCAGAGAAGAGGCCGATGAAGCGATCGAAGCGGCACAGAGATTTTTCCCTGAATGGCGCGCCACTCCCGCTAGCGACCGGGCGGCGATTCTCTTTCGCGCGGCCTCGATTTTGAGAGAAAAGCGTCTGGAACTCGCTGCGTGGGAACTCTTCGAGGTGGGAAAAGGTTGGCGTGAGGCTGATGCGGATGTCACGGAGGCGATCGACTACCTCGAATACTACGGTCGGCAGATGATTCGCTTATCTGAACCCCGTATCACACAGCACGTTCCCGGTGAGATTAACCTTTACCTGTACGAGCCTAGGGGTATCGCCGTGGTTATCGCGCCATGGAATTTCCCTCTGGCGATCCTTACAGGAATGACTGCGGCTGCTCTGGTCACAGGGAATTGCGCGATCGTGAAACCGGCTGAGCAATCACCCCTCATAGCGGTCCACCTTATGGAGGCTTTGCGCGAAGCCGGTTTGCCGCCGCCGGCATGCCAACTTCTCCAAGGCGGAGGCGAACTAGGGGCGTATCTCGTCCACCACCCGGCAATTCAGCTCATCGCTTTTACCGGTTCGCGCGATGTCGGCCTACAAATCCTGCGCGAGGCTTACACTCATCAGCCTGTCCAGGATCATGTCAAACGGGTGATCTGTGAGATGGGGGGCAAAAACGCAGTGGTCGTGGACGAGGATGCGGATCTCGATGAGGCGGTCGTCCATATCGTGGATTCCGCTCTCGGCTATCAGGGACAGAAATGCTCCGCCGCATCGAGGATTGTATTGGTTGAGGAAGTACATGATCGCTTCTCGAAGCGCTTGGTCGAGGCAATCAAGAGCCTCAGAATCGGAGCTCCGGAGGATCCGAGAAACCATATCGGACCTGTCATTGACGCGGCAGCGCAGGCGAAGATCGCGGGCTACATCGATTTAGGCAAGAGGGAAGGGAAGTGTCTGCTCGAAATGGAGGCCCCCCAAGAGGGTTACTACATTGGACCCGCCATCTTCGGTGATATTAAACCTAACCACCGCTTGGCCCAGGAGGAGATATTTGGACCGGTGCTTTCGATCATGAAGGCGCGCAACTTCGATGAGGCCCTAGAGATCGCCAATCACTCTTCTTATGCCCTGACTGGAGGAATCTTCTCGCGCTCTCCGACACATATCGATAAAGCGCGGAGCGAGTTCCAGGTGGGGAATCTCTATATCAACCGCGGAATCACAGGCGCCATCGTCGAGCGGCAGCCCTTCGGCGGCCTTAAACTCTCGGGTATCGGCTCCAAGGCCGGTGGCCCCGACTATCTGCTTCAATTTCTCGAACCGCGGACGATCAGCGAGAACACCTTGCGCCACGGTTTCGCTCCACCGGAAGACTTTTAAGGAATAGCTAACTCCTTTCCTTCTTTTCTATTCTTTTCGTCTGATAAGGCGAAGGCGATGTTGCCTGGCACAATGGCGGATATAGGCAACCGCGATCAACTGATCGGAGATGATCCGGTAAATAAAATGACGCAGCAGTTATTTTTGGCAGCTAGGAATGGATTTACCCTTTATGCCTACGTGCTGATGCCGAACCATTTTCATATGCTCTTGCAAGTAGCAGAGAGACCTCTTTCCAAAGCCACGCAGAGCCTTCTTTACCGTTATTCGCGCTACTACAATCAGCGCTATCAGCAATTGGGTCATCTCTTTGCTATGTGGGCAGGGAAATCGGGGGCTTAAAGCTGGCCGAGGCAGCCAAAGTTTTTGCCCGTGACATATCCGCTATCCATAGGGGTGAAAAGATTAGAGGGAAGGATGCAGAAGGACGAATCCCTTCGCTGGCGGGTTCAAGAGCTATGCGCTAGCTGGGTAGGGAAAGGAAGAAGAAAATACTCAACAACTCAAGCCTGACACCTCATCGATATGTCGACCGATGTCATAGATGCTGAGCTAGGGATAAAGCCGGCTCTGCCATCTGGCGTAATGACACGAAGGAAATCTTTTTCAGAATCCGTAACCACCACAAGCGCTCCGTTCTCGAGCAGTTGTGCGGAAGCTGTGTTTGGCCCTCTGTAGAGCGGCGTGCTAGACCCGGTCAGGCGAAAGGCACCAGCAAGCAGTCTAGGTTGGGCGGAAGCAGTAGATTCACCGCTTGGTAGTTTAGCTTCGGCCAGCGCCGGCATCGACTGTATCAGGCTCCGAATAGCGGTATTTGATCCCCGCCTCCTCGGCCGCGTTCAGCACCGAGGCGGGAATGCCGGAGCCCATGCGCGCCAGCACAGAGATCCTTTCTTCGATCGGGGGATGGGTCTGGACAGCCTGATCCCACCAAGGGGTGGCTGCGCTCGGCTCGACAATGTAAAGATGAGCTGTCGCTGCTTCGGCCTTCAGAGGAGGCATATGTACGGCGCTTAATTTCGCTAATGCGCGAGCCAGCCCTTCGGGGTACCGCGTGAGTAGCGCTGCGTCGGCATCGGCGAGAAACTCACGTTCTTGCGATACGAGACCCTGCAAACGCCGGCCAATCTTGGGGGCTAATATGTAAACATAGCCAGGCGAGCCACCAACAAATAGCTCTAGTAACCATGGAACAAGAAGGCCCCGGAATCTTGCCATCATTTCACTGGTGCCAATCAGTGCGAGTGCCACGGGCAACAATAACCCCATACAAAACGCAGCGAGCCCGAAGTAACTTATTACCAACATTACTATTCCGATAAACGAGTTCAGGCGAAACAAGGCTGCGCGTGGTAACCTCAATGTGTAGGCCAACGCTGCAGCTACAGTGCTAACGCGCGTGTCGTAGTTGGCAATATGCGATAACTCGTGGGCTACGACTCCCTCCAGCTCGCGGCGATCCAAGAGCTGTAGCAGGCCACGGGTGACGATGATTGACGCACGGCTTGGGTTAAGACCGATGGCGAACGCATTGGGAGTGGCGGATTCCGCCACATAAAGCCGTGGCTGCGGCAAGCCCGCCCCGATGCATAGGTTTTCAACTATTCGCCGGAGTTCTGGCGCCTCGTCCTGCCGAACCGGCTGGGCGCCGGTGATTCGAAGTATCAGACGGTTGGCGTGGAGATATCCCAGGCATATGAAGACAGTTACAGTCGCTAACACCAGCGTTGGCACGACGACCAAAAAACCCCATACCCCAATCTTGTATACGGCCAGCCATGTAAGGGGCACATAAAAAAGCAGAACCGGCAAAAGACATGCTATAAAAGGCAACAGGGTTAGACCGAACAATGCTAATAGAAGCAGTGTTCTCCTTTTATTGGCGTCTATTCGGTCATAGATCAGGACGGGCTGCTCGTTGTCAGGCATGGATCTCTCTAGCTCGGTCCTGGTTCTTTCGGTGGCTGAGATGCTTGGACGGCGGATGACGTAGGCCTTGCAAAGCTCACGTGCACCTCTGCTCGTCCCTCGTCCGGGGCTTCGAAGAACTCGGCAGGTTTTAAGCCGAGATTTCGGGCAACAACGACACCCGGGAAGGTCTGGATGCGGGTGTTGTAGTCGAGCACATTGCGGTTGTAAAACTGACGGGCAAAGGCGATCTTCTCTTCAACGTCAGATAGCTCTTTCTGGAGCTGCGTAAAGTTTTCAGACGCACGAAGCTGAGGATAGTTCTCAGCGACGGCGAATAACTGGCGTAGCGCCTGCGTGAGGACGTTATTAGCACTGGAAGCCTCAGCGGCTCCTCCTGCCTGCTGGAGGGCACCTCGGGCACGGGCTACCTCCTCAAAGACTCCCCGTTCGTGTTCGGCATAGCCTCTCACTGTCTCGACGATATTGGGGATAAGGCTTGCTCTCCGCCGAAGCTGCACTTCGATCCCAGACCATGCCTCCGTTACCCGATTGCGTGACTGGATCATCCGGTTATATAGAACAACCAGCCAGATCACGACCAGGACTGCGGCACCGGATATCGCAGCGGCAACAAGATTGGGATCAAGGTTTGCAGGCATAATTACTTTTTTTCGCTGGTTCTTAACAGAAGAACTATAACGATCAAGGCGGCAGTTAACACTCCGAGAAGGGCTAAGGTCTTGGACAGAATCTCTTTCAGTTCCTCGTTCGAGACGACATCGAAGATCAGCAAAACGGCCGTCAGGGCAGATACCGAAACCGCTATTGCACAGGCAACGGTTAAGATTTTCTTGCTGCTTTCTAGCATCGCAAATTAACGCTTACAGAACGCCTATTTCTAGGCGTGCACATCAATGCTAGTCCATCCCGGGAAAGGCTTCAACCACAGAATCTACCTCATCCGCTGTGGAGTTGACGCTTTTTCCTGCCGGCGCTCGGTCAACTCAGGGCTTGCCGAGAAGCATGACCGCGCCCAAGAGAGAAATGACCGCTCCCACCGGCAAGGGGTCCCGTCTCCCTGCCCGGTGTGCGATCAGTAGGCCCAGCGCGGCGAGGGCGGCCGCGACCTGTGAGAACGCCAGTACCACCAGCGCCCCCTTCCAGCCGAGCGCCCCACCTAGCATCGCCATCAGCTTGATGTCGCCCCCACCAAACGCCCCACGACTTACCACTGCTAGCAGGAGGAGTATCCCGCCGCCCGCGACGGCGCCGAGCACCGCCTCCCAGAGAGCGGGAGTCCCGACGACTGCGGCGAGGGCCAGCGCATACACGATACCTGGGAGGGTAACAATGTCGGGGATAACTTTTGCGCGGAGGTCCAGAACAATGGTGACGGCAAGCGCTATGAGCAGCGGGACAAGACCCCACAACCGAGGCGTTGACCCAAATCGGAGGAAAGCGACGAGAGATAAGGCCACGGCGAGGCCAAAGACGCCGGCTGCGGACATCGGCCGGCGGAGAAGGGCAAGGGCATACGCTACCTCGTCTTGGATGGCGGCATCCCCGGAGCCGAGTCGGGCATTGGCCTGGGCGCTATGTGCTACGCCCCGGGCCGCAGTGTGGCTGTTCATCGTGTGAAGATCCCACTATTGCACGAGCCGGAGTTTTGTCCCGAGAGCCGATCTGGGTCCCGGTATGCGACTGGCAACCGAGTCAACATAAGTACACTTGTAGCGACCAAAGACTGCACGCCGGTTCGGCACTTTATCCTCACCGGAAGGGTTTAAGGGAGGTGGGCACACGGGCCAGCTATTCGTGTCGGCAGGGTTACTGACCGCGCAATCTCCATGGTTGATGACTTGCGTAATGACCATCTCTGTCCAACCGACGATTTGATGCGTGCCGTTGATCGCCTTCGGCGGGCAATCGGTGTCGATTACGGGGACGAACACCTTCCAGCCGGGACCGTTATAGGTAATATTATTGTTACTGTCGTTGACTGTGTGCGTCACGCTGGGGTTGAACTTCTGTTTGAATTTTTCTTCGAGCAAGTCGAAGACTGACTGCTGCATGCCGTTGTTGGTCCCGATCGTGTTTCCGGCCTGAGGAGTATCACAAGTAGCGTTGCACACTCCAGTGGCGGCCCCTTCAATCGCGTCTCTCGTCTCGGGGGCACTCGGGGTCGAGGTGCCGCATAGATTCGCCCACGCGGCGGTGTTGGTACCGGCCTTCTCGTCAGGTTCCTTTCCACTACTGGTGATGAACGTGGCAGCCGCGCCACAGCCTTGCGAACTGAAGGCTCCCGCATTGACAAAAGGACAACTGCTTAGCGCTATTGGAAAAACACAGGTGCCATCCTCAGGAAGCAGAGGCGGATTAGCCACCCCAATGGCTCGCGCCGATACCGGGAGGGTGTTCCACCCCAGGAGTCGCAGGAAGGACGTCGGAATCGTGGTTGCAAATTGGCAGCGGACGGCGTTGACCTGGGAGCCGTCCAGGGACGGAGTAAAGCTCGCGCCATCCCAAATCCCCAGGACAATCTGACCGTTCGGGTCGTTCGCATTATTCAAGGCCAGACTGATGGTTCCCGCCGCCGGGTCGCTGTAGCCATTCAAGTTGGCGTAATCTTGCGCTGCGTCGCGCGCGGCAGGGAAGACGGTGTCGTCGAAGCCAAGGTTCCCTGCCCCGGCCAGTGAGGCGGCGTCCATGCTTCGCTGAAGCTCGCGCCGGACGGCGCCGAAATAAGTCAGTTCGATCGCGATCCCGCCGAACACGAAGAGCAAGACCAGCATGGTCGTCGTGAAGAGCAACGTGACCCCCCGCTGATTATTAAACCGACAATGTTTCATTACTGGTTCCTCCCTTTAGCCTACGCGAATCCCCTTGAGGGCGCCCAAGAGCCTCAGCATCCCTGGGGCGAAGGTGACCAGAAAGAATACCGGGAATAGAAATATAACGGTTGGGAAGAGCATCTTGAGCGGCGCCAGTTGGGCGCGCTCTTCCGCACGTAAGCGGCGCTGGACCCGTGCCGACTCCGCGTGGACCCGGAGGGTCTTGCCCAGGGACGTGCCTAACCGCTCCGTCTGGATGAAGGCGCCGACTAGCGCCTTCAACTCTTCCACGCCGGTCCGCTCGCCTAGTCCGCGCAGAGCCTCTTCGCGCGGCCGCCCGGCTCTCACTTCGAGGTGCATGCGCATCATCTCCTCGTGCAGCGGGCTTCCACGCACCTCGGGCCGCTCGGCGACCCGGGCGATGGCGGCATCGAAACCCAAGCCGGCCTCGATGCATACCATCAGGAGGTCCAGCACGTTAGGTAGGGCGTGGAGGACGTCGCGCTGGCGAGCCTTGACGCGACTACGCAGCCATAAATTTGGGAGGAAGCAGCCCAGCACCCCTAGAAAGAGCGAGATCGGTAGCACGTGCGACAGGACACGCTGGATCACGACGCCGTAAAGGAAGTAGGCGCAGCCGAAAAGGATCAAGCATCCAACCTTGACGCCGGCGAAGTACCTGACAGCGCGCGGGTCGTGGTAGCCGGCCCAGGCGAGCTGCTCACGGACACGCGACAGCTTCGCGCGGTCACGCGGTACGAAGACCCGCCCGAGCCGCTCGAGGGTACGTTGCCATCCCGCCTTGGCCCGCTCCTCCCAGCGGAGGATCGTCGCCCCCTTGGCCTCAGGCTTGGGCGGTTGAATCCGCTGCTGCTCTACTGGGGACCAAAGACGGAGCAGGATGGCCCCTCCGAGGGACATAATGCCCACGACTAAACCGAACGAAAGCATCGCGTAGTTCGCAGCATCCATGGTTACCTCACACTTTGATTTGCGCGATTCGCCAAATCGCGAAGAAGCCAATCACCTCGAGAGTGAACCCAGCCATGATCATATACGGGGCGTAGGGCGATTTGAGAAGCGGGTCGAAGTAACCTGGGTTTGTCAACTCGAAAATGAACGCGAAGACGAATGGGCTCAAGCCCACACAGATCGCCGTCCACCGGTGCTGGGTGGAGAGCACCCGAGCGTGTTGAAGCAACTTGAAGCGCTCGCGGATGACCTCCGCCAGACGGTCGAGGATCTCGGCCAGGTTGCCGCCGCCGATCCGCTGGATGTTGATCGCGGTGCAGAAAAAGCCGGTATCCTCCGTGGGCACGCGACGCTGGATCCCCAATAGTGCCTCGCCCGGGTCCAGCCCCAGCCGGGTCTCTTCAAAGACCCGCCTGAATTCCTGTCCGACCGGGTCCGGCATCTCCTCGCCGACCAAACCGATCGCCCCGCTCAGGGCATGCCCGGCACGGATCGAGCGGGTCATCATGTCTAGAGCATCGGGGAACTGCAGCTCGAACTGCTGGAACCGCTGGTGGCGCTTGTGGAGAAAGTAAAAGTAGGGGAGGGAGCCTGCGATCAGCCCGGACAATACCCCCACAACAATCCCCCCTGTATGGCGCCACGCCGCGATCCCCGCGACGATAGCGCAGGTACCCGTCAGCAGGAGGAGGAGGCTCGCCCGTGCATTGTCGTACCCCGCCTGCTCGGTGAGAGTGGTGAGCCACCTCCATGTCGAGTCCCCCTCCCGAGGATCGGCGCGGAAGATCCCGGCATCTGCGCCGGTCGCGCCAGCGCGCTCTCCGAGACGCTCCCGCATTCCGCGCCTCGTTTCAGAGCGGAGCCAGAACGCCAGGATTGTCGTTACAACCGCCAGCGCCGTCAGGACTGCAATTGCTAGTCCCCAATTCATCACCGCATCCCCTGTCGTCGGGCCGGCTCGAAGATCTCCGGAGGCAGTTCGATCCCTGCACGGATCAGCCGATCGGTGAACTTGGGCCGCACCCCGGTGGCGCGGTGGAAGCCGAGCACCCGGCCGTCTTTGTCGATGCCCTGTTGTTCGAAGAGAAAGATGTCCTGCGTGGTAATGACTGCTTCCTCCATACCGACAATCTCGGTCACTCGGGCAACCTTACGGGTTCCGTCGCTCAGTCGCGCCACATGGATGATCATGTCAAGCGCAGAGCTGATATAGTCCCGTAGCGCGACAACGGACATCCCGACGCCGGATATCATGACCATCGTTTCGATCCGAGACAGCGCATCCCGGCTGGAGTTGGCGTGCACAGTGGAAAGCGACCCATCGTGGCCCGTGTTCATCGCCTGGAGCATGTCCAGAACCTCGACGCCCCGCACCTCACCCACGATGATGCGGTCCGGCCGCATCCGGAGCGCGTTATATACCAAGTCCCGCTGCGTGACTGTCCCCTTCCCTTCAATGTTCGGGCGACGCGTCTCCAGCCGGACTACATGCCTCTGTTGCAGCTGGAGCTCGGCGGAGTCTTCGATGGTAATGATGCGCTCGCTGTTGGGGATTGCGTTGGAGAGGACGTTCAGCAGAGTGGTTTTGCCACCGCCCGTCCCGCCCGAGATCAGGATATTGAGACGGGCCCGCACGGCCGCTGAGAGGATCTCCGCAAGGGCTGGCGTTAGCGTGCCGAATGTGAGGAGGTCCTCCATCCGGTACGGATCGACAGCGAAACGCCGGATCGAGAGCATGGGCCCATCCAGTGCGAGCGGTGGGATGATGGCGTTCACCCGGGAGCCATCGGGAAGGCGTGCATCCACCATCGGGGAGGACTCGTCCACTCGACGCCCCACTTGGGAGACGATCCGATCGATGATCTGAAGCAAGTGAGCGTCGTCTCGGAAGACCACCTGTGTGTCCTCGAGCTTGCCGCGCCGTTCCACGAAGACATCCCGCGCACCATTGACGAGGATGTCCGATACGGTGGGGTCCCGTATGAGCGGCTCGATGGGTCCGAGCCCGAAGGTTTCGTGCTGGATTTCGAGGATGATCTGATCCCGCTCCCAGCGGCTGAGCGGTGTCTCCTCCTCCGCAAGCAGGTCCTCGACGAGCTGCCGGATTTGCTGCTCGACGACATCGCGTGGGAGGACATCGACCTTCGAAAGGTCGATACGCTCGATCAGATGGCGATGGATGCGGGTCTTCAGCTCATAGGAAGCCCCGTTGCCCGGACTGTGCCCGTTGTTAGGGGGGACGTTGGCAATGGCTTCTACGGGTTTCTTGGTCTGGCCACCAAATACTCCCATTTATTTGACTCCTTGGGAAAATCGAATAGGGCTCCACAGCAGGCGCAGCAACGAGGCCGGTCGCTTCTCCGATGGTGCCGCCGGCTGCTGGTTGGCGAGGCCGTCGCTCAGCTGCCTCAGGCTCTTAGCGATCTTTGACCGCGGTAGTGCCGTTACCAGGGGCTTGCCACTGTTGATGGCGGTCACCACGGTCGGGTAGTCGCTCGGCATCTTCCAGTAGATGGGCATCCCGAACATCTCTCGAACCTGCTTGAGAGTGACATCCTCCCCGGTGTGCTCGCGCACGATCACGAGCCTTACCTTCTTGAGATCCAGTCCGATGTGGCGGAAGGCGCCGAGCCCGGCTACCCCCAAACGGAGGGCGGACACATTCTGGCTCACTAGGAAAAGAATCATGTCAGACGCTTCAAGCGCGCTGATGGTCCCTGGGTCCATGTCGTGAGGGAGGTCGAGGATGACCTGGTCGAAATGCGACCGAAAGACCTCGAGGCCTGCTTGAATCTGCTCGGGTGAGGGCTTGGCGCGATTCATCGGGGTAGGCCCCGGGAGCACCCAGAGCCCGTTCGAGTCCTCGGTCAGGAGGCGCCGCAGGAACGATTCATCCATCCGCCCGATGTTCTCAAAGGCGTCAAGGACCGAGTACTGGGATCGGAGGTTTAGGAATGTTGCAATGTCGGACTGGCGGATATCCAGGTCCACCAAGAGGGTGCGCCCGGGCGACCGCTTGGCCTCGCAGACGGCCAGATTTGTGGCGACCGTGGTGACGCCCGAACCGCCCTTCGTGGAAAAGACCGATGTGATCCGCCCGATCCGTTGCTGTACCGCCACGCCAGGGCGGGAGCGAGCCACCTTTTCGAGCGCCTCCCGCAGATCGTCTTGCTTTACCGGGCGAGCCACGAAATCGAGGGCACCTGCCCGCATGACCTGGATGACGAGGTGCGCGGACTGAGTGGGCCCGGTCACGACGATGGCCGTATCGGGGAGGACGCGCGCAATGTGCTCGATGGCCGAGGAGGCTCCGTCGCCGTTCCTCCCTTGCTCCAAAGGGATCTCGACGATGGCAACATCCGGGCGGTAGGCCGGGGCCGTACGCAACGCCTCTGGGACATCGCGGAACTCGCCCACAATCACCGACTGCGTGCCCGCCAAGATATGCCGCAGGCCAGCACGGGAATCCTCATCTGAGTCAATGATGATCGTTCGTAGCAAAGGGTTCATTCGTATCTCCGCTCAAATCAGCGAGATTGCGTGTGCAAAAAGGGGCCCCACGACTGCCTATCGCCGGGTAACGCGGCGGTAGGGTGAACTTCTTCTTTTCCTCCTCGGGTACACCTGGATTTGCGCGCCAGGGATGATCCGCTGTGCCGTTTCCGGTTTACCTCTTCCTTAGCGCGTCTTTTTGTCTTTGCTGACCTGCTCAACCCACTCCGATCCCCCATTTTGGGCAAAGTTCTCCTCGGTCATCTTGGTCCCACGAAATACCGTTACTGTATAGGACGGCGACTGGTTTTTAGGTCGCGCCACCCGGGCGGAGGACGCCTCCTTGGGGGACGGCGCGGGTACCTGGTCGAGGAGTTTCTTCACATTGGTGCCGGGTGTCTGGATAATCCGTTCGTCGCCGAGGTTTCGCGTGGCCAGCATCAACCGCCCTTCGGTCTGGGCTAGCGCCAGGCGCTCGACCTGCTCTGGCGTGAGCGCAAGGGTCACGGTGGTGACCGGCACCGGCTTGTTGCCTCTCATCTCGACGGACTGGCCCGCCGCCAGGACCGGCACGTTCTGCAGGATCACTTTTGCTGTCCGCTCCCCCGAGCCTCGATTGTCGGCTATGCTCACCACGACGTCTACGCGGCTGTTCGGAGAGACGAAGCCGGTCTCCCGGACCGCATCGTCAACCTTGATCGTCACCCCACGGAGGTTCTCCGGCACGAGCATCGGTAGGATCCCGCCGCCTGCCAGCTTCGGCGCGAGCTTCGCATCGAGCAATGGCTCCCCGACCACGATAGACGTGAGCGCCACCCGCCCCTCGGCCTCGGCGACGGTCCCGAAGGTCCCCGCCGGCATGGACTCCTTCGGCCAGGAGACGAGCCTGACGTGCTCACTCGTCACAGCCTCCCCCAGATTTAAGTTCGCGGCGGCCACCACAATCTGCCCGGTTAACTGCACGCTGGGCTCAGCCGCAACCTTCTGGGTAATGGCTCGATAGACCAGGGAGCTTGTCACCAGGCCTATCACCAAAGCGAACCCTAGTATCAAAACGAATCGTCGGCCCATAGCATTCCTCCTAGTTATACCTGTGCACGCTACTCGTATCGCATGGTGGTACTTCGACTGATGTTCATATCAACTAGCATCGGCAAAAAAATCGGTACGGCTGTGTCAAACGTTACCGTCACGTCTGCTTGGACCCCTGAGCCGGGCACGCACGGCGTCGGGCAGGTCACGCTCCGGATCGCCACATCTAATAAATTGGCCGCATCGAGGATCTCGTCGATCCGGGCCTCAGCCGCAGCCGAATCAAAAACGTCACCCGCTTGGGGAGGGGTGACACTCCCTATCCTGGCCCCCTCCCGAGTCGCAGTGGTAACAATGTTAACCGTGAGCCACGCGCGGCTCAGCTCCATGATCGCGAAGAAAACCAGCAGCAGGGTCGGGAGGACCACTACAAACTCCAAGGTCGAGGTCCCTCTGTCGCACTTTTGTCGTCCGGCTCGGTTCATAGATCCCTTCTTTAGGTTTGGGACCGGAGCTCCAAGCGGAGCCCCGGTCCCGGAGGGAGGTTTGCGGGGCCGGTTACGGCATCGCTCCCGTGATCGCGAGCACAATGGCACCGATCACGCCATTCAGGCCAGGCTGTAATACACCTGGATATAGGGCAATGCCGACACCGGTGATAAGCCCCCCGATGAGGATCCACTCCAGGGTCTCAACACCCTGTTGATCCCGTAGGTATCGAATGAGATTTTGCATTTTTCTCCTCCTTTCTCGATTGTCTACCTACTTCACAAGCTGTGTGATAGATTCACAGCTCATCCCTTTCACTACTTGTCGCCATTAGGGATGGTCCCGAAAATCTGTTCATACTGATCAATGGACTCTTGAAGGATCCCTAACAAGGTTTTTGCATAGACCGGCGTGGTGACAATTCTGGTGTGGAGCGGTGTCGGTGTGCTCTTTGCGTAGAGCTGGCCGAAGTCGAGCAGGAATTCGAAGGCGTTGTGGCCAACCTTGAAATAGTTGGCGTATCGGCCATTCGGTTGGCCGTCATCTTCCACGCCATTTCCTTCATCACGTACCAAAATCTTTTGAGGCAATTTTGCTACTCCTACGCGTCGATAAAGCCCGCGTTCATTAAGCAAAGTCGAACATTACCTAGAGCAAGCTAGGTGCCAACCTCTCCCTCTAAGGATCTCTCTCCTCCATGTGCGGGTACGTAAAGCGTTTTTTTGCA
The DNA here is from genome assembly GCA_036004365.1 of Binatia bacterium. GTDB lineage: Bacteria > Desulfobacterota > Binatia > UBA9968 > UBA9968 > DP-36. The sequence goes on from DASYRN010000170.1 coordinate 14,632, forward strand.
GATGAGGTCTTCCCAGCCTTCCGCCTTTAGGCAGGGAGTGTCTACAAGGGATGTTACACTTTATGGGCTAATGGAGAGGAGATGTAAGTCGGAAAAGGAAGGGAAGAGGACTTGTAAAATCGTATGGATTGACTGAGACAGCGGAATGGGATCGAAAGGTGTCCGGCGTGTCACATCGTGGTGTCACAGTGTATCACATGGATGTTACGGTTTTCCTTGTGTACTGTGGCATACTCGTTAGGCGACACGGACACAACCGTTTGGCGCAGTACAATACAAGCGATGGTGATCACAATGCCTGCTAAGACATCTACGAGATAATGCCCGCCCTCACTTAGCGTTGAAACGAGCACGGCCCCATTCACTAGAATGGCAATCGGAAAGAGCCAGCGGAAATCTCTGAAGCACCAAGCGAGCGTTATGGCAAAGCACGTGTGAAACGAGGGAAAGGTCACAAACCCTTGCATTTGGCCAAGCTGGATTAACCGCAAGCTGCCGTTTCGTAACCCCTCAAAGTGCTCGATATGCCAAAGTCCGGCGCTAGGATTGAGGTTGTTAAACAGTGAAGGCTCAGGTCTATGATGGGCATAGGCACCTGCTGCAGGGAAGAGCCCGGATAGTACGACGGCAACCAAGGAGGTCATCACGTAGAGATCGCAAACTCCTGAAGTCTCGAAATCTTCATTGTAATGCTCAAAAGCAGGATGACCAGGACCAATTGCACGACTGAGCTGTGATAAGCCCATATCAGCATTTTTCCAGTGTAAGGATGGGCGTTCACCCAAGCTAAAAATGCCTTCCAGTCGAAACCGATCGCAGCGTCCCATTGAGCCAGTTCCCGGTGGTAGAGCGGGAAGTTGAGGCTCACGACCAAATAACTTAAGACCACGATCGTTGCGGTGTAGATCACAAAAAAGAACATCGAGCAGATCCCTGCACCGCACATCATCCGGATGTGAGGAGCGTCCCGCCATTTTCCATAGTAGTGAGAGGCAATCAGGATGACGACCGGGTAGGAGACGGGCCATAAGTGGTAAGGCCATGTGACTGAAAAACCGAACGACGTGATCCAGATGATGCATATAATGCCAATCAGCCCGGAGACCAGCCACGTCGTAAAGCAAGGGGTCAAATACGATTGAGCGGCAGCAGCTCGTCGGTCACGATCTACCGATTTTGGGTTAAGCGATACCGAGTGAGACATGCCAGAAACTGCGGAGCTCAACATTACAAAACACCCGGGATTCTTAGGCTAAGGCTTGTAAGATCGACGAATTGACTGAGACAGCGAGATGAAATCGAAAGGTGGTTTGGTATGTCACATCGTGCTGTCACGTTGCGTCACGTCGATGATGCGGCTTTCCTTCCGATTGATATGGTACTTTTCCATCTTCCGATAGACCGTCATTCGCGACCAGTGGAGCTTCTGAGCAGCCTTGCTGATATTCCAATTGGTGGAGATGAGCATAGAAAGCAAAGGATAGCGCTCGTCCAACGGTAGGCGTTTGACATCCCTGAGCCGCTTGCGGAACTGCTCGGGCAGGTCAGTGAAGGAAATTCGCCGGTGGCGGAAGTTTGCGACTGTAACCTCTAAAAGATTCTTCAGCTCTCGAACATTCCCCGGCCAATTGTAGCGGAGCAAGGATTCCAAAGTCTCTTCGGTAAAACCTTCGACCTCCCGTCCGAATTGACCGTTTAATTCCCGAATGTAGTGATCGAACAAGGAGGGTATGTCCTCTTTCCGGTCTCTTAGCGGAGGCAGGTGGATGTTGGCCACATTGAGCCGAAAGTAGAGATCTTTCCTGAACTTGTTTTCTGACACCGATTGCTCCAGATTTTGATTGGTAGCCGCGATGAACCTGACGTTCAGAGGAATGTTCTCTCTCCCACCCAGGCGTTGGACCTCCCTGCTCTCTACAACCCTCAGGATCTTCGCCTGGGCGTAAGAACTCATGTCGCCGATCTCGTCGAAGAAAATAGTCCCGCCGTCGCCGAACTTGAGCTTGCCCTTATTCGAGGCGTACGCTCCCGTGAAGGACCCTCTCTCATAGCCGAACAGCTCGCTTTCTAAAAGACTGTCGGGGATGGCGGCACAGTTGATGCACACAAATGGCTTGTGCGCCCTTGGGCTGTTCTTGTGGATCAGCTCTGCCACGAGCTCCTTGCCTGTCCCCGTCTCCCCCGTAATGAGAAGGTTACTGTCAGTCGATGCGATCTCTCCCATGGCCGCTCGTATCTCCCGCAGCGCCAGGCCCTCGCCGATCATCCGATGACCGTCGATTATGCTGGACGCTGGCCCTTTCACGCTTTGTTGAGGGCGCCGGGAAAGAAAGTCAGGAAGGTAGCGGTTGACACTCGCAACGAGCTCTTCGAATGAGAACGGCTGTTTAAAATAGTCGTTGATGCCTGCTTTGAGTGACGCAATGGCCAGCTCCTCGGAGGTTTCCGTCGCGATCAAGATGATAGGAACCTTTCTATCCAACCTGCGGATTTGACGAGCTACCTCCAATCCAGCCCAGGCACCGTTCTCAAAGGAGCCTAAAATAATGAGGTCTATGCTTGGGTTTGGGAAGTTTCGCAGGATGTCGGTTTTGTTCGACGACTCGATTATCCCAAACCCACGGTGGTTAAGGACATCCTTCCAGCTTCGTCGTAGGGCGTCGTCGCCTTCCGCAATTAAGATTTCGGGCCTCTTCATGAGGCGTCCCTTTCCCCGTAAAGGCTAAGGGTTTCTTTTAGTGGCAGCAAAGCGTGAAGGAGTGACAGCAAAGCACATGCCGACTAACTTAACTCCGACTCTGCTGGTAATTGACGGAGCGTCAAGGTATAAACGGGTATCGTGGGGAAAACTTTACGTAGTGAACAATGATTGAAAACTGTCAGACAATCTTACAGCCACTAACGCATGGGACGGGTCTCTTTAGCTATCTGGCGCAATTATCAAGAGAAGTTGTTCAAACGCGACATGTAAACTAATGTTATAAGTTAAGTGTCTCCTGGATTGATCTGCTCAAAATCGATCTAAAGCAACGTGCATACTAGCACGATGAAGCATCCAGCGTTTACCAAAGTTTACCCAAACAGCATACAAAATTCTTCGAGTTCTGATTTTGGAGAGGTCGATATGCGGTTCATAAAATAGTCCGAGAGGCTAAGGCAATTTGACCCGTTTCTCCCGAGCTTAAAACGCACTGAACGGTTTCAGTTCCTTTCACTCACCTTCTCGTTCTCCATTCGCCTTTCTTGCTCATCGCCTCAGTCCGTAGCCATTTCGCTTCTCTGTGATACCCTCAGCTCCCAAATTTAAATCCAAGGAGGGTTTGTTATAGGAGCACTACGAACCAAGATGGTCGAGGAGATGAAGCTGCGTAACTTCGCGTCGCGGACGCAGGGGTCTTACCTCTCAGCGACGGTAGGACTGGTCAAGCACTACCGTCAATTCCCTGATCAGTTGACTCAAGAGCAAATTCGCTCTTATCTGCTATACCTCCAGGACCGAGGCCTCTCGCCAAGTTCGCGCAACGTGGCTATATCGGGACTTAAATTCTTTTACCACCAGATTCTAGGCTGGAACGAACAGAAGCTGTTTATTCCTCCGCGCAAGAGAGCGAGACTCGTTTTGCCAACATCCAAGCCCCCGAAGATATCATAGTGAGAAGGGATAATTTTTTCCCTCTCATCCAAGTGCCTCCTTTGCACAACGGCTGAACTTTCAGCCCTGTACTCTGATCAGAGGACTTGGTGCTTGACTCGACATCCATCATAGAAGTCTCAGGGCGAACGGGATTTTACATGATGGTATTGACGAATCTCCGTTCATGCTGAGCACTGTCGAAGCATGGTAGGGCCATTTTTCGGCGGAACCTCTTGCCAAGCCTCCGGCGTTTCCATACTATCGCAAACACCTTACCAAGGAGGATTCGACCATGTCCCCTCTGACCTACCTGGTCCGGACCATGTCCGATACCGTGGAAACCGACATCCGCAGGGTCCACGTCATCGCCAGCGAGATTCTCTCGCGCTACCACAAATCCCCTTTATTATTCGACGAGCTAAGGAAGATCGCCGATGGACCCTTTGATTTGTTTCTCATCCCCGTGATCTTCGAAAAGGACTATGAAAGGGATCCGCACGTCATTTTCAACGAGAAAAAACGGCAGGAGATCCGAGACCACGCGTTGGAAATCGCCCATAGCCACGGCTTTGATGTGAATCCTCCCGAACTGATTCCAGGCATTGAGCAATCGCTTCGAGAGGCTCAAGAAAACGGCCTGATAAATATTCTCATGACCAGCGGAGGAAGACGCTTTAAGCACCAAGCGATGGAGAGACAAGGCTTAGGAGGATTTTTCAAAGAGATCATTGACAGAGAACAAACCTATTTCACAAAAGAGCAGGGTATCTACTATCTTTTCAGGCGGGAGAAAGTCCCCGAACTTCGTGTCATCCTTCTCTCCGGCACGGCGAGCTACATCAAGGCTGGGAACAATCTCGAAAGTCTGGCAGTGGCAGACAGCCGCCTCAACGTCTTCACCGTTGCCCTAGCCTCCGACCATTCCTACAACGACGAGGATACCCTGCGGGCAGCTAAACCTAAATTGCTTATTCGCAGTCTAGCGGAGCTCTTGTCGACGCTTCAGGACCGTGGCTGGCTCCCAGAAGCAGGCATGCAGCCTGCTTCTCGCACGTGGGCCAAAAGCGCTAGCCCTTAACCCCGATCCGACATTCATTAGTCCTGGAAGTCATTTCCGAGAGGCGTCAGATCAGAGGGGGCGGCTGTGCGTGGCATGAATCAGGAAGTCTCCTTGGGTGAAGTTTTGGAGCCGCTATCGATTTGGTTGTGAACCCGTGTCACGTACAGTCCTGACGACCTACAACACAGTCAGTTTTTGTCGGATCGGGGTTAACTCTCTGCAAAAACTCGAGCGCTACGGATCCCTGACCGGGATTCCAACTCCTGTCAGGCACGTTACGGCGTGAACGCCTCGTTGAGAGAGGAAAAGGAACCCCCCGGCTTTGGCCCACCGGAGAGGACATAGATCCTTCCACCCACTACTGCGGCTCCCAGGCCATGACGTGGAGTCGGCATCGGAGCCCAAGTCGTCCAACGATTTGTAGCGGGATCATAAGACTCTGTCTCGTTGAACGTCCCGGATGGTGATTCACCGCCGAACACAAAGATTTCCTTTCCTAGCACTGCTGCGGCGATTCCGCTCCTGGCCGTCGGCAGAGGAGCTCGGGGACGCCAACCGCCGACAGCAGGATCATATTCTTCGTTGACCGCCAGATTCCGCCTATAGTTGCCATGCATTCGTCCGCCGATAGCGTAGAGTCTTCCATCGATGACGCCGATGGCCAAGTGATCTCGAGCCGTAGGAAGAGGTGCGTGTTTGTTCCACCGATCCGCTAAGGGATCGTACTCCTCGTTGGCAGCGGTGTTCTTACCATCGGCTCCAACCCCGCCGACTGCATAAATCTTTTCACCAATGACCCCGACCGCTAAGGCGCCCCGAGGCGTCGGCAGCGATGCCCGCACGCGCCATTGATCTGAAGAAGGTTCGTATTCATACACGGTATTCACCGGCTTCCAATCGGAATCGAAGCCGCCAATAACATAAAGCTTGGCCTTGACCGCGACTGCGGTCGTGTGGTGAAGAGCGCGCGGTAGAGAGGCGCGCCGCTGCCACCGGTCTTTGATGGGATCATATTCTTCGACCAGCTCTCCGCCTTGACCGAACCCCCCGATCACATAGAGTTTACCCCCGACCTCTGCGGCAGCGACTTCAGTACGTGAGGAGAGCATCGGCGCACGAGTGTTCCACTTTCCACCTTCCTTAGCAGCACCTGCCAAGACCACACCAATCAAACAGGAAAGGAACAGGCACAAGAACATAAACGGCTTAAGCGTCATGGAATAATAGACAAAAAAAGGGGAACTCAGTTGTTCCCCTTTTACTAGCTCATGAAGATAACTTGCGGTTAGTGTTTTGGCTCTATTCTTTTACCGTAGGTAACTTCTCCCTTATCGACTCTGAGGGAAAAGCCGCAATCAGGATTTGTGCAGGCCCAGGCTTTGAAAGTTACCGAAGCCCCATCCTGTCCGTAGTCGGATAATGGGATCAAGAGCCCATTGTTGCATTTCTGGCATTTCGGCAGCTCCATCTCCACTCCTCCTTTCAATCACCAAACAAGGCCCTACGTCCTGCAAAATGTTATAGAATCTGAAAACCGAAATCAAGTAAGGACGAAAAACTGTAGAGTTTTTCAATTTCTAAGGGGAAGGAAAGGGATAGCGAGCATGGAAGCTATCCCTTTCAAGATAGAAAGGGATAAGAGAAAGCTACTTGGTCTCGTTCTTCTTATCGTCTGACTTTCCCTTAGCTTTGGCTTTGCCCTCGCCTTTCTTTCGGACCTTCTTGCCCTTCTCGTCCTTCGCCTCCTCCTTCTTTTCTTTCTCCAGTGCTGGGCTGGCCGGAGTGGCCGGGGTAGCTTTCTTTGTCTCGCCCTTGGTCTCGGCGGCAAAGCTGGCACCGCTAAAAGCTAGGGTAATAAAGGCAACTAATATAAGCTTTACGATCTTCTTCACAGACCTCACCTCCTTTCTTCTCGTTAGACGCAAGAGTCGCCTGTTGCTTCATACATCGCCCACAAACTCCAAGAAATGCATAAGTGGTCGATTTTGCTGAAGAAGCAACCTTAATCTCCGCCGAGAAGCGGTTGCTACGAGTGCCGGGCTTCTCGAAGATTTGTGCATCCTCGGGGAAAGCATAGCAGAGCAAAATTTAATTGACACCTTCTGGGGCTAAGGATATATTGAAAGTCCGTGATGCGCTTTGCCAAAGAGCCATCGCGGCTTTTTATTTTTAGGGGACAGCCTAGTCTGATTTGATATGGCTGTTGTGGCGATCATCCCTGCCCGCTACGGTTCGACACGTTTTCCCGGGAAACCCTTAGCAGAGATCGGCGGCAAGCCGATGATTCAGCACGTCTACGAAAGCGCTTCCAAGGCCAGAAGCCTGGATCGCATCCTGGTGGCTACAGACGACATCCGAATCTCTGAGGCGGTACAGAGGTTCGGCGGCGAGGTCATCCTCACCTCCAAGAATCACGCAAGCGGAACGGATCGTTTGGCTGAAGTGGCAAGAAAGATGAAAGCCGAATGGGTAGTTAACATCCAGGGAGACTTGCCTTTCCTTCGCCCTGAGACGATCGCCCGCACCTTGAAACCGCTCCGCCAAGACCGAGCGATTTTGATGGGCACGGCTAGGACACCTATCTATCACCAAGAGGAATGGCTTAACCCCAATGTTGTAAAAGTCGTCACGGATTCGAAAGGCTTCGCCCTCTATTTCTCTCGAGCGCCCATTCCCCATATCCGAGAGCGGACAAGAACCGTTCGTCGTATTCCGCCGGCAAACGGGATCTGGGGACATCGCCACCTCGGGGTTTACGTTTATCGTCGTGCCTTTCTCCTGAAGTTCTCCACTCTCCGACCAACGCTGCTTGAGCAGGCTGAAGGGTTGGAGCAGCTTCGGGCCTTGGACCACGGCTACCGCATTCGGGTTACGGATGTCCATGAACCCTCGGTGGAGGTGGACACTCCAGAAGATTTGCAAAGGGCGGAAGATTATTTAAAAGATATGAGAGGGGCAGCAAGAGCATGGCTGGGGTAAAGACAAAATTCATCTTTGTGACCGGCGGAGTTGTCTCGTCCTTGGGCAAGGGTTTGGCCTCCGCCTCCATTGGTGCGCTTATGGAGAGTCGGGGTTTAAAAGTCACCTTGCTCAAGATGGATCCCTATATCAACGTCGATCCTGGAACGATGAGCCCTTACCAGCATGGCGAGGTTTTCGTGACAGACGACGGCGCGGAAACCGATCTCGATCTGGGACACTACGAGCGCTATATGTCGACCCCGATGAGCCGAAAAAACAACTTCACCACGGGGCAGGTCTATGAGACGGTTATCGCAAAAGAGCGCCGTGGAGATTACCTCGGAGGAACGGTCCAGGTCATTCCTCACATCACAGACGAAATCAAGCGCCGCATCCGGGCTGCCGCTGAAGGTTATGACATAGCCATCTGCGAAGTCGGCGGTACGGTGGGGGACATCGAAGGACTGCCTTTTTTGGAAGCCGTGAGACAGTTTGGCTGGGAATCGGGAAAAGAGAATGTCCTTTATGTCCATCTCACTCTGGTTCCCTATATCGCTGCGGGCGGAGAACTGAAGACCAAACCCACCCAGCACAGTGTCAAAGAATTGACAGGGCTGGGAATCCAGCCCGACATCCTTCTCTGCCGAACCGATCGGTTCTTGGATAAGAAGTTAAAAGCGAAGATTGCCCATTTCTGCAACGTCGAAGAGAATGCCGTCATCACGGCCAAGGATGTCGAGTGGATCTACGAGGTCCCCCTCGTTTTTCACCAAGAAGGTCTCGACGAAAGAATTGTGGAGAAACTGCACATCTGGACTGGAGCGCCCAATCTAAGGAAGTGGGAGAAAATCGTGCAGATTCTTAAGAAGCCCAAAGATTCGGCACGGATCGCCGTCGTAGGAAAATACATGGACCTCAAGGAATCCTACAAAAGCCTTCTCGAGGCACTCACCCATGGAGGGATCGCTAACGAAGCGCGCGTCGAGTTGGACTGCATCGAGGCAGAAAATATCGAACAGAACGGAGTCAAAGGCATTTTGGAGCGGGCAGACGGTATCTTGGTACCTGGTGGCTTCGGCGATCGAGGAAGCGAGGGAAAAATTCAAGCCGTGCGTTACGCACGGGAAAACCGTATCCCCTTCTTCGGCATCTGTCTCGGCATGCAGATGGCAGCGGTCGAGTTTGCGCGCAATGCCTGTGGGCTCGAAGGCGCCAACTCGAGCGAGTTCGATGATAAAAGCCCACATCCCGTTATCCATCTTATGGACACTCAGAAGAGTGTTGAGAGCAAAGGCGGCACGATGAGGTTGGGGGCTTATCCCTGTGTCCTCCTCGAGGACTCCCTCGCTTTGAAACTCTATGGGAAGAAGAAGATATCGGAGCGCCACCGCCATCGCTATGAATTCAATAACAATTATCGAGACCTCTTCACCCGCCATGGGATGGGCTTGAGCGGTCTCTCGCCAGACGGAAATTTGGTGGAAATCATAGAGATCAAAGACCATCCCTGGTTCGTTGGCTGTCAGTTTCACCCTGAATTCAAGTCACGACCGTTAGATTGTCATCCGCTGTTTAAAGGTTTTATCAAAGCGGCCTTGCAGAGCCGTATGGCATTAAGAGAAGTGCCGAGGATAAAAGTCGTGCGGACCTGAGAGCTGATTTCCACGCGCTGGAGCGACACAATTGACCAAAAGTGTAAGAATCGGCGATTTCGAGATCGGCGGCGTAAAACCTCTTGCTCTGATCGCCGGCCCATGCGTGATCGAAGGAAGGGATTCCGCTCTCAAGTGTGCCTCCTTCATTAAGCAAGTGGCGGACCGGGCAGGTGTCCCTTTTGTCTATAAGTCCTCTTATGACAAAGCCAACCGCACGTCACTCGACTCTTACCGCGGCCCTGGGATCGAAAAGGGCTTGGAGATATTGGCAGAGGTCAAAAAAGAGGTGGGAGTTCCAGTTCTTACCGATGTGCACGAAACAGAACAGGTAGCTCAGGTCAAAGAGGTCGCGGATGTGCTCCAAATCCCTGCCTTCCTGTGCCGCCAGACAGATTTTGTCGTGGCTGTGGCGCGGTCCGGCAAAGTCGTGAATGTCAAGAAGGGACAATTTCTCGCTCCTTGGGACGTTGGGAACATCGTAGAGAAGATCGTCGCTACGGGTAATAAGCAGATCCTGCTCACCGAAAGAGGGGTCTGCTTTGGTTATAACAATCTCGTTTCGGATATGAGATCGCTCGTTGTCATGCGGGAGTTGGGTTATCCGGTTGTCTTTGACGCGACTCACAGTCTTCAGCTTCCCGGAGGACTCGGCAAAGCTTCAGGAGGGCAGCGGCGTTTTATCCCTGCGCTGGCCCGGGCCGGAGCTGCTGCAGGAATCGACGCGCTTTTCATGGAAGTCCATGAGGATCCCGACCGAGCGCTAAGCGACGGTCCGAATTCCCTCCCTCTGAGCGAATTAGAAAAACTGCTCAGGCTCGTTAAAGAGATTGACCACACCGTGAAACAAATTTAGCGGCGAGATGGATAGTAAAGAAATTCTAACCAGGGCGCGGGATGTTCTCAACCTAGAGGCTCAGGGAATTCTTGATTTGATCGACCGGCTCGATGAAAGCTTTATCCGAGCCGTCGATCTCCTCTACCATTGCAGCGGAAAGGTGGTTGTGGCCGGGCTCGGGAAATCGGGATTGATCTGTCGCAAAATCGCCTCGACTCTGTCGAGTACGGGCACCTCCTCTCTTTTCCTCCATGCGGGCGATGCGAATCACGGTGACATGGGGATGATCAAAAAGGGGGATGTCGTCATCGCGATATCCAATAGCGGCGAGACCGAAGAGCTCCTGACTTTCGTCCCAGTCCTCAAACGACTTGGCGTAAAACTGATCGCCATGACAGGCAGTCATGCATCGACCCTATCCCGCGCCGCAGATGTGGTCCTGGATGCTGGAGTGAAAGAAGAGGCTTGCCCGCTTGGGCTTTCACCAACGGCGAGCACTACCGTGGCTCTGGCCCTGGGTGATGCGCTTGCCGTTGCGCTTCTTGAGAAGAAAGGTTTTAAAGAAGAGGACTTTGCTCTCCGGCACCCGGGGGGAATCTTAGGGCGCAAACTCCTCATGCGCGTCGAGGACTTGATGCATCGAGATTCCGACTTGCCGGTTGTGCACGAACAGACTCCGATGAAGGAGGCTATCTTAGTCATCACCTCCAAGCGTCTGGGGGTAACGGGAGTAACTGACGACAAGGGAAACCTCGTTGGGGTTATCACGGACGGCGATCTACGCAGAGGCCTGGAGAGCAAAGGCGACATTTTTCGTCTTAAGGCAAGAGATCTCATGACTCGCAATCCCAAAATCATATCACCCGACGCCCTTGCCTCTCGGGCCGTCGAAGTGATGGAGGAACACTCGATTACCTCTCTTTTTGTCCTCCACGATGGTGGGCGTCGGCCCCTGGGCCTTGTCCATCTCCATGATCTCTTGAAAGCCGGCATCGTCTAAGACCCATTTGTGAAGCGCATTCCTTCCGCGGTTGTAAAAAAGGCCCAGAAGATCAAACTTCTGCTGCTTGATGTCGACGGCGTCTTAACGGATGGCAGCATCGTCGTAGACGATACAGGAAGGGAGATCAAGCGATTCGATGTGCGAGACGGCCAAGGAATTAGACTCCTCATGTCTGCCGGCGTTAGGGTCGGATTCATCACGGGACGCCTCTCTAAGGCCGTAAGCCATCGTGCTAAAGAGCTGGGCGTTCGCATGGTGTATCAAAATGCCCACCTTAAGATCGAAACCTATCAGAGGATCAAGAAGAGAACCGGCCTTAGCGACCGACAAATTGCCTATATGGGCGACGACATCGCGGATCTTCCGATTTTGAGAAGAGCCGGTCTCGCACTGACAGTCAAAGACTGCTGGAAAGGTCTGAAACCGGTTGTCGACTACGTTACACAAGCCAAAGGCGGCCGCGGGGCGGTTAGGGAGGCGACCGAGCTATTGGTCCGGACTCAAAGGCGTTGGCGAGAGACCCTTAAGGAATACGAGCGCATTTAATCCTGCCGAGATTCAATAACTTAAGCAAATTTCGTGCCCGCCTGCTTTACAGCTATTTTGAAAGGTGGTATTTTTGCGTTTATTTAGGCGTTATGACACGCAAATCCAAAAGGTTTATTCTATTCATCGTGATCGTAGCGGCTCTCGGAGGTATCGGTTACAAAGTCGCCGAGCAGGTCTGGGTAATGAAGAGCCGAGAGTTTAAACGAAACCCTCTAAAAGCGCTCGATTACCTCCCAGAAGCTGCGCTTCAGATCAAGGATTTCCATCGCACTCATATAGACGGCGACCGCAAAGTCTGGGAGGTCTTTGGCGAGGAGGCCCGTTATCTCAGAGCGGACAAGCAGGCGGTGATTAAAAAGCCCAGAATTCTCTTCTACTCACACAGCGGGCAGACCCTAGAGGCTACGGGGAACGAAGCATACCTTTTCTTTACCGATCAAGAAGTGAACGGGCAAGCCATGATCGATAGAATGCAAATAACAGGTGACATCCAAGTTGCCTATGACGGGTTCGTTTTCAATACCGACGAGCTTTTTTATCTTAAAGGCACGAATCAGATCATCTCGCCCGGTAAGGTGACTTTGAAGGGGGACGGATTGGAGTTGGAAGGAGTTGGGATGGAGATCTCCATTGAAGACGAAAAACTTCGTCTTGAACGAAATGTCAAAACCAAGCTCCAGCCGAATCGGCTGCCACGGAGGGGTAAGACTTCATGATCAACCGGAAGAAGCGGGAATCCGGGCGCACCTACACCGCTTTGATAGCCCTGTCTCTTTTTGCAGCCAGCTCGTTCTACGCTCAAGCGGCTGATGTGAATGGAAAGACCGGGAAGGAAAGTAAAAAAAGCAGCGCGCCTAATTTTTCCATAGACAAAAAAGACCCCATTTTCATCACCTCCGATCATATGGAAGTCGATCGCAAAAGGAACACGATCGTTTATAAAGGAAGGGTAGTGACCGTTCAAGGTGAGATGACCTTGAACAGCGACGCGTTGACGGCCTACTACGAACCGGAAATGAAACAGATTAAAGAAGTGATTGCCGAAGGCAAGGTCAACGTAACTCAAGGAGACCGGGTCGCAACCGGGGCTAAGGCAGTCTTCAACCAAAAAGAGCAGACGCTTGTCCTCACCGGCAATCCAGTCGTGCGTCAGGGAAACAGCCAAATTTCAGGCACGCGCATCACCTTCTACATAGAGCAGGATCGAGCTGTGGCGGAGGGAGGAAATCAGAGAGTCAAGGCAACGATCTTTCCAGGGGAGTTCGGTGCGAAGGAAAAAGATGAGACAGGTTCCGAGCAACGGAGATGAGCGTCCTCAAGGCTGAAGGCTTGACGAAAGCCTATAATGGCCGCCGCGTGGTTGATGGAGTCAACCTGGAAGTTAACGGAGGAGAAGTTGTGGGGTTGCTAGGCCCTAACGGGGCGGGAAAAACCACAACGTTTCATGTGATGGTGGGATTGGTGCCGCCGGATCAAGGAAACATTTCTTTGAACGGTGAAGACTTGACCCAGGCGCCCGTCTACCAGCGGGCCCGGGCTGGAATCAGTTACCTTCCTCAGGAATCTTCGGTCTTTCGTCGCCTTACCGTAGAAGAAAATCTTCTAGCGATCTTGGAGACCCTGGATCTCTCAAGAGAGGAACAACAGGCGCGTTCCCACGAGCTGATGCAAATGCTTGGGATCAGTCCTCTGGCTCAGAACAAGGCTTATACCCTCTCAGGAGGAGAGCGCCGCAGGGTGGAAATCGCTCGCGCCCTGGTGCTCTCACCTCACTTCATTCTTTTGGATGAACCCTTTACGGGCGTCGATCCCATCGCCGTCGCGGAGATCCAAAAAATCATTCGCCAGCTGACCTCGGGCGGCATCGGAGTGCTCATCACGGACCATAACGTTCGAGAGACCCTAGGGATTTGTGACCGCGCCTACATCCTCAACGATGGAGCAGTTTTGGAAGAAGGCTCGCCGCAGCAAATCGCATCCAGCTCTGCGGCGCGCAAATTTTATCTTGGGGAAGGATTCAGGCTTTAAATTATGGCCCTGGAGATCAGACAGGTTCAGAAGTTAGCTCAGCAGTTGGTCATGACGCCTCAGCTGCAGCAGGCGATCAAACTGCTGCAACTTTCTCGCGTGGAACTGGAAGAAATGATCTCGCAGGAACTTCAGGAAAACCCCGCATTGGAAGAGGGGCCTGTCCAAGAAACGGAAAACCGGGAAGAGACTACGGAGGAAGTCTTGTCGGGAGCGCCGGAGACACCGACCGAAACCCTACCTAACCGGGAGCTGTCAACCGCGGACAAGATCGGAACGCTGGATTGGCAAGAATACATGGAAACGCATACCAACTCGATCCACGGATCGCTGACCGCTGAGGCGGACCGCGAAGACAGTGAAGGCCCTCCGTCGTGGGAAAATACTCTGACAAAAACGACTTCCCTCGAAGACCATCTGGTTTGGCAGCTCCGCCTGTCTAAGCTGACGCAGCGCGAGGAGGGGACTGGGCTTTACATCATAGGAAATCTGGATGCCAATGGCTATCTGGCGCTTTCTCTCGAAGAAGTCTGTGAGGCCACAGGTGCATCGCCGGAAGAAGCAAAAAATGTGTTGAGGGAGATCCAGTTCTTTGATCCCGTCGGTGTCGCAGCCCGTGACCTAAAGGAGTGTCTGCTCATTCAGCTGGAAAATCTCAAACTCGGCGATAGTTTGGCCGCACGGATCGTTTCGGATCACCTTGCTCAATTGGAGACCAAGCGTTACGAAAAACTGGCTCGCGAGCTGGGCGTCACGATCGACGATATCATTGCGGCTTCTCACGTCATCGCTTCTCTCGAACCCAAGCCGGCAAGGAACTTCGAGCAGGAAGCGGTCCGCGCGATCATTCCCGATGTCTCTGTGGAGAAAGTCGGCGGTGAATACGTCGTTTTTCTTAACGAAGAAGGTGTTCCTCGTCTGCGGGTGAGTTCGCTCTATCGCCGGATGGTGGGTCAACAGGGCAAAGAGGAAGAGGAGGCTCGTCAGTACCTACAAGAAAAAGTTCGGGCGGCGACGTGGTTGATCAAGAGCATCCAGCAGCGCCAGCAAACGCTCTACCGGGTGACCCAATGCATTTTCAAGTTCCAGAGCGATTTCTTGGAGCATGGGGTCAGCCAACTCAGACCGATGGTGCTGAGAGATGTGGCCGAGAGCATTGGCATGCATGAGTCGACCGTCAGTCGGGCCACCGCGAATAAGTATGTGCATACTCCGCAAGGCGTTTTCGAGCTTAAATTTTTCTTCCAAAGCGGTCTCAAGTCGGGAAATCACGAGGATGTGGCTTCTGAGAGTGTGAGGGAAAAAATCCGCTCCATCATCTCAAAAGAGGATCTAAAGAAACCTTACAGCGACCAGCAAATCGCCAGCCTGCTGGCCCTGGAAACGATCGACATTGCCCGTCGGACCGTCGCGAAATACCGCGAGGCGATGGGAATCCTTCCTTCCTCAAAGCGGCGACAGCCCTATGCAAGGAAGTAAACTATTGGAAGGGAAAAGCTATGTCAGACGTGAAAGTATCCGTGACGTTCCGTCACACCGGGCCGACCGAGGCCCTGAAGCGTTACGCCGAGGACAAGATACAAAAAATCGGGAAATACTTTTACCGTCCTCTGGAAGCTCACGTTGTTCTGTCAGTAGACTCCAGGGATCGGCAACTGGCGGAAGTCACATTGCAGACTCGTAGAGTGACGCTGCACGGACGCGAGGAGACGACCGATCTCTACTCCGCCATCGACCTGGTCACACACAAAATCGAGCAACAGATCCGGAAATACAAAACCAAGCTGCAAAGAAGAAGGGTGAAGAGGTGAAGGTCACGGATTTCTTAGATACCTCCAGAATCATCCCGAATCTTCGGGCCAAAGATAAAAAAGGGATTCTCCGAGAGATGGCAGAAGAGATGGCTTCACAAAAACCTTCCGTCGATGCGGAGAAGCTCTTCAAGGTTCTCCTCGAAAGAGAAAAAATCAGTAGCACGGCAATCGGAGAAGGCGTAGCGATACCTCATGGCAAAATGTCGGGAATTCCAACAGTCTTCGGAATTTTTGCGCGCAGTATTCAAGGCGTCGACTTCGACTCGCTCGATGGAGGCCCGACCCACCTGTTCTTTCTCCTAGTGGCGCCGGAAAATTCAGCAGCGGACCATCTGAAGGCTCTGGCCCGCATTTCCCGCATCCTCAAGGATTCCGCCTTTCGCACGCGTCTCATGGAAGGAAACACGCAACAGGAAATCTTCAACGCCATCCGAGAAGAGGATGCGAAGTTCTAGCTAGCCATCGGCCCCAGCTCTCCGCTCTTAGAGAAAACCTACAAGCTGAAGGCTGATAGCTGATGAGTCACTAAAAATGGCTGAGGCTCTCGAGATCGTTATCATCACAGGGCTCTCGGGCTCAGGGAAAAGCGTAGCGATCCGGGCGCTCGAGGACAACGGGTTTTACTGCATCGACAACCTGCCCGTACTCTTAATTCCGAAATTCATCGAGTTGTGCCAAGGATATCAGGAGGGAATACAACGAATTGCCCTTGGCATCGATCTACGAGAGGGTCGCTTTTTCCAATCGTATCCGGAGGTGCTCGCGGAGCTGCGCGCCAAAGGACACCGCATCCAAGTGCTTTTCCTCGATGCTACCGATGAGGTCCTTTTGCGACGATTTAACGAGACGCGTCGCCCCCATCCCTTGGCTGGAGCAGAGCCCATCCAAGAGGGGATTACTCGTGAACGCAAGGCTTTGGAAGGAATGCGAGCGCTAGCCGACAAAATTATCGACACCAGCAGCTTCAATATCCATGAGCTTAAACGAGAACTGGAGCAATACTTCGGTCAAATTCTCAACCGGAGAAAGATGACGGTCTTCCTGACCTCGTTCGGTTACAAATACGGGATCCCCCATGACACCGATATGATCTTAGATGTGCGATTTCTTCCTAATCCTTTTTTTGTCGATGAGCTCAGAGGAAAAAGCGGGTTGGAACCTGAAGTGCAGGATTATGTTATGAAGCCGGAAGAAACGCGCCTGTTTTTGGATCGGCTCTATTCCCTTTTAGAGTTTGTCCTGCCGCAATACGAGCGCGAAGGAAAAACCGGCTTGACGCTTGCTCTGGGTTGCACCGGCGGCAAACACCGGTCTGTCGTGTTGACGGAGATTTTAAAAAAGAAACTGGACAACGGCCGTTTTGGCATTCATGTAAAGCACAGGGACATCGATAAGTAGTCGGGATGGCCAAAATTGTTAAAAAACTTGATGTCAAAAACAAACTCGGCCTCCATGCCCGCGCCGCAGCGCAACTGGTCCAAACTGTCAATCGCTTTTCCGCTCAGGTAAAGATATCCAAAGACGGCCAAACCGTGGACGGTCGAAGCATCATGGGGCTGCTGACATTGGCCGCAACTCAGGGGAGCAGAATCCACGTCGAGGCCGAAGGCAAAGATGCGGATGAAGCGGTGCGCGCCATCGAGAAATTGATCGATAAGAAATTTGACGAAAACGAGTGAGCTTGATTCCCCTTGACTTATCCGATATACGAAAATAACTTTCTCTTTGAGGCAGCAATTTCGGAGGTATAATTGAATGGCAGTTAAAGATTTTCTCTTCACTTCGGAGTCAGTATCCGAAGGGCATCCGGACAAAATGTGCGACCAGATCTCGGATGCCATTCTCGATGCCCATTTGAGTGGCGATCCCGATAGCCGCGTTGCCTGTGAAGCTCTGACGAAGACCGGGATGATCGTGGTTGCCGGGGAGATCACCAGCAAAGCTAGGGTCAGTTACAACGAAATAGCGCGCGACGTCGTTCGCGAGATCGGTTACACCGATTCGGCGATGGGCTTTGACGGCAATACGTGCGCCATCATTACGGCGGTCGAACGGCAATCGGCGGACATCTCTCAGGGGGTCACCGAAGGAGAAGGATTGCACAAAGAACAGGGAGCGGGAGATCAGGGGATGATGTTTGGCTATGCCTGCGATGAGACTCCCGAGCTTATGCCTTTCCCGATCCAAATGGCTCACAGTTTGGTCAAGTACCTAGCCAAGATCCGCAAGGGAGGGGAAGCGCCCTTCATCCGGCCCGACAGCAAGTCCCAGGTGACTGTGGAATACAGAGACGGAAGACCTGCTCGAGTCACCAGCGTCGTCATCTCAACGCAGCACACTGAAGACGTCGACTACAGCAAACTCAAAGAGACCGTCATCGACGGCGTGATCCGGGCCGTCATCCCCCACCAGTATCTCGACAAGAATACAGTTTATCACGTCAATCCTACGGGACGCTTTGTCGTCGGCGGACCCCAAGGAGACTGCGGCCTTACGGGTCGCAAAATTATCGTCGACACCTACGGCGGTATGGGGCGCCATGGCGGGGGTGCGTTTTCGGGAAAAGATCCGTCCAAAGTTGACCGCAGCGCCGCCTACATGGCTCGCTACATCGCCAAAAATATCGTTGCTGCCAAACTCGCTCAGAGATGCGAGGTCCAATTGGCCTACGTGATTGGCGTTGCCGAACCTGTCTCCATAACCGTGGAAACTTTCAACACCGGCGTCATCCCTGAAAACGAATTGTCCCGGATCATCAGACAGGTTTTCAGCCTCACACCTAAAGGCATTATCCAAACTCTGGACTTGAAGCGACCTATCTATAGAGCTACTGCTTCCTATGGCCACTTCGGACGCACTCCTGAGAATGGCTGCTTCACCTGGGAAAAAAGCGATCGGGCTGAGGATCTCAAAAAGGCTGCCGCAAAAGTCTAGCAGGGTCAGGGCGGAGGAGGAGGAATCATGGCGGAAAAGAAGTATCACGTTAAGGACCTTGCTTTAGCGCCGCAGGGAGGAAAGCGCATTCTCTGGGCCGACCAGGACATGCCGGTCCTTAGAAAAGTGCGCGACCGTTTTCGCAAGGAAAAGCCTCTTCAAGGGCTCCGCTTTTCGGCTTGTCTCCACGTCACGGCTGAAACCGCAAATCTTGTCCAGACCTTAAAGGCAGGCGGAGCGCAAGTGGTACTGTGCGCGTCCAACCCGCTCTCGACGCAGGACGATGCGGCGGCGGCTCTCGTCAAGTACGACGGCATCCCAGTATTTGCCATCAAAGGAGAGGATCACAAGACCTATTATCGCCATCTGAGGGCCGCGCTGGATCACGCCCCGGTCATCACCATGGATGACGGTGCTGACCTTGTTTCGATGCTTCACAAAGAGTACTCCCACCTCATGCCAAAAATCATCGCCAGCATGGAAGAGACGACCACCGGAGTCATCCGGCTGCGCGCCTTGGCTGCAGACGGGAGACTAAAGATACCCGTCATCGCCGTGAATGACGCTAGCACCAAGCATCTTTTTGACAACCGTTACGGCACGGGGCAATCGACGATTGACGGAATTATCCGAGCGACCGATATCCTTCTCGCCGGCAAACGAGCGGTCGTGGCGGGCTATGGTTGGTGCGGCAAGGGAGTTGCCTCTCGCGCACGGGGCATGGGGGCAAAAGTCATTGTAACGGAAGTCGATCCTATTCGAGCCCTCGAAGCCGCCATGGATGGATTCGAAGTGATGGCGATGAAAGAGGCCGCCAAGGTCGGCGATCTCTTCATTACTCTGACTGGTGATATGCACGTGATCGGCAAAGAGCATCTAAAACTTCTCAAAGATGGTGCCATTATCTGCAACTCAGGTCATTTCGACATCGAAATCGACATCAAGGCTTTAAAGCAGATGGCTGTAAAGGAAGAAAAGAACGTGCGCAACTATGTCGACGCCTATACTCTGCGCGGAGGAAAGAGGATTTTCCTTCTCGGGGAGGGGCGACTCGTCAATCTCGCCGCCGCCGAAGGTCATCCGGCTTCCGTGATGGATATGAGCTTTGCGACTCAAGCGCTCGCCTCTGAGTGGGCGGTAAAGAATCGAGGAAACCTCAAGCCCCAGGTGTACGATGTTTCCAAGGCGGTCGAAGATTGGGTTGCGAGCTTGAAACTCGCCAGCATGGGGATCCACATTGATAAACTCACCAAACAACAGGAAGCCTACCTCTCTTCCTGGGCCATCGGCACGTAGTTCTCGCTGAGCTCCAATCTCATACCGCAAATCTCAGATTTTGCAGTTAAATTTGCTATATGGAATCCCGAAAGGCTCGCCTACCGAGCTGAGGGGCAGGTGCCCCCCTTTTGCCCACATTTTTAGGCGGGGAGCCCTGGCCGACTTGACGCCAGCCTATGAGTCGGAATTATAATGAGCTTAATTCTTCGAGAGATCTTGGAGGGCGACCATGGACGCTACACACGACTATACGGCAGAGGATATCGGGAATATCGTCTTGCTGGAGCATGTGAATGTGGAGATCCCTGACCAGGCGAAGGCCACCCTTTTTTATATTATTGGGTTTGGATTCACTCGAGATCCCTACATAAACGTGGGTCTTGGCAACATGTGGATCAACGTGGGTGAGCAGCAGTTCCATCTGCCCACGCGAACTCAGCCGCAGGTTATTCCAGGCATTATCGGACTTGTCGTTCCTGACTTAGATCTCTTGAAGAGCCGCTTCGAGGCGGTAGAAAAATCCCTTGAAGGTACTCAGTTCCGCTGGTCCGCGGAGGGAGATAGTCTAGCGGTGACTTGCCCGTGGGGAAATCATTTTCGCTGTTACGGTGCGAACCCGAGGTTTGGTGACATGGCGCTCGGCATGCCCTATGTCGAGTTCTTGACCAAGCCAGGCTCCGCCAAAGGCATCGCCCGCTTCTACCAGGAGGCGCTGCAATCCCCTTCCGTCGTCCATACGGAAAACGGTATGCCAGTAGCTCGTGTGGAAATCGGCCGCAATCAGTGGCTCCTCTTTAAGGAAACCAGCGGAGAGATTCGTCCCTACGATGGCCATCACATCGCCATCTATGTGGCCAACTTCTCCGGCCCCTACGCGTTTCTCAAACGCCACAACGGGATCATGGAGGATGTGGAAAACCACCAGTTCCGCTTCAAGGACATCGTGGATCCCGAAACGGGCCAAGTCTTATTTCAGCTCGAACATGAAGTCCGAGGCCTGCGACACAAGATGTACCGGCGGCCGTTCGTCAATCGCGACCCGACGCAGACTCAGAGGGACTATCACCGCGGGCGGGACGGCTTGATTCCGTTCGGCGTTGAGAAAGGCGCTTGATAGGGAGTCGCTCACGTGGGGGAATTATGGCATCCCAAATCGGATTGAACGTTTCGTTGATTCGGCACGCGCCCTTTTCGCTGAGGAGCAAAGCATTGAAAAGCGTTGGGAAAAGCTTGCGCCTCTACTGCGGGAGTTTTTGGCCGAGCCTGCGATCAAAGCTTCATCCAAAAACTGGCCAAACTGCGTTCAGAAAGAACGGGCAGAAAACCTTCTCTTTTACGAAGATCCCGAGTTTGGTTTTGTCATCAACGGTCTCATCAAAGCTCCTAAAACTCGCACTCAAATTCACGATCACGCTCACAACTGGACCCTCTACGGTGTCCTAGATGGCACCGAAACCATCGAACGCTACAAGCGTCTGGACGACGGCTCCAAGCCCGGATATGCAGAGATTCAACAGACAGGTCAATTTCTCGTCAAACCCGGAGACGTCGACCTTGTCCTGCCCTATCAGATCCACGCTGAGGAAAGCGGCGCGGAGCGCACCGTGGCCGTGATTGTGCGCGCCGAAAAGCCCGGGGATTTTCTTCAAGGGAGATACGACACGGTCAACAAAAAATATTGGCAGGGCTACGGCCCGACCCAGATCCCGTACAAACTAAGCGATTAGAGCATTACACTTTTCTCGTTCTTCTCGCGTTCATTTTCAGAGCCCAAGCAAGCGGAGTGAGTTTCGTTCAAGGATGGATTTGACGCGAGCCGGGTTGGGTTGATCTGCAATGACCGGAAGGGCTTTCTCTAGCGGGCCGAGGCCGCCACAGTAGTCAGAGCCAAAAACGACTCGATCTTCACCGAGGGTATCGATAAGAAATTGCAACGTCCTTGCATTCACGCCGGCCGTGTCGATCAGAAAATGGTCCAGGAAGATCTCCGAATAGCGCTGCTCGCCCTTGGGTCCCTTGTGTTTCCAAAACATCCGGTGAAGTAAGAGCGGAAGACCGCCGCCGCCGCTTCTGATGACGATCTTCAGGGTGGGATGGCGGTCGAAGAGGCCGCTGGCGATCATGCGGGCAACGCACTCAGACACGCAAGCATCGGCGATGACGCTGTAAAGAACGCCTGCGCCTTGATCCTCGAGCCGCTTGAGACTCGGATCACTCGAGGTAGCGATCCCATGGAGAAAGATGGGCAAGCCCAATTCTTCGATCTTCGCAAAAAGAGGCTCGGCCTGAGGCGAATCGACGACCACTTCACCGTTCGCTCTAGGGTAGATCAAAACGGCCCGAAAGCCCTTCCGCGCCATCCGCTCCACTTCTCTTACCGACCCTTCGATATTCTTGAGCGAGACCGCGATAACCCCGAATAGCCGGCCGGGATAGGGCGCGAGTCTTTCCGCAAGGAGATCATTGGATTTCTTTACGATCTCCATCGCCTCGTGAGCCGAAAGCTGGTCCGCCCAAATTCCGGCGCCTTGGCAGACGAGCTGGATACCCAAACCGACGTTATCCATCGCTTGCACGCGAGGCCCAAAATCCGCGGCATCGTACGGATCTATGCGGGGAGCACTGCCGGTAAGTTGGCTGAACTCCTCTACGATCTCTTGCGGAGTGTGGTGCGAATGCCAATCAATCAACAGAGCCATGGATGTACCTCCTTACCATACAAGAGACTTTTCATTCCCTTCCGTCCAGCTGGCCGTTCCTCAGATACTCAATAATCTGCCACTGCCCGCGCTTCATCGTCCAATGGTGGTTCCATCGAAAAAGAGGTTTCAAAACCGGCGAAAGAAGCTTCACCAGGGGCTTTTCGACTCTCGGGTTCCACTCGAGGGTTACCGAGGTCCCGTTGCCTTCGGGTCTCAGAACCCAGCGGGAAGAATCCGTTATAAAATCGCCTGTCGCCTGAAACTCGATCAGTTTAGGTTTCTCCAAAGTCAGAGTCTGAATCGTAAAACGCAACTTGTATGGAAGCCAACCTTTGGCGACGACGGCAACCCGCTTGCCGCGCTTAGCCTCATCCGACCCGTCCAGCGGTTCCGCGCTCAGGTAAACACCGCACCACCATCGAGGATAATCTTTCGGCTGTGAGAGGACCTCCCATACCTTTTCAATCGGGTAAGGAACGTACCAGCGATCCTCAAAATGGTAAACGTTAGCGGCCACGCGATCTCTAGGCAGGGTCAGACTTGGCGCGACGCTCGCAGTAGACTTTTAGACTGGCCATCGTTCCATCAACCAACTTGATGAGTCTCTCCTCGAATAAGGGTGTAACGATTCTTCCTAAAAGATTGGGTTGATCGCTGGCATCATACCAAACAGTGGTGACTCCGCCCGCCGCCGTAAAACTATAAACTTCAAGCCCCTGGCCGAAGAAGCTCCGGTTGGCAATCTGCAGCGCCTCCCCGCGAAGAGATTCCGTTACGGTCAAATCGAAATCAAATCTGAGCGGCCCGGCGTGGTACCGCCAAGTCGCCTTGGATCCCTGTTTAGGCCAATCGGAAGAAATAAATGGATAATCATCGAATCCCGGGGCCCACTCGCTGGCCCGGCGCAGGTCCGTAACGACATCCCAGACAATCTCCGGGGGCGCTTCAATCGACACACGACGTCGGATACGCATGAACTTTTATCATACTCGAGAAAGGAATTTTCTTAAACGAAAGTCACGAAGATGGAGTTGGCCACCATGAGACCACGGGGAGTGAGACGGATGCGGCCTCCACTCTCTTCGACGAAACCCTCCTCCTCGAAGCGAAAAATTTCAGGATAGAAATCGATCGGCTGCTTGCCAAACAGCGCAGAGAAAGTCTCTACTAAAATACCCTGCTTCATTCTCAGCCCGAGAAACATAAATTCGCCCGCGGCTGTTTTAAGATCCGTATTTTCCTCTGCGACCAAGGCCTGTCCGGAGCGTCTGATTCTCTCGATATAACCGCTCGGGCTCTTCTCGTTATGCCATCTCCGGCCAAATACTTCGCCGTTCCGTCGCCGCTTGTAGCTGTGGGCACCCGCGCCGATTCCCAGGTAATCTCCTCCCTGCCAGTAGTTCAGATTGTGTAGCGAAGAGTAACCTGGCTTCGCGTAATTCGAGATCTCATAGCGCTCTAGTCCCACTTCTGCGAGAAGCTCTTCGACCATCTCCGCCATCGAAAGCTCCTCCTCCTCAGCTAAAGATTGCATTCTCCCCGCGCGGAATTCTTTGTGGAACGGAGTCCCCTCTTCAATCGTCAAGTTGTAAGCGGAGAGATGCGGAGGTCGAAAGCCTGTCGCCTCCTCCAGATCTTTCTTAAGATCCGAGAGAGATTGACCCGGCACAGCATAGATGAGATCGAGATTGAAGTTTTCAAAGCCCGCCCGGCGAACTTCTTTCAGGGCTTGGCGAGTCTCCTCCGCCGTGTGGGTCCGGCCGAGAAACCCAAGCAGGCGAGGTTGGAAAGATTGAGCGCCGACGCTGATGCGATTGGTGCCGCAGGAACGGTAGCCGGAAAATCTCTCTCGATCCACTGTTCCCGGGTTGGCCTCCAAGGTAATCTCAATCTCCCTTTCAAAAAGATACAGGGACTCGACCTTTGTCAAGATTCTATCAATGCTTTTGGGAGCAAACGTTGACGGAGTACCGCCGCCGAAGAAGATACTCTTAAGGCCCCGGTCGTGCCAATCCTCCGCAAGAGCATAGAACTCCATCTCTTTGAGCAACGCTGCAGTGTATTCCTCCTCTGGAATTCTGGATACAACATGAGAGTTGAAGTCGCAGTAGGGACACTTGCTGACGCAAAACGGGATATGAATGTAGAGGGAAAAAGATTCTGGAACGGACATCATACCCTCATCATATTTTCCCGCGAATTCCCTTGCAACAGGGCGAGAACGCGGCCGAACTTGCTGGTTTGAATTCGACCCATACGGCTGTTATAGTAATTTTCCCGATCGCTCGGAGAAATCTTTTCTGCATGTCTATCGCGGAACACAAAGAAAAAGCGAAAAAGTCGTTATCTTGTTTTGTCGTGACCATCAGCGACACCCGAGACGAGACAACGGACCAGAGTGGCCAGCTGATCAAAACATTGCTGGCCGAAGAGAGACAGGAGCTCGCGGGTTATCGGATCGTCAAAGACGAGCCGAACCAAATCAAATCTTTGCTTGAGGATCTACTCAAGCGAAGCGACGTCGATGCTATCGTTCTCAACGGCGGGACCGGCATTTCGCCGCGGGACGGGACCTTCGAAGTGGTCAGCGGGTTATTGGAAAAACGGCTGGACGGCTTCGGAGAGATCTTTCGCTTCTTGAGCTATCAGGACATCGGTTCTGCGGCGATCATGAGCCGCGCGGTTGCGGGGGGCGCCAAGGGGAAAGTTATCATCTCACTCCCCGGTTCTAGACCTGCCGTCGATCTCGCCATGAGGCGGTTGGTTCTGCCCGAGTTGGGTCACATGGTTTCTCAACTCCAAGGGAAATGAAGGTCAAAGTCAAATTCTTTGCTATCTTGCGGGAGCGCGTCGGCAAAGGTGAAGTCGTCAAAGAGGTCGATGAGGGATGCACGGTAAAGGAGCTTTGGGCGACCCTGCAAAAAGATCACCCGAAGCTCGCTGGAGCACAAACGCGGCTTCTCTACGCAGTTAATCAAGATTATGTTTCTGGCGATCATGTTCTCAAGGAGCGAGATGAGGTCGTTTTCGTCCCTCCCGTGAGCGGAGGCTAAAAGTGTTTCGCGTCAGTCGAGAGTCGCTCAATCTTCAGGAACTCGTTGATTTCGTGACCGACCCCGAAGCCGGGGCGATCGTGACCTTCATCGGAACGACCCGCAACAACAATGAAGGACGTCGAGTCATCGCTTTGGATTATGACGCCTATGCGGAGATGGCTGAAAAGGAGCTATCTCGAATCGGCGCGCAAGCCGAGCAGAGATGGAAGATCCGGCGCATGGCCATCGTCCACCGGGTCGGCCCGGTCCAGATCACTCAATCCAGTGTCGCCATCGCGGTTTCTGCGGCCCACCGGGCCGATGCCTTCGAGGCCTGCCGCTTCGCCATCGAAGAGATCAAGAAAACCGTCCCGATCTGGAAGAAAGAGGTCTTTGAAGGCGGAGAGGTTTGGATCGGTACCCAGAGCGGCCAGCCGTTGAGCCCAGGCAAGTGACCTGTTGCTAGGGCGAGCTCCATCGGGCCAACCAGCAGCTGAACGTAATGCAAAGTGTAAATTGCAAAAAGCAAACTGCAAAATTTTCATTTTCCAATTTGCACTTTTCATTTTGAATCGAATCTGCACAGTTTATGGATCCACCTCTTTACGCCGCCTTCGGTTTGGGGTTCCTTCTGGGAATCAAACACGCCTTGGATGCGGACCATCTGATTGCAGTCTCAACAATCGTCAGTGAACACAGAAGCCTACGATGGGCTTCTCTGATAGGAATCTCTTGGGGTTTGGGGCACACTGCGACGCTTTTTGTGGTGGGATTGTTAGTCATCGGTTTGCGTCTGACCATCTCTTCTCGTGTCGCTTTGGGATTGGAATTTCTTGTAGCCTTGATGTTGATCGTGCTCGGGATGAACATCCTATGGCGTTCTTTTCAAGCCGAGAGGCTCCATCTGCACGCGCACGCCCATAGTCCCGAGACGCACACGCACTTCCATTTTCATGGAGAACAAGAAGAGAGCCATACGCATCCTCATCCTTTCCGATCGATGCGCAAGCCCTTTTTCGTCGGCATGGTCCATGGCTTGGCCGGAAGCGCCGCACTGATGTTGCTCGTGCTCTCGACGATTTCCTCGCCTCTGGCAGGACTGTTCTATATCTTGATCTTCGGCATCGGCTCCGTGGGCGGCATGCTCGTCTTGAGCAGCTTGATCGGCCTTCCGTTCATCTTGACCGCATACCGATTTACTCTTGTCAATCGTTGGATACGACTGATCGCGGGACTGGCGAGTGCAGCCTTCGGCCTGTTCCTCGCTTGGGAGATCGGCTCTAAAGAAGGTCTCTTTTGAAACTCTTTCGTGCGAACGAGCAATCCGGGAAATGGCGGCAAAGGGGCCTGCTTGAAGGGTGGAAGGTTCCCCCAGGATTGCCTTTCCGCTATTCCTTAGTGCCCTTCGGTCCGGTGGATAGCTCCCTGGGGAAGCGCACGCAGAAACCCTTGAAAAGCCTGATCGAGATAGTTTCGATCTTTCGATTCCAAGGTCACCTTTACCCTATACTCCGGGTTGTCCAGCACAGGATAAGAGCCGAGAAGAAGTTCGGGAAAATTCGCTAGGAGATCGTTGAGAATCGACGCGATCACTCCCTCGCCCTCTTTGACGTAAACGACTTTCAAGAAAAAGGGGGCATCCCGGAAACCTTCCTTGATCGCGTGGAAACGATCCTGCAGGACTTTGGGAATGCCGGGAAGAATGTAAATATTCTTAAATTTTACCGCCGGAGCATAAAGCGAGTCCTCGCCCACGAGCTCGGCGCCTTCAGGAACTTCCGCCATCCGAAGCCGTGCTTCGTTGAGATTCGCGCCATGACGTTCGCGCAGTCGCCGCTCGAGATCCGGATGATGGACCACTCGAATTCCAAATCCGTGCGCGATTCCCGCCATGGTTACATCATCGTGGGTCGGGCCCACTCCACCGCTCGTGAAGACAAAATCGAAGTCGCGCGAGAACGCAGCGACTTCTTTCCCGATCAGATCAATTTCGTCTGGAATAACCGAGATTCTGCGCACCTCCGCGCCTAAGGCGCGAAGTTCCCGGCAAAGAAAGTGCGAGTTCGTATCTTGGGTTTTTCCTGAAAGGACCTCGTTCCCGATGACGACAATGCCAGCTATCTTCGACATAAGCGGATGCTACGATTCAACCAGGGAGCTACACCCTAACCTATCGGGTGTCAAATTCGCTGCAGCTTTGAAAATAGTGGCAGCGGGAATTAGAACAGATTAAACGGCACCTCTGACTGAGAAGCTTGAAGCCGCAAAGAGGGCAAATCTCCCACCAATTTTCGTCTTTTTTCTCTGCTGCGTCAGGCTGAGGCATAGCTAATTTCTTTCTAGAACCTTGGGTTCACCCTTGCCTATCTCCACGCTACCTAAAGAGTCTTCGGGCATTGTCGCCTAGGATTTTTTTCTTCACCTGGGTGGTCGTTTTCGCTTTCCGGATAATCGCCACTGAATCTTTAAGCAATCCGACGGTCGGAAAATCACTTCCCAGGAGAACTTGATTCTCTCCCATCATGTGAACCGCGAAGCGGATCTCTTCCGGGCCCCAAAAAGGCGGGGCCGTGTCGACAAAGATCCTCCTCTTGTATTTCTCGAAAAAGCTCTTGGGACGCTTGTCAAAATGGGCCGGGTTCAGTCGGTTCTTTATCGCAAAGAACGCCCCTCCCAGGTGGGAAAACACAAAGCGGACATTGGGAAACCGATCTAGTGTGCCGCTGAGCATGAGGCGAGCCATATTGATGGTTGTGTCAAAGGCGCGGCCCAAGTTGCGCGTCAGATTAAATTGCTCCATGCCATGCGGACGTGCCAGCGGTATCTCAGAAGCGGGGTGAACCGATATTGGAATATCGAGATCGGATACGGCTTTGTAAAAAGGATAATAGCGCTCATCGTCCAGGAGAACTCCGTTGACGTGAGTGTTGATCGCCACCCCTTTGAAACCCAATTCAACAACCGCTCTCTTCAGCTCCTTTTGCCCTTCGGGATCGAGCGGAGGGACATGAGCGAGGGGAATAATGCGGCCAGGATATTGCGCGCTGATCTCCGCCATCCTATCATTGATCAGCCGCGCGGCCTTCAGATCTACCCAATCGAGCCACACCCCCACATGAAGCGCGGCCTGGTCGACACCGGCCCGATCCATACCCTTAATTTGCTCTTCGATCCTAGCGGTCATCTTGGGGGGAGAAAAGAGCTGAACCCCGGCGCGTCGGATGCGAAAGCGATCGGGCTCATAAACGACGTCTTCATCATGCCGGATGTGAAGCTCCGGACGGCGATAGTGCTCCTCGGGCATCCAGTGATGATGGACATCGATAATCAATTTTTTTTTCGTCATCGTGTCGTTTGTAATCGAATTTGTCTGTATTGACAAGAGTTTTTTTCGGCGTGAACATCAGCCGTTGGACATCCTCTAGGGCCCGTAATATATTCTCGTGCAATGCCTTTCTCCATCATTCGCGTCAATAATTTGAAAAAAAACTACGATTCTGTCGTTGCGCTCGACGGAGTATCTCTCGAGGTCGAGACGGGGAAAATCTTCGGCCTCTTGGGGCCGAACGGCGCCGGGAAAACGACAATGGTAAAGATCCTTACGACGATAGTCCGGCCCGATGAGGGACGAGTCGAAGTGAACGGTATCAACCTTCTCACGGATCCGGGCAAGGTCCGAAGTGTCATCGGCTACGTTCCCCAAGAATTGACGGTCGATCCTTATTTGACCGCGCGGGAGCATATGTATTATTACGCCGATCTTTACCATCTTTCTTCTGCTATTCGAGAATCGAGGACTCGTGAATTGCTGACTCTCGTCGGCCTGGCGGGACATGAGGATCGTCGCGCGAGACATTTTTCCGGCGGGATGAAGAAAAAACTCGATCTTGCCTGTGGCCTGATCCACCGGCCGCCGGTCATCTTCCTCGACGAACCCTCCTTAGGATTGGACGTTCAGGTGCGCCGCGATGTCTGGAACTATATCGTGAAACTCAAAGAGCAAGGGACAACAGTCTTCCTCTGCACTAACTATATGGACGAGGCGGAACGTCTCTGCGATGAAGTTGCCATCATCGACAGGGGCAAAATCGCCGCCATGGGCAGTCCGGCAGCGCTGAGGAGCCAACTCAAGAGAGATGTCGTGTCCGTGGAGATCGCCAGGCTCAACGAAGATCACGGAGAAACGTTAACTGCCTTGGAAAAAGCTCTCTCGCAGCTTAAGATCGTCAAGGGAACCGTGAAGGACGGTGTCGTTCTCAAGGTCTATGTCGAAAGCAACGAACTTGCGTTGCCTCAGATCCTGGACTCCGCCGCCAAGCTAGCGATCCCGCTTCATGCCGTCAGATACAGCCGCCCGGGTCTCGATGAGGTTTTCCTTCACTACACGGGCCGTTCTTTTGGAGAAGACGGTGGCCGTGTCTGAATTCGTGCAAGAGACCAAGGGACAGCTCCTGCGCTGGATGATCCACCTTCGGCGCGAGCCTTTTAGCATGGCCTTTAATTTGGTCAATCCGGTCATTTTGTTGATCTTTATGGGAGGCGCCTTTCAAAGTCTGGTTCGGGAGTCTGCGGGCGGGGACTACCGCGCCTACCTGCTGCCTGGAATTCTTGCTCTCACAGCTTTCGGAAACAGCATGGCCGGTGGCATTCCCCTGCTTTTCGACAAGGAAAACGGCTTCCTGCTGCGGCTCATGACCGCGCCGATTTCGCGCACGTCCATTTTGGTCAGCCGTTTTCTCGCCGTGAATCTCAATACGATTCTCCAGTGTTTCATCATTCTGGCTCTGGGCCTGCTCTTCGGCATCCGCATCGCTACCGGCATCGGGGGCGTTTTCACGCTGTTGCTTCTTAGCCTTCTCCTCGGCTTCGGGGTAACGGCGATCTCACTCATCCTGGCTTTTGTCTTACAGAGCCACGGGGATTTCTTCGCCATCGTGGGTATCACGGCTCTGCCCATGACCTTTCTCTCCAGCGCTTTTGTCCCCTTAGAGACTCTCCCCACATGGATGCGTCTAGTCGCTCAGGTGAACCCCATGACCTATGCCGTCAACGGAATGCGGGTCTTGATCTTATCCGGCTGGGACGTTGGGCTCCTCATTCGCATCGTTCTGGTGCTGCTCTTTTTCAACGGACTGACTTTTTGGCTTGCGAGCAAAATCCTGGGTCGTCATCTGGCGTAGAATTTATGGATGACTTGCCTCCCAACGCTGTTTTAGCAGAAAGGCGCAGGCAACGCTGGAAATCCTTTTTAATGCCGATGATCATCCTCGGCTCCATCGTCATCCCAGCGACTAGGCGCATGGCCTTCGTCAAGAGCTACAGCGACCGCCTGTCCCAGGTGCCTTAGCCCTCCTCCAGTCATCCCGGTGAGACTTCCTCCAGCGCTCCATTATCGCGACTTCCGCCTCTTCGCTGTCGGCTATCTGCCAAGCGAGACGGGAGAGTACATTCACTTCGTGGTCCAGAACTGGCTGGTATGGGAGCTGACCCAGTCTGCCTTTTATCTGGGGCTTATCGGTTTTTTTGAGTTTGCGCCGCGCTTCTTATTTGGGCCGATAGGGGGCGTGATCGCTGACCGGGTGGATCGGATAAAGCTCCTGGTCGCGAGCCGAGCGCTCAACCTTCTGCAGACTCTGGTTTTCGCCTTTCTGGTCTTTTCCGGATCGATTCAGTTTTGGCACATCGTGATCTTGGTCATCTTCATGGCCATCGTCAGCTCCGTTAGCACAGCAGCTCAGCAGGTGTTAGTCGTCTCCCTGGTTCCGCAGGAGGCTGTCGTGAGCGCCTTGGCGCTACATTCAGCGACCCACAACTTGACGAAGATCCTGGGTCCTTCCCTTGGAGGAGTTTTGCTTACTTTGATTGGCCCCGGCTATTGCCTGTTGATC
This sequence comes from Binatia bacterium, assembly GCA_036004365.1. Taxonomy (GTDB): domain Bacteria; phylum Desulfobacterota; class Binatia; order UBA9968; family UBA9968; genus DP-36. The sequence continues at coordinate 46,008 of DASYRN010000170.1, forward strand.
CAGTCCCTCACCATCCTCTGGATGCTGGGCACGCTCTTCCGCATGCAGCCGCCAACCTCTTCGATGGCCTGGGTTAAAGGGGAGTGGTTGAAAGATATTGGAGAGGGCGTTTCTTATCTACGCCAAAACCATCGGGTCTTGTCCACCATCCTGACAACCTATTCGAATGGGTTCTTTGGCATCTCTTACTCTCAATTTCTCCCTTATTTTGCGCAGGAAATCCTGCGCGTCGGCCCCACGGGCTATGGTTTGCTGGTATCAGCTCCTGGAGTGGGTGCCGTGGCAATAAGTTTTCTGCTCTCCGTCCGCACGAGGTTGAGGCGAATGAGACGCCTGCTCTTAGGGGCCAGTCTGATCTATGCAGCAGCCATATTTCTGTTCGCGGTTTCGCATACCATGGTGCTTTCCCTCGTGCTTCTCACCGTCGTGGGCGCGATGCAGATGAGTTACCGGGTCTTGGCTCGAGCCATTATTCAAGAAGAATGTCCCCCTCACCTCTTGGGTCGGGCGATGAGCCTCTTTTTTATGGACCGCGG
>DASYRN010000171.1:0-14708 GCA_036004365.1 Binatia bacterium
ATTCCGGAGCGATTGCGCCGGAACATGAGCGCGGGATCTATCATGGAATTTCCCGCCGAGACGGCGCAGAGCATGTATGACTTTCGCGCCGACGACATGGTGGGAAAGATGTCGCCGCGCCCTCTGCTCCTGCTCCACAGCGCTAACGATTCCGTAACACCCACTCACGAATCGATCGAGCTGTTCAGGCGAGCCAAGCAGCCGGCGGAACTGTACTTGTTGTCTGACGTCGATCACTTCATGTTTAACCAGGAAAATCCGCGTGTCACGCGTCTGGTTTCCGACTGGCTCGAGCGCTTCTTCGCCGTACAAAAGTAGCCATAACGAAACGACCGAAAGGACACCCGGTGCCGAAATTCAAACACAATGAATTGCTGCGGCTTATCCAAAGGCTCCTCGTCGCGGGGGGCTTTCCCGACGGCGACTCGCAGCTTGTAGCCAAGCTCCTTGTCAAAGCCGACCTTCGTGGCTATCCAGGCCACGGCGTAACGCGCATTTCACCCTACTTGGCGTGGATCGAGGACGGGACGATCAACCTTCGTGAAAGACCCAAGGTAGAACGAGAAGGCAAAATCACCGCCGTCATAGAGGGTCATCACTACATCGGCCAGGTCGCCGCCCACACAGCGATGGATCTCGCGATCAAGAAAGCGAAGGAGCACGGCGCGGGCATGGTTTGTCTCCGTCACGCCGGCCATACCGGGCGGCTTGCGGACTATATGGAGATGGCTACGGAAGCGCGCTTGATCGGCATGGGCGCCGTAAGCGTTGGTTCAGGCAATACTACTCTCTACGGCGGCATGAAAGGGATTACGGGCACCAATCCCATGGCCTTCGGCATACCGGCAAGAAATGGCGAGCATATCTTACTTGACTTTGCCACGGCGGCGATGAGCATGGGCGAGATACAAAAGCGAGTAGCGAAAAACGAAGCCATCCCCGATGGGGTGATCCTTGATGGTTACGGCAATCCGACAAATGATTTCAAAGCCTTCCGCGGTCCGCCACGCGGCGTCTTTTTACCCTTCGGCGGTTACAAAGGTTCCGGCGTCGCGCTGGTCACGGAAATTCTCGGCGGCATTCTCTCGGGTAACGGCCCGGGCAAAGACTGGTGGAACAAAGGCGGCCATGGTGTCAACGGCATATTTCTGCAAGCCTTCGCAGTTGACGAATTCCAGCCCGTGGATCACTTTCTAGACAAAGTCGACGAATTCGTTTCATTCGTAAAATCGACCAAGCCGGCTCCGGGATTTGACGAGATACTTTTTCCGGGCGAGATGGCGCGACGAAGAGAAGCAAAACAACTCAAAGAGGGCGTGGAGATTGATGGGGCAACCTGGAAGCAATTAAGCGAACTTGCCTCCGAGTTTAAGCTTAAAGACTTGCCAGAAACCCTCTAGCCAGGGATGCCCAGCCGTTACACGTCGAAGATCTCGATCCGGACAGCTTCTCCCCTTCCAGACTGAGGGCATGCGCTAGCCCCAACCAGGCAATCCATCTCAGCCCTGAAGTCTACATAAGCTTGTTCCTTGGGCCGTATCATCGTGTCAAACATCGTGCCTGTCTCAGGATCGATCTTCATCGTCTGAAAAATGTTGAAGGGACTCGGGATGTCTTCCGGAGGGATATTCCACGGCTTCAGAGCCTCGCTAAGATTCTCCCAGCAACCGTGATCGGGAATTTCTTCTGGAGTCTTTGGATTTAAATCCACCCCCTCGGCAAACTGTCTCTTGGCTAAGCCCTTAGCCACGAGCTCAAATCTTTTTTTGCTGCACATCCCCTTCTGCAAATCGTGCCTGCCCTCTTTAAATGTATCTTCGACAATGGTGAGTAACGGGTTGTTGAGCTTTGAGATCAATTGATCGCCTGTGCTGATAAAGATCTTCGCCTGATTGGTCTTCGTCCTCGCCTGATCAAATCTCTCTCTGACATCGTGGAGATTAAACACAACAAAATCCACCACTGTCCTGCCGGTTACCCGAAGCCTCTGCCCCTTCTTGACAACAAACGCTTTGCCGGAATTTTTCGGTATAACAACACTCTCGAAGACAGCCATATAGCCTCCGATCTAGCACACGCCTGCCAAGCAACGAGATTTTTCCATCATGCAGTCCGAACTGTCAACCGGAAACCGATGTCTCCGGGGCTTGCGGTCGGGTCGGGTACGACTGCTGGCATCTTCGCCTGGACTGGAAACCCCGAAACCTTGAGAAGGGTCGGCACCGCCTTCTCTACCTGATGACAGCTCATGAAAAGGCCGGACAGAATAGGACGGGAGATCATTTCTTCCCTATGGCATAACTTCTGCGTTTCTGCCCTGACTATCATGGAGCTTATCCTCAAAAAGGGAGATCGGGTTAGGGTGGCTGTAAACCATCAATGGCTGCCACAGAGATGCGGAACTATCAAGCAAGTAGAAACCAGGACAGGGAATTGCTTCCTAGTTAAATTTGATAGGGATGAGCTGGGCATGTGGCACGACGAGGATGGAGACCCGGTGCTGAGACTCGGGCATAGAGACCTTGTGCTCATTGATGGCCGATCCGCCAATTCCATCACCCCAGAACGCGGAATTGCGCAGCTAATCGCCAACCGCTGAGAAACGAACGAGATCCTGATTCTCACTGGAGTAGGGACTGCGAAACTCTAAAGCAAGGAACGTATGCGGCTAGCGCTGGACAGCGAATTCGTTGAGAGCTTAAAAAAAGATACCCGGCACGGAGAAGAGGAGCTCATGCTGGCGGTGCTGGAAGATGCTATTGAATGTTTCCAGTTGTATGTCCTTTCAAAGGACAAGAGAGGCAAGGAGCTATTCCGTGAGGCAGAAGAGTGGATTTTGGAGAAAGAAAATACTTGGTTTTTTTCTTTTGAAAATATCTGTGAGATACTACGTCTAGACCCCAATTATATTCGTCGGGGCTTGCTGTGCTGGAAGTCAGCCAAGCTCAAAGGTCGTCCCGAAGCCAAGGTTTATTCCCTAGCCAGTAGGAGAGTAAAGAACTCTACCATCGGCGTTCCGGCCGCCCGGAGTCTCTGACCGTTTCTAACAACAAACGCCCTGCCAGAATTCTTCGCTACCACCACACTCTCTAAGATGGCCAAGCCTTCGGTTTTAATCCCCGCTGCCAAGCAGAAAGATTCTTTCACTGCCCCATGAATGGCGGTTTCTATCACGAGCTAATCCAACAAAACAATTTTCAATTTCAAATCGCAGATTTCGGATGGTAGATTTTTGTGATATGAACATTCAGCGAGGCGAACATGAAGTACCGTCGTTTCGAAGACCTGCCGGTCTGGCAAGATGCTGCGGAGCTCGCTCGAAAGGTGTATGAAGTCACCGCGCTAGAACCATTTCGGCGGCACCCTGGCCTGCGTGATCAATTGGAGCGAGCAACGCTCTCCGTCTCCAACAATATAGCCGAAGGTTTCGAGAGGGGCACAACCAATGAACTGTTGGGTTTCCTCTATATCGCTCGTGGCTCCTCAGGAGAGGTCCGGTCTATGCTCCGCGTGCTGGAAGGCTGGAGTGCCTTTGACAATCTCAAATCTCAAATCGCAGATCTCAGAGACAGATCGGAAAAGATATCGAAGCAGCTCTATGGCTGGATTGAGCAATTGAAAACCTCAGACATTTCTGGCCAGCGGCATTTGGACGAAAAAGCAAAAACTCGATACACAGGAAGACAGGATCGCGAGGAATTTATAGAAGAACTACGCCGCATCAACGAAGCCGCCGCAGAACAGAGAAAAAAGTCTAAAGAAGTTGATGTCGATTCTTAAAATCTATCTTTGAAATCTGAGATTTGAAATTTGAGATGCCGTACAATGGACCGCTTTTTTTTCATCGCAGGTTCAATCTCCGCTTTGCTCGCCGTCGCCCTGGGGGCCTTCGCTGCGCACGGGCTTAGAAACAAACTCACACCCGAGATGCTAACTATCTTTGAAACGGGCGTGCGCTATCAAATGTACCATGCGCTCGCTCTCCTCGGTGTTGCGTGGGCCTCAACTCGGTGGCCGGGAGGCAGCATCACGGCGGCCGGGTGGCTCTTCATCTTAGGCACAATCCTCTTCTCGGGAAGCCTCTATCTTTTGAGCCTCACCGGCGTACGCTGGCTCGGAGCGATCACTCCTATCGGCGGCGCTGCCTTTCTTCTCGGCTGGCTCCTCCTCGCATGGGGGGCATGGCGTTGCTGATCCGTCGATAAGGGGCGTCTGCCGCGTTATCACTTCAGCCTCGCATCCTCACGTACTAACAGCTGTACGCTCCGGTGCGAGTCTTCGTGCTGCCTTGCATACACCTCCTTCTCGACGGCCGATTTCAAAGACGCGCAAATTTATGGACATTACCTCTCCACGTAGGCTAGAATAATTGAGCAAGTATGATCGTCGGGGTCCCTAAAGAAATCAAAGAAGAAGAAAACCGAGTTGCCATTACGCCCACCGGCGTTGCCGCCTTGGTTTCGCACGGTCACAAGGTATTGATAGAAAAAGGAGCCGGACTGGGCAGCGGCATCATGGATCGCGCCTATGAAGCGGCGGGTGCAGCGCTGCTCGACTCAGGCGCTCAAGTCTGGCAACGGGCTGATTTGGTCATGAAGGTTAAAGAGCCGCAGCCGGCCGAATTTTCATTGCTCCGTGACGGCCTCATTCTTTTCACTTACCTCCATTTGGCTGCCAGCGAGCCGGTGACGCGCGCCCTACGCGAAAAAAAAGTCACCGCGATCGCCTACGAAACGATTCAACTAGAAGACGGCTCGCTGCCTCTGTTGACGCCGATGAGCGAGATCGCCGGACGGCTCTCGATCCAGGTGGGAGCCTGGTGTCTCCAGGCCGAAAATCGCGGCAGAGGGATTCTTCTCGGCGGCGCCTCCGGAGTGCGTCCCGGCAAGGTTGTCATTCTCGGCGCCGGGATATCCGGTTCTACCGCCTGCCAGGTCGCCGCCGGCGTGGGGGCTTACGTGAGCATTTTGGATGTGAACCCCTCAAAACTCCGCTATATCCATGATATGTTGGGATCACACCTAACGACTCTGATGTCCAACCGAGCTAACGTTGAAGAAGAGGTCGTGGATGCCGATCTCGTGATCGGCGCCGTGCTGATCCCTGGGGCGAAGGCTCCAAAGCTTTTGTCCCGTTCTCTTGTAAAACTCATGAAGCCGGGCGCGGCGATCGTAGACATCTCGATCGACCAGGGCGGCTGCTCTGAGACTTCGCGCCCAACAACCCATCACCATCCCATCTATATAGAAGAAGAGGTGGTACATTACTGCGTGGCGAATATGCCAGCAATCGTACCCAATACGTCGACGTACGCTCTCACGAACGCAACCTTATCCTACGGATTAGACCTGGCGGATAAGGGGTTCCCAAAAGCTCTGAGAGATGACGCGGCCCTGGCCAAGGGGCTCAATACTTACCAGGGGAAAATCACTCACCAAGGCGTGGCAACAGCTTTCGGAATTTCATTAACGCCTCTCCAAGAGGTCATCGGTCTATGAGAATCGTCACAAGAGCCGATTTCGACGGTCTGGTCTGCGCCTCCATCATCACGCTGATGGAAGAGATCGACTCTTTTTTCTTCGTGGAGCCCAAATTCATGCAGGACGGTATGGTAGAGATCCGTCCGGGCGACATTATCGCGAATCTCCCCTATCACCCGAACTGCACCTTGTGGTTCGATCATCACATCACCAACAAAGCGCCCGGATTTACCGAAAACTCTCTTATCCCCGGAAGAGGAGCCTTTCGTCTGGCCCCTAGCGCTGCCCGCGTGGTCTACGAATACTACACGGCAGAAGGCAACAAGCAAAAGGCTCCGCCTGAGGCGGATCAGCCTCCGGCTGAAATGCGCAACAGAAAGATTGAAGACGGGCTGAAAGTTCTAGGGTCTGAGCGGATGAAATTCTTACTGGCAGAAACGGATAAAGTCGATGCCGCGCTTCTGAGCCCCGAGGAAGTACTTCACCCTCAGGGCTACGTCTTGATTTCCATGACCATCGACGGCGTGCGCCTGCAGGACGAGCCCTATTGGCTGCGCCTTATTGAACTCCTGCGCGATGCCCCGGTCGACGAGATCATGAAGGAACCCGAAGTAAAGCGCCGCTGCCAACGGATCCTCGACAGTCAGGAGAGACTTAAAGAGATCCTCCTGCAACGGACAACTCTGAGAGGGAACGTCATTTTCACGGACCTTAGGGGCATCAAGAATGTTCCCGATGGAAACCGGTTCCTGATCTATACTTTATTCCCCAAGGGAAATATCTCCATGAAAATCACTAACGACAGCCAGAGGCCTAACACGACCGCAATCTCCGTTGGCTATAACATTTTTAACAGCACTTCAAAGGTCAATGTCGGCGCCCTGCTGAAAAGGTTCGGCGGCGGTGGACACCGAGTCGTCGGTTCATGCCGAGTCCCCGACAGCGAGGCCGAAAAAGCCATCGCGCAAATCTTTGAAGCCATTAAGGAAGACTAGGCAACGAGCGTGGCAAGAGGCAACAGAAGTTGGTCATCCGCCTTTCTTACTGTTGCGTGTTGCCTGATTCAGCCTGAGGCTGATCCGCCAATCTTTGTGGCGGAGCCTGTTGCCTATCGCCTTAGCAGATGAAAATCATCGACATCCGAAAGGCCATTCAGGATCTTCACCAAGTTAACCCGGAAATCCGCTACAAGAGCTGCATCGAGCGGAAACAATTCAGCACCGGGATCATCTCCTTCAAACCAAAAAAGCATTCGGATCCGAGGGAAATCAGTCACCGCGACAAAGACGTAGTCTGCCACGTGCTCCGAGGCCGTGGCCGCTTGCGGATCAACGGCCGAAGCATCGCTCTGAAGCCCGGCACGATCTGCCACATCCCTAAAGGCATACGCCATGATTTCGCGGCGGGAAAAAAAGGAGATTTGCTTTTGTTTTACTCGCTGATTAAGACGGGCTAAAAGAGAACGCTGAGGATCGAGGATGCGAGGATGGCTATCCTCTATCCTCCACCATCCATCGTCGATCTGTGCATGCCATGCGGACCACTGATGGCTGAGCGCTGTTAACTAACCTTAACAAAGTTTTGCGATCCAAAATCAAAAATCTAAAATCCAAAATCGTATTCGCAGTTACGCTTGGATTGCTATTCGTTTCTGGCTGTTCTTCAAAAGTCGTCCCCGAGCGCCAGTACCAACCCGCCAGAGATATCCTGGACATCATCAAAGACTTTCAAAGGCTAAGCCGCGACGACCTCTATCGCTTCCCAATCCCCAAAGATGTGACCGGCATCAACATCATGAAGGCAACTCTGATCCGGCTGGAGGACTACGAGAAGAAAAACTCCGGACAATTCACCGACATCATTCAATTCGCTAAGGCAACGGCGTACGAGAAGCTTCGGGAGTACGATCAGGCTATCGCCTATTACCGAAAAGTCGCCGAGTTGGACGGAAAGCTCGGAGCCGAAGCCGCTAAAAATCTCGCGGTACTTGAACACTTCCAGGTCATCCTGCAAAAGCCGCTACCCGCCCAGGATCCCTTTCAATACATGAGGGGCCTGGATGAAAAAGTGGCGGCCTGGAACGAACTGATTCAGGAAAATCAAGGGACTCCTTACGAGTATCTCGCGAGAGTGGAAGAGGAAAAAATTGACCGGGCTAAGGTCGCGTTCGTGGAACTGAACCGCTACCGGTTAAAGGATGGAAATCAACTCGTTATTTTGGGCTACACCCAACTGATTACTAAACACCGCCAAAGTAAAAATCTCTATCGCTATCTTCTGGACTTCGGCGATTTCTATGTCCAGTTGGCCAGAGAGTACGCCTCCCAAAATGACCCTGAAGGACTAACTTTCGATCTGGCCACTTTTGATCAACTTGCAAAGTCAGGCTTAAGGCTCTATACAGAGGTGGTGCAAGTGGACGGGATCGTGGAGAAAATAGAGGCGCAAGGAAAAATCGACGGGCTTCGCGGACTGATGGAAAAAATGCGGAGGCTCAATCGGTGAAGAAAAGCCTTCTTGGGCTCCTCCTATGCGCCTCTCTGTTGGACGCATGGTTCCTCGTAACTGAGAGTCTCTGGGCCCAAGAACGGAATTTCCTGCTCGAGAGAATTCTCAACCCCCTGCCCGAGTATAATCCGTTTGACAAACCCCCTCCTCCTCCCCAATTTTTTCCCGACGACGTAGACAAGCGCGCGCGCCAGCTTCTCGTAGATAGCTTGACCAATAGCGGGGAGACCCTCGAGGGACACCTGCAGTTCTTTAAGAACAAGGATGTCCAGCTCAAAAAAGAGAGCGGTTCCGTCACCGGCTTGAGCGGCCATGCGCTCGATCTCTTTAACAACACGCTTCGGGACCACAGCCGCTACTTAGAGGCTCAAAGGAAAGCGCTTGGCGCAGCTTCGTCGCTCGAAGAAAAACAGCTCATCGAATGGCGGCTCCGGGGCGATGATCGGATTCAAGCCGATGAGCTGCTGAAGAAAAATGCCGCCAACCGCTGGGGCGGAGCGCTCAACCGGGTGCTCAGCTCGGTCGACTTGGTCAGCGTCGTATCGGGCTCCTACATCGGGGCCGCCGTGGAGGCCACCATGGCGCAGCTCGTCGCGTTCTCCTCGGCGGAAATGCCGGCCGAGGAGAGAAAGGCGTTAGCTCTATATCAAGAACATCTCAAGCGGCACCCCGATGATCCTCAGAACGGCGAAATCCGAAAAAGCATAGAGGAACTGGAGAAAAAGAGACGCAAGGTCTTGATTCAAAGACAGTTGGCGTTGGCCCAAGAGGCGGGCAGCAAAGGAGATCTTTCCAGGGCCGCGTTTCACTGCGAAGTCGCTTCGATCATCGATCCTTCCTCTCGTGAGGCTCAACGTGAACTCGAGCAGGTGAAAAAGCGTCTCCAACGGCAAGAGGAAGAACGAAAGAAAGGGCTGACGATTTCCAACACGGCCGCGGCTGGACCAACAAAAACTCCAGAGGAGCACGATCTGAGCAGTCTTCTCTACGCTCTTACGCTCAGAGACCAAGAGCAGATAGGGGCTGAAGCTAACATCCTGGCGGACAAGTATCGGGGAAAACCCTTGGCCGATTCGGCAAGAGATGCTTCAGCCGTCGCGCTGGAAATCCAAGGACGGCATGAAGAAGCGAAGAAGACTCTCCAGCAGATCGCCCGCTCTTCAGTCAATCCTCAGGAAAAACAGAGGGCTGAAGCTCTCCTCCAGAGTCCGGAGTACAATCTTCTGGCTTCCTTTCAAGAAGCGCGCAGTCAGCGCCGGCTTGACAACGTTAAATATGTTCTGCTGGGCGAAGACCTGCTTAGGAAAAATCTGCTCTACAGCGCCGCGCCCATCATAGCTGCGGGTCCCGTAGGCGCAGCCTCGGTCGGAGCCGCGAACGTCCTTATGATCGGCACGAATCTCTTTGAGGTTATGACTTCCAACCCGATCTCTTCTCAAGATGTCCTGGATAAGGGGGTCGCTTACGTCCGCAGCCATCCCCAATCCGACAGCGCAACCGAAGTCTATAAAATCTTAGGTCAGGCCTACGAAGAGAACGGGAGGTACGACAGAGCGCTGGCCTACTACCGGATGGCAGGACTCGAGGACGAAAAGAAATTTTCGGAACTCAAAAATACGGCAGCTAAGGCGCTGCTACAGGCTGCCGAAAGGAGTCCCGACAGAGAAGCTAAGGAATCCTATCTAAAGCTGATCCTGGAAGATTTTCCGGAAAGCACGGCCGCCCAGGATGCGACTCAAAGACTCTCCGCGCTGGCAAAGAGTGAGAACCAAGGAATCCGAATGAGCAAAAACTTTCTCGTGGAAAATCCTGATCTCTATGGTTCTCAGGGGCTCCGGCTCAAACCCACCCTCTTTGACGGCAACCTGGGCAATATGGAGTTAGCCGAGAAGGGAGTCAATATCTTGAGCGACGGACAAATGCTTCTCCATTTCCAGACTCCATGGGGCGTCCGAAGCCAGAGCTATCCCATCGATAGAGAAAGCATCGATCGCTTCCGGATGGCTCTCAGACAGAAGAATTATCAGGTTGCGCTGGGCGACGCTTCGTCCAGGGACAAAGGAAGTCGGGGAGGCATCAAGAACTTACCCCTACCTCTTCTTCAAGCTGGAATCGAAACAAAAGGCGGGCTGGACGCGAAACGTGAACAACCGGACGGCGAGAGTGACAAGACAACCTTTACCCTCGTGCGGGAGGCGACAGGCTCTTCCTATTCAAAAGTCCTTGACCACCAGTTCTTAAGCGAAAACGAAACGGATCCCGGCAGCAAATTCAAACTGCCGCCTATTCAGGGCAGCGTCTCCGCGAGCGGAGTGAGTCTGAGCGGCGGGCTACCGGCCGGGCTTTGGGGCGACCGGCTGATGTTGGGCACCGATCCAAGAAGCCCGTTTGCGGGTCTGCAACTTCCGATCCCTTTGCTCGAAGGCTTCATCCCGGTAGATTTTCTAGTCCAAGGGAGACCGGGCCGCTTCTCTATCTTTCCCAAGATCCACCTCTACCAGGACAAGAGCGATGATAAAGAGCTTTATCGGTAGCTCCGTCACTGGAAAGAGGCCGTTGGTCAAAAAGGAGATCAGCCGTGGCTTCTATTCGGTCATGGGCGGACTGCTCCTGTGGGAAATGCTGACGCGGTTGCTGCTCGAAAACGAGCTGCTGATTCCACCGCCCAGCAGCGTGCTGCGTTCCCTGTGGAAATTGGCCCTCAGCGGCCAACTCAACCAGCATCTCTTTGCCACGCTTTTCGAGTTTGTTTGCGGCTTCAGCACCGCCTGCGTTATCGGCATCCTGCTCGGTTACCTGATGGGGCGCTATCGATGGTTCGACGATCTCATGGATCCGTGGATCGCGACCCTTTACTCCATCCCCGTCATAGCTTTCGTCCCTTTTATCATCATCTGGTTCGGTATTGGATTGCTTTCCAAGATTATCGTGGTCTTCAAAATCACGGCCGTCGCAATCATGCTGAACACCGCAGCGGGGGTCAAAAACATCGATCCCACCTGGCTAGAACTCTCCAAGTCGTTGCGCCTGAAGCCTTGGGAAAACACCTACAAAATTCGCTTGCCGGCGGCGCTGCCGTATATCATCACCGGAATGCGGCTCGGAGTCGGCCGGGCGATGCTCGGAGTGATCGTGGCAGAGTTGATGGCCGCGAACGCCGGATTGGGCTATCTCCTCCGCGATGCATCGGAGACCTGGGATAGCCCCAAACTATTCGTGACGGTGGTCCTCCTTGCAGCCATGGGAATGGGCAGCTTCGCGTTGATCAAAAAGGGGGAACAGAAGCTTGCTCCCTGGCGCGAGACGGCCGAGTGGTAACCGATGCACGGCATTATCAAGTTCCTCTCGATCTTGGGCGGTCTCGTCCTTTGGCACATCCTCGCCACCCGCATCATTAACGACACTGCTCTCCTGATTTCGCCGCTGGTTGTGGTGGTTAAAGGCTACGAGATGCTGTTCGTCACGGCTGATCTCTATCCTCACCTCTACGCTAGCTCATCCATTTTCCTATACGGCATGCTCCTCGCCACTTTGGTCGGGGTTCCCGTGGGCTTTGTGATGGCCCTGAGCCCGGTTCTCAGAGACTATCTCACCCCCTGGATGACCGCGCTCTACACCACTCCGCGCATCGCCTTCGCCCCCGTTCTTCTTCTCTGGTTTGGCATCGACCTCGCGTCGAAAATCATCATCGTCTTCCTCGGCTGCGTTTTTCCAATTCTCATTAACTCTTTCTACGGCATGCGGGTGGTGAGCCGGGAGTTCGTGGAGGTGGGTCGTTCCTTCCGGCTCTCCAGAGGTAAGCTGTTCCTGAAAATTCTGCTGCCCGCGTCCGTGCCGTTCATCTTGGCCGGGCTGAGGCTGGCCGTGGGCCGAGGGCTGACGGGCGTAGCGATCGCCGAGTGGTTCGGTGCCACGGAAGGATTAGGCCATTTGATCTTTTTTGCCGGCCAGACCCTCAATATACCCATTCTGTTTGTCGGCGTGGCTGTCTTCGCTATCCTCGGCATTCTTGGCTTCCAGCTCCTCAAAGTCATCGAAGAGCTCGCCAGCCCTTGGAGAAAAGAGCTTGAAGTAAGATAGCCCATGGCCGGACCTGTACTCGAGCTTAGAAACCTTAGCAAAGAAGTTTCAACCGCAAATCAAGAGCCTTTTGTCATCTTCAAGAACATCAGTCTCACCGTGAGAGAGGGAGAGTTCGTCAGCGTCGTCGGGCCCAGCGGCTGTGGAAAAACCACTCTGCTGCGAGTCATCAACGGTCTTCTCCCCCCTTCTTCAGGGCAGATCTTTATCGACGGAAAGGAGCAGACGGAGGCCGACAACGAACTGGTCATGGGCTTTGTCTTCCAGGGGGCCTCGCTGCTACCTTGGCGTACGAGCCTGAAAAATATCCTGTTAGGGGTGGAGGGGAGGAAGACTCCCAAAGAGGCGGAAGAGACCGCCCGCCACTATCTCAACCTAGTCGGACTTTCAGGGTTTGAGAACCATTATCCGCATCAACTTTCCGGCGGGATGCAGCAGCGGGTGAATCTGGCTCGGGCCCTGGTCATCGACCCCAGAATTCTTCTCATGGATGAGCCCTTTGCCGCTCTGGACGCGCAGACACGTACCTTCATGCAGTTGGAGCTGCTAAGGATCTGGTCTCAGACAAAGAAGACCGTCATCTTCATCACGCACATGATTTCGGAAGCGATACTGCTTTCGGACCGGGTGATCGTCTTCAGCCACCGGCCAGGGCGGATACGGTCCGAGTTTGCCGTCCCGCTTGCGCACCCGAGAAACCTCGATATAAAATCCGACCGCCGTTTCGTGGAGTTAGAGAACGTCGTCTGGAAACAAATTGAGGAAGAGGTCAACGCTAGCCGCGAGGCTAGCCCCATCTAGACGGAGGGATTCATGCGACGAGAAAAAGTGAAGTGGCTTATTCGGACAGGTTTTCTGTTTTTCGCCGCAGTCTGGTCGCCCGCCGCCTCCGCGGGTGAAGCCGGCCTTCCCACGGTCCGCTTCGCTCACAGCGGCCGAACTTCATCCAGTTGGCCCCTCTTTGTCGCCGAAGATAAACGCTTCTTTCAAAAACACGGCATCTATCTAGAGGAGATCATCATCCGCGGAGGCACGAATACCACACGGGCTGTCCTGAGCAACACGATTCCCATTGGGCGTATCAATCCGGACTTTGTGATCGATGCCCAGGAAAAGGGGGCCAAGGTCAAAATCATTTCAGGCGCGCTGTCAAAGCTCCCCTATGACCTCATAGCGCGTCCTGACGTCAAGTCAGGAGCCGATCTTAAGGGAAAAACTTTAGGGGTGGATTCCCTCACCGGCGGAACCACTTTAATGGTGAGAGAGGTCCTGCAAAAGGCCTTTAACCTGAAGGAAGACGACGTCAAGTTACTCGTCGTTGGCACCTCGCCGGATCGTTACGCCGCCCTGAAGGGCGGTTCCGTTCACGCCACCTTCATGGGGCCCCCGTTTAATCTGAGAGCGCGGAAGGAGGGCTTCACCAAGCTGACGACCTTCCATGAGCATCTAGGCCCAATCCAATTCGTGGTCGAGTTCGCACACGAAGATTTCATTCGAACCAATCGACCCCACGTCGTGAGCTACATCAAGGGCATGATCGAAGGCCAAAGATATCTCTATGACCCAAAAAATAAGGAGGACGCCCTCGCGGTCCACATGAAGATCCTGAAAAGCACCCGAGAAGCGGCTGAGACCGACTACGCCTTTCTGGTCGAAGAGTTCAAACCCTGGCCCAGCGATAGCTCCATCAATAAACAGGCGATAGAAAAGACCATGGAGCTCAGAGCCAACGCCGGCAGGTATGAGGGCAAGAAAGCGCCATCCTACCTCCAGTACGTGGATACCAGTCTCGTGGAAGAGGCCAAGAAGCAACTGGGGTTGAAGTAGATGAAGGAGGAGAACTATGAAGGGAATCTATCGACTCGCTAGCCTTGCGGCGCTCACTGTGCTGCTCACTTCCGCGGCCGCGAGCGCGCAACAACTAAAGAAGATTCGCATCGGCTACCCATCTCTCAGTTTCAGGCAGAGCAACGTTTGGGTTGCTAAAGAGATGGGGTTGTTTAACAAGTACGGCCTTGAAGTAGAGCCAGTCTTTCTTCGTGGAGGACAGGTGGCGACTCAGGCCCTGGCCGGCGGCGATCCGCCGATCGTGAACATCGGGACGGTCGTGCAGGCGAACCTGACGGGCTTCAACCTCGTGCTGGTCGCGGCGGTGGAGACCACGTACGATCAGATCGTCTTCGCCCGCCCCGAGATAACCAAACTCGAGCAACTCAAAGGAAAAAGATTCGGCATCAGCGGCTTTGGCGCCGCAACGTATTATGCGGCCGGCATCCTATTCAGACATATTAACCTCGATCCCAACAAGGATGTAGCGCTCGTTCCATCGGGTCCCGATGCCGAGCGGCTTGCCGCTTTAAACGCCGGAAGGATCGATGCCACATTTTTCACCTCCTCCGCAGCCGCCCCGGCGAGAAAATTGGGCTTTGCCGAGCTGCTCCAGATTGCCGATCTAGGGGTTGAGGTTCAGGGAAACGGATTTGCCACCTCGCGCGATTTCATCAAGAGCAATCGAGACGTCGTGAAGAACGCTCTCAAGGGATTCGTTGAGGCGATCTATTTCACCTACGCCAACAAAAAAGAGGCCCAAAGAGTTTTTGCGAAATATATGCGGAGCAACGATCCGGATGTTCTCGAAGA
>DASYRN010000172.1:0-27386 GCA_036004365.1 Binatia bacterium
CTCCGCCCCAGTCCGGATGGACCGATGATCCTGGTAGGCCAGGTTCCGATTGGCCCTATCACCCCGCATTACTACGATCTCGATCTCCGCCTGAGAGCGATGGACAAACAAGGAGTAACAGTCCACGCTCTCTCGCTCATGCCGCCGATGGTCTATTGGGGGGATGGCGCTCTCGGTCTCCGTCTGGCGAAGCTCGTTAACGATGGAATGGCCGAAGCCGCGCGCGTCCATCCCAGCCGCTTCGTCGGCCTGGCAACTCTTCCCCTTCAAGATCCCGAGGCTGCTCTTGTTGAGGTGGAGCGGGCCGTCACCGTGCTCGGCTGCCGCGGCATCTACCTCGGTACAAATGTTCGGGGAAAAGAGCTGACTGATCCTTCCTTTCTGCCGGTGTTTGAGCGCATTCACACTCTAGGAGTGCCGGTCTTTCTCCATCCGCTCAATGTCATTGGCGCTCAGCGGCTGACTAATTACTACTTACATAATCTTTTAGGAAACCCGTTTGATACTGCAGTCGCTGCCGCCAACATAATCTTCAGCGGACTCCTCGATCAGTTTCCCAATCTCAATATCTGCTTGCCGCATGCTGGAGGCGCTTTTCCCTACCTCATCGGCCGCCTCAACCACGGGTGGAAAGTGCGAGAGGAGTGCCGCACGATCAAGAGGGCCCCGTTAAGCTATCTCAGACGCTTCACCTACGACACGATCAGCCACGCACCAGAGTCACTGCGCTACCTCATCGACCTCGTTGGAGCCGACCGTGTGATGCTTGGAAGCGACTACTGCTTTGATATGGGCTACGAGCGCCCGGTTAGAATCGTTACCGCCCTCAAGCTGAGCCGCAATGACCAAGAAAAAATTCTCGGCGGCAACGCCAAGAGACTCCTTAAGCTTGGTTAACCTACCTCTCGGGGGAAGGCGTTTAAGCCTCAGCCACAATACGTATCCGCCACAAGGCTTCGGACGGACTCGCCAAAACATTGTGGCGAGGGCTGATCCGCCAAAGCTTTGTGGCGGAGTTCAAAAGGTTCAAACTGTTCAACGCCTCTACTCTCGGCTTGAACGAATCAAACGATTTGGACGATTTGAACTTCTCCGAACCTCCCGATTGTCCTTGACAGGTAGCGAGAGTCTCCAATAGCATGCGCCCACTAAATTCGGCAGAAGCTTCACCGAAGGAGGCGGCTATGATGCGTCGTATCATGAGTCTGCTGTCGATCGCGTCACTCCTCGTAAGTGTGACGAACCTCCACGCCCAGGGCTACCCCAACCAACCCATTAATTTAGTCCTTCCGTACGCGCCAGGAGATACTGGTGACGTCGCTGGCAGGGCAATGGCCGAGGAGTTGGCGAAGCTCCTCAAGGTTCCGGTCGTTCCCGTGAACCGGCCTGGCGCAGGGGCCACCATGGGGACCGAGAGTGTGGTGAAGGCCAAGAAGGACGGGTACACGATTCTCATCGCTCCGAACGCGGCGTTGATTTCGAGTCGGATCATGAATCCGGAGACCGTTCGATACGATCCGTTCAAGGATCTCACTCCGCTGGGATTGGCTACGCGGAGCCCGTTGATCCTGGCCGTGCGAAGCGACTCAGAGTACAAGAACTTTCAGGAGTTGATCGAATACGCCAAGAAGAACCCCGGCAAGTTTCGTGTTGGGACCTTTGGGACGGGGAGCGGAGGCCATTTCATGGTCGAAATTATCAGCAGCATCACCGGCGCGGCGCTGACCATGGTCCCCTTCAAAGGAGCGTCCCCCGCCGTAACGGCCGTCCTAGGGGGGCATGTGGAAGCCGTCTGTCCTGCCCTCGGCACAATAACAGGTCATTTGAAGAGCGGAAGCCTGAGGGGGATCGTGATGTCCAGCAAGTTCCCGGAGTTTCCCAACATTCCAACTCTGGACCAGTTGGGGTACCGGCAGAGGCTCTGGGGCGTCTGGTGGGCCTTTTTTGCTCCGGCCGGAGTGCCGGCCGACGTGACGAAGGTGTTGCTTCCCGCGGTTGAAAAGGTGGCCAAGGACCCTACCATTGCAGCGAAGCTCGCCGCACTAGGCATGGTACAGGACTACGCCCCTCCAGAGAAGCTTCTCTCTGAAATACGCGAGGAGCATCGAACCGTGGAAGAGATCTCCAAGAAGACCGGGCTGATAAAGTGAGCCCAACTGAGACGGGAGACGAACCATGATGAAAAGCTTGCTGGCCAGTTTGACAGCCGCGTCACTCGTGTCGATTGCCACTCCTCAGCTTGGCGCGCAGGGCTACCCCAATCAGCCCATCAACCTCGTAATCCCTCTCTCGCCGGGGGACGCGGCCGACGTCACCGCCCGTACGATTGGCGAAGAGCTGGCCAAGCTCCTCAAGGTTCCGGTTGTTCCCGTGAACCGGCCTGGCGCGGGGGCCACCATCGGAACCGATAACGTGGCCAAGGCCAGGAAAGATGGATACACGATCTTGTTGACCCCGAATGCCGCCGTGGTCTCGAGCCGCATTCTCAATCCAGAGACGGTTCCGTATGACCCGTTGAAGGATCTGACGCCCCTCGGATTGGCCACGCGGACTCCCATACTGATCGCAGTGCGGCAGGACGCCCCCTACAAGAGCTTCGGCGAGATGGTAGAGTTCGTAAAGAAGAATCCCGGGAAGGTCCGGGTGGGCACCATAGGGCCGGGGTCAGCGGGCCATTTCGCCATCGAGATCATCAACTCGCTCACCGGCGCGGGGCTGACCATGGTGCCGTTCAAAGGAGGAGCCCCGGGGATTACCGCGGTCCTGGGCGGGCATGTGGAAGGGGTGGCGTTCACGCTGGGTGCGCTGAGCGGCCACCTGAAGAGCGGAGCGATGAGGGGGCTCATCAGCTCCAGTCAGGCTCCTCAACTCCCCGAGACCCCCACGCTGACCCAACTCGGCTATCGTCAGAACCTTCTCGGCGTCTGGCTGGCCTTTTTTGCTCCGGCCGGAGTGCCAGCCGAGGTGACGAAGGTACTGGTTCCCGCGATTGAAAAGGCGGCGAAGGATCCGGCGATCGCCTCCAAGCTCGCGGCACTCGGGATAGTCCAGGATTATGCGCCGCCAGACAAGCTCGTCGCGGAAATGCGCGAGGAACATCGAACAGTCGAGGAGATCGCCAAAAAGACCGGGCTCGTGAAGTAGGATCTATGAACAAAGATTTGGTCGGCTCGCTCTTCTGGCTGGGCGTTGCTGTTTTCGCCGCAGTCCACGGCTTTGCTCTCGGGCTCGGCACGGTCCAGCGCCCCGGGCCCGGCCTCTTTCCGTTCTGGGGCGGGGTTGTCCTCGGACTCCTCTCGCTCCCTTTGCTGATTCGCGCGCTCAGCACGGCCGAGCGTCTCTCACTGTCCGGGATTAGGTGGTGGACGCTCGGCCTGGTGGCTGGCGCCCTCCTCGGGTATCTGCTCTTCCTCGAGCCGCTGGGGTTCGCCCTGGTCACGTTTCTCTTCCTCTTTCTGCTCTTCCGCCTCGAGCACGCGGGGTGGGCACGGTCGGCGATGTGGTCGCTCCTCGCGACGGCGGGCTCCTGGGCGCTCTTCGGCCTCTGGCTCAAGACTCAGCTTCCAAGGGGCCCCTGGGGGTTTTGACCATGGAGATCTTCCAGGGCGTCCTTTACGGATTCCAAGTGGCGCTCCAGCCGATCAATCTGCTCTACTGCTTCATCGGCGTCTTCGTCGGCACCCTGGTCGGCGTCCTCCCGGGTATCGGCCCGGCGGCTGCCATCGCGCTGCTCCTCCCGTCCACGTTCGCTGCCTCTCCAGTCTCCGCGATTATCATGCTGGCCGGGGTCTACTACGGTGCGATGTACGGGGGTTCCACCACCTCGATCCTCGTCAACATCCCGGGCGAAGCGGCATCGGTCGTGACCGCCATGGACGGCTACGCGATGGCCCGCCAGGGTCGCGCCGGCCCCGCGCTGGGGATTTCCGCCTTCGGGTCCTTCATCGCCGGCACGCTGAGCGTCATCGCCCTGACCTTCCTGGCCCCGCTCCTGGCCCGGGTAAGCCTGAGCTTCGGCCCCCCGGAGTATTTTGCCCTGATGCTCCTGGGGATCACCCTCGTGACCTACTTTGCGCAGGGCTCGATGCTGAAAGCGTTGATGATGGCGTCGGCGGGCCTGCTCTTGGGGACGGTCGGGGCTGATACGATCAGCGGGCGCCAGCGGTTCGTGTTCGGGATCCAGACCCTGGCCGACGGGATCGGCCTCGTGCCTGTGATTATGGGTCTCTTCGGAATATCCGAGGTTCTGCTCAACCTGGAGCAGGCGGGGGGCCGGACGCGCGAGATCTTCGCCTCGCCAACGCGGGGACTCCTACCGAACCGCGAGGACTGGCGGCGGTCGGCGATGCCAATCCTCCGAGGATCGATCCTGGGATTCTTCCTCGGAATCCTTCCGGGGTCGGGCGCGATCATCGCCTCCTTCGCTTCGTATGCCGTTGAGAAGAGAGCCTCAAAGACTCCAGAGCGCTTCGGCACTGGGATGATCGAAGGCGTGGCCGGGCCCGAGGCAGCGAACAACGCCGCAGCCGGTGGCGGCTTCATCCCGCTTCTGACGCTCGGGATCCCGGCCAACGCGGTCATGGCCATTCTCCTCGGTGCCCTGATGATCCACGGGCTTCAGCCCGGCCCGCTCCTGGTGAAGCAGGCCCCCGATGTTTTCTGGGGGATCATTACGAGCATGTACGTCGGCAACGTCATGCTCCTTGTCCTGAACCTTCCCCTGATCGGGCTCTGGGTCCGGCTCCTCAAGACTCCGTACCAACTCCTTTTCCCTCTCATCCTGCTCTTCTGCCTCATCGGCACCTACAGCCTGAGCAACAACGTCGGGGACGGGATCGTGATGTTGGTCTTCGGGATCCTGGGATATCTGCTGAAGAAGTTCGACTTCGAAGGGGCGCCGTTGATCCTGGCAATGGTGATCGGGCCGATGATGGAAGAGGCGCTTCGCCAATCCTTGATCCTCTCCGCGGGGAGCTTCACCATTTTTCTCGAGAGGCCGATCTCTGCCGGCTTCATTCTTGCCGCCGCGCTTCTCCTTATTCTTCCTCTTATTACCCGCAGGAGTGGAGTGGCGAAAGCCTGGAGGAGCGTTCCTGAGGAGTCGGCTGAATAATATCGCCGGAGATTGACACGCACCGACCGCACAAACCCTTTTCTTGGTAACGCCGCGCACCTGCTCCGCTCGGGTAGATTTCCTCCCGAATCTTCGTTGACGACGAGACAGCGACTACCCTATAGTTGCCGACCATGAGAAAGATATCTTCTTTTTGGTCGGTCGTTCTCTTTGCGGCTATCGGGTTTGCGCATGGACTCCCCGCCGCTGATTCCATGTCCTTGCGGGGGGTGTATAACGCCCCCGGCGGAACCATGACACCCATCTGGATCGCCCACGACCTTGGCCTTTTCAATAAGCATGAAGTCGCATTGAGTCTTCAGTACATTCCGGCCACGACGGCTGTCCAGGCCATGGTCGCAGGAAGCGTGGACATCGGCCTCGTGGGTAACCAAGGGATTGATCTTAACCTCGAGGGCGCCGACACAGTTTATCTGGCGAGCACGGCCCAGACCTTTGTCTTTGGTCTCTATGGTCAACCCGGCATCAGTTCTGTGACGGATCTCAAAGGCAAGGTTGTAGCCGTGACTCAACCAGCCGCGTCCACCGACTACGCGGCGCGAATCGCGCTCACTCGATTCGGACTAACTCCGGGAAAAGACGTGCAACTCCTCTACGCGGGCTCCGTGCCGGCGGTCGTGACATCCATCCTATCCGGTCATGCCGCCGCCGGAGTCGGCACCATCGCGGCGATGTACCCGCCGATGATGGCGGGAAAGATAAAACTCATCGCCGACATCACCAAGATGAAGATTCCGTTCGTCTTTGTCGGAGCGCTGGCGCCGCGCAAAGTCGTAAAGGAGCAGCGCGAGGCCGTAAAGCGGTTCCTCCTCGGATATATCGAGGCGATATCCGTAATCAAGAAAGACAAAGAGGCGAGTCTGAGAGTCATGCAGAAGTATCTAAAGCAAGAGGATCGCATGCTGCTGGAAGCCATCTACGACGAAACCAGGGATGTTTTTCCCCGCATTCCCTTAATCACTGCTCAGGAAGTCCAGGCGGTTCTGGACGTTGCAAAGACTCCCAAGGCAAAGCAAATGAAGCCCGAGGACTTTTTCGATAATTCCTTGGTCCAGGAAATCGCGAAGTCAGGTTTTATCGATTCCCTTTATCGCTAGGGGCGGATGGGATTAGCCTGTAACACAAGTCCGAAATACACTGACCAGTATATTACTAGCTAGTTAGCAGTGCCTGAAGCGACCTCGATGGCCTTAGTGGACCCAGAAACATTCGACGAAAAAGAAGTGGCGGTGGTCTATATCGCCGGTCGGCCGAGTGAGGGTAAACGAGTTGAGCAAGTCTTGTCGGACAACGCCATCGACTACGCCGTCGACATCGAACCGTTTCAGAGCCGTGTGCTCGGCATTCTCCCGGTGGAGTACAAAGGCGTCGGTTTCTACGTCCTCTCTGCTCAGGCAGATTTTTGCCGTCGTGTTCTGCGCGGGGCGGGCTTGGTACAAGGCCTGGTGGAGGAGGATCTTGAGTGAGGCGCCGCTAACCATCCAGCTTCATGCGGACGCTAGCCGGGACGCCGCGGGAAGCACCAACAGGCACAAAGGCTCAGCGGCTCTCGGCTGGTAGGGGCGGCAGGTCATTGAAGTATTCCGGATGCGCCTTCTGCACTTCCGTGAGAAACGAGGAAGCAAACTGCTCTGTGATATTGAGCCGGCGCGCATCCTTCAACGTGAGCTTCAGGATGTCGTCCTCGGCGGCCTCGAAAGCCTGCAGAACATTGCGGGAGATGCGCGGATCATAGCTGATATGCTGGACCGCTTTCTTCGCCACAGTCACGTCCACGATGCGCGTACCGTTTCTCGATGCCATTTCCGCCCAAGATCGGAGCCCCGGAGCGATCAAGACCTACACAACTGACTTTGACGTATCAAGGAACAAACACTAGTTGCACCTTAGCAGACCCGGGGACGTAAGTCCGGTGATGGATTTCCCGAAAGCAACCGAGTCGTCATTCCGGCCAAGCTGCGATAGCTAGCGCGAGCCGGAATCCAGGAAAAAAAAGTTCTGGGTTCCCGCTTTCGCGGGAACGACGGATGAGGTGGTTTTCGGACAAGCGACCTTTGCCTTCTGGGAAAAGCCCCGGATGTAAGTCCGAGAAATTTACTGAGCGATAGCCTCCCCCCCGAGGAGGCGCTGAAGAAGTTCAGCGCTCTCCTGCGGCAGCCCTATAGCTCCAACGGCAGACTGACGGGTTGATGGCGCTCGGCGGAAAGATCAGCGGCCAGGGTCACTTCCATGACTTGCCGCGCCTGTTCGGGTGTCACCAGCACTGGACGATCAAGCGCCACCGACTCGATAAAGTGGACAGTCTCCGCTTCCATCGGTCCTTGATAGACATGCCCCACTTGCTCCCCAGGCATCGTAGAGAGCGGCAGGACCATACCTTTCTTCATCGTGTTAAGAATGATGTCCCGGTGGCTATCATCGATCAGGAGCGCGCCTTCAGTCCCGATGAACTCTATCGTCGTCGTTGAGAAGTGCGGATAACCCGGCGGCAGCGCCCAGCCGGCGCCGATGGTGAAGGCGGTCCCATCTTCCATCGTCACCAGGATCCACTGGCAGTCAGGGACGCCATGCGTCTTCTCCATGACGCGGTAGACGACTTCGGAATAGACCCGCACCGGCTTGATGCCATCGAGACACCAAAGGATAAAGTCGATATCGTGCGTCGCCTCCATCACTGCCGGTGAGAGCCGGATGCGCCCACCGATCTTGTTGCCAATGGAGCGAGAGACATTGCGGCTGACGAGCGCGGTCACTGGACGGCCGAGAGTTCCGTTCGCCAGGCACTGCTTCACGTAGACACACTTTGGGTTGAAGCGCTGCGTGTAGCCAATCGTGAATTTGACCCCGGCCTCTTTAGCAAGGGCCATCATCTCGTCCGCCTCTTTCAACGCGAGCCCCATCGGTTTCTCCAGCAGCGTATGCTTGCGCGCGAGGAGGCACTCCTTAGTGATGGGATAGTGCGTCGTCTCGGGCGTGGTGCAAACGAAGAACGCGTCGATCTCGTCCCGACGCAGAAGTTCGCGGTAATCCGTGGTCGCCGTTTTGGCCCTGGTCGCCTCCGCGACTTGGTGCAGCTTTGCGGAGTCGATCTCGGCCAGATGCACGTTCTCTATCAGCGGATGGTTGGCGCAGGTCTTCGCTCGAATCTCCCCGATCCATCCGGTGCCAATGATTCCGACATTGATCTTCCGTTCGGCCATTTCTGACGCCTCCTCTTGTGCCTCCGAGGTCCGATCTTCCTATTTAAGTAGCGCGCCGTTCAGGAGCGTGGTCGCAGCAACAGGAACTGGCTTGAGAAGCCCTTGCATCACGAAGCACCCCTTCTCAGCGTTGCGGACAAGTCGAGCCACCTTGTCCGGTGGTTCCGGCGACTCCAGTTCGAGCCGCGTTTCGACCCCGACCACTTCGGCCTCCACGGTATCGTTCAGGACCGAGCCCTCGACCTTGTAACGCGCGGTGACGTGCATTCTGGCCTTGCCCACTTTCATCTTCAACATGTGCCCGTACCTGGACACTTGAGTCATCAGTCAGAAAGCAATCGCAGCGCTGAAATACGCAAGAGGCGGAGGCGCCGAACCGCGGCCGCCGAGATGAGGCCCTTCATCAGAAGCGAAAGTGTGGTAGTCCTCGCCGTTCCGGCACGTCGTCGCGACTTTCAAGAACGGCGTGATCCCCTCGACCTCCACCGTAAACACGACTTCACGCTTTGTGGTCGTCGGGTCGAGACCCTGCGGCAGCTTGTCGACAGCCATGCGAGACCTCCTTTGTACAAGCTCAGCGCTCTTCGTCTTCCGCTGTGATCGGAAGCGGGATCGCGCGCTTGAGCCGCGCTGAAAGGTCGAACGCCTTGGTTAACATCAGACGGTTGTGCGCCTCCGCAGCGGTCGCATGCGGCGTCGGATGCCCGAGCGCCAGACGCGAGAGCCACGAGTTCGTCTCGTCTCGCATGGGACCCCATAGCTCGCCCAGGGCGACGTCCCCCGGTGGATAGCTGCCGAGAAAGTCGACGCGCCGGCTTTCGTCCGGCGTATACCCTTCTGCCTGATAAATGTTGGTTGCGAGCACAACGTCGCGGTGGGTATCGTCGATCGTGAGCACGCCTTCGGTTCCGACGATACCAACCTCGAGGCTGTAGACGGCGCCGGGCCATACGATTGGCAGGGCCCACGAGATGGACGCGTGGTACAAGCTTCCATCCTCGAACGTGATGACTCCCGCGGTGGCATCAATGCCTTTGCAGATCGGCGCCAGTGCTTTGTCCACCGAGCGCGCATAAATCTCCACCGGTCGCTTCTCTTCCATCATCCACATGACGATGTCGAGCGCGTGGGTGCCGGAGATCACCATCGGCGAGATCTGAGTGGGATCGTTGGTGCGCCTGTAGTTGTCCAGAGCCACGAGCCGGTTCATGAATGCGCGGGAGGTGACCAAGGTCACATCCCCGAGCTGGCCGGTCCGGACCTTTTCCTTCGCCGCAAGCCAGCGCCTGCGGAACCTCTGGGTGTAGCCGACGACGGCATCGACGCCGGACTTCTGGATCGCCTTCAGGACGCGGGCCGACTCGGCGATTTCAGTCGCCAGCGGCTTCTCGATCATGAGGCTGAGGCCACGTTCCACTGCGGCAAGGATGGGATCAACGTGCAGATGCTCGTCCGTCGCGATCACGGCTGCCGTTACTTCGGGCCGCGCCAGCAGCTCACGGTAGTCGGTGGTGCAGAAGTCGGCCCGAACCCGCTCGGCCACCTCGTTGCCGCGGTCCGCTCGAATCTCGGCAACACCAATCCACCCGACATTCGGATGCTTCGCGGCAATCTCGGCACGGATCAGCCCGATGCGCCCTGCTCCCACAATAGCGAGGCCGATCGGTTTGGCCGCACGCTTAGAAGACATCTCTTCCTCCTATCGTTGTTGGCGCAATCTACGCCACATCCCTGGGCGGATCAAGTACAGCACAGGTCAGAAAACCCCATTGCGTTTTTCGGCCGCAGATAGTAGTTTACCGACCGTCCGGATCATTCCCTGCACAACGGTGATACGCGGATTATCTTCGTCAATGCCGAAGGCAACAAACCGTCGGGGTGAAACACTGTGATGAAAACCCTGCTGCAGACCGGTTAAAAAGATCCCAGATGCAAGGCGCGCGAGAAACCGATGAGCGGAGGCGTACTCTTTTCGCACGTTGGAGCGAGACGGTCGATGGTTCGACAGGGCTCACCATGAAGGGAGTACCATACATCAGACTCTATTTCTTTAGCCGTTCATCCTGAGCAAAGTCGAAGGATGGGTCTTTTTCACCGGTCTGAAAAGGAGCCACTATGCCATTCTATAACTGGAGCAAGATGGAAACGAGCGTCATCAGCCCTCAGTACTCCGCCGCCGAAGGTCCCACGATCAAAGGGGGAAAAATCGAAGTCGGGCGCTACCGCTTCGCGGCTGGAACTGGAGCTAAGCCGCACAAGCATCCCGAGGAGCAGGTGATCAATGTGCTCTCGGGCAAGTTTCGGGTCCGGGTGGGCGGAGAGGAGCGCATTCTCGGACCGGGCGAGGCGGTACTTATTCCACCCAATACGGAGCACGAAGCTTCAAGCGTGGAGAGTGATGTCGAGATCATAAGCTGTAAGAACATCGTGGCACAGGTTGAAGGATAAAGGATGAAGGAAGAAGGAGGCTGTTATGGTCGGATTCAAAAGTGGATTGCTACTTGCGTTGCTGGTGATTCTCATTCCGGGAGCTGTGACGGCCGCACAGGAGTTTCCGACAAAAGCCGTCGAACTTGTCCTCCCGTTTGGACCTGGCGGGTCTCACGACCTGACGGCCCGCGCGGTCGCGAGTGTGGCCCATGAGTACCTCGGTCAGCCTTTGCTGGTCGTCTTGAAACCGGGTGGCGGCGGAGCTGTCGGATCCCAGCAGGTGATCAAGGCGAAGCCTGACGGCTACACCCTGGCGTTCGGTGGCACGGGCCCCAATACCGTCTTCGCCATGGTGCAGAAGGTGCCGATCGGTCCCGACCAATTCACGCCCGTTGCCCGGATCAACCATAGCCCGACCATCTTCGCTGTCCGCGGCGACGCGCCGTGGAAGAGTTTCCGTGAGGTAATCGAGTACGCCAAAAAAAATCCGGGAAAGTTCAACTTCGCTAATACTGGACCGTGGGGAGCGGCGGATCTCCCGATGCGTCTGATCGCGCGGGCGGCGGGAATCGACTACAACAATATCCCGCACGACGGCGGTGGACCGGCGACGCTCGCAGTGCTCGGTGGCCATGCTGATGGCACATTTGGTTTCACCCCCCAACTCCTGCCGCAGGTGGCGTCCGGGAAGATGCGCGCCCTGGTGATAACTGACACCAAGCGACACCGCGATTTTCCTAACGTCCCCACGGTGAAAGAAGAAGGCCTCGACGTGGTCTTCACCATGTGGCGCTCCGTGCTCGCGCCTAAGGGGACCCCACAGCCTGTCCTGGACAAGCTCGAAGCTACCTTCAGAAAGATCAGCGAGGATAAATCTTTCCAGGCGCTCATCAGGGGGCTCGGCGACGACGTTCAGTTTCAGGGTAGCAAGGAGTTCGAGACCACCTGGCGCCAGGAGTGGGAGATGTTTTCCAAGGTGGTGACCAGCGCGCAGAAGTAGCAGCGATGGTCAGACGCGATGCGGCAGTGGCAGCCACGATCCTGGCGTTCGGCGCCGCAGCGCTCTACGAGTCTTCTAAGCTCCCGTTCGGGACAGCTCGCAATCCCGGACAGGGATTTTTCCCCTGGTGGACAAGCGCGGGGCTCGCTTTGTTGGCGCTGGTCCTCCTGGCTCAAGCGCTGACGTCGCATCCAAGCGCTCCTCGAGACGGCCCCGGCCGGATTGCGAAGGTGTCGGTGCTCTTGGTCGTCTTGGCTGCTTACACTTTCCTGCTCGATCCGCTTGGCTATCCGCTCTGCACGTTTCTCCTCGTCCTGTTCATGTTGCGCTCGACCGATCCCCAACGCTGGACGGTTGCTCTCGGTATGGCAGCGATCACCGCCGTTGGTTCTTACGTCCTCTTCGCTATCTGGCTCAGCATCCCGCTTCCCCGCGGTCCGTTTTAGGAGGTTACTGGCTTCTAGGCGTTCAAATCGTTCAACCAGTTCAAATCGTTCAAATCGTTTGAACGGAGCGTAGCGGTTGAACAGTTTGAACATTTTGAACATTCATCGTCGGAACGCAAAGGCGCAAAGGGTAGACTGGTACCTGCGAAAACATGGAGATCTTCAGCAATCTCGCCACTGGCTTTGCCGTCGCGCTTACTCCGATCAATCTCCTCTATTGTTTTCTCGGATCATTCATTGGGACTGCGATCGGTGTCCTGCCCGGTCTCGGCCCGCCGGCAACCATCGCCCTGCTCTTGCCTGTCACATACGGGATTCCAGCTACCTCGGCGGTGATCCTGCTCGCCGGAATCTTTTACGGCGCCATGTACGGCGGCTCGACGACTTCGATCTTATTGAACATACCCGGTGAGGCCGCATCGGTGGTCACCTGTCTGGATGGTTACCAGATGGCGCGCCGAGGGCGGGCCGGCGCGGCCCTCGCGATCTCGGCGTTCGCTTCCTTTATCGCCGCGACACTCAGCATCCTCGGGTTGATGCTCCTGGCACCACCGCTTGCCTCCTTCGCACTCAAGTTTGGACCTCCGGAGAACTTTGCGCTGCTCGTTCTCGGACTCGTGATGGTCGGCTACTTGGCGGGAGCGTCGATGACCAAAGGGCTCATGATGGCCTGCATCGGGCTCTTGCTCGGAATGATCGGGCTCGATCCGATTATGGGAAGCCAGAGATTTACCTACGGCGTGTACAAGCTCAGCGAGGGGTTCGAGTTTATCCTTGTGGCCATGGGGCTTTTCGGGATCGGAGAGGTCCTGGTGAACATCGAACAGACGATCAAGGCGGAAGTCTTTCAGACAAAGATCCGAGGTCTTCTGCCGAACCGGGAAGAATGGCGCACGTCGATGGCTCCCATCGCCCGGGGATCGTTGCTCGGATTTTTCATTGGCGTGCTGCCCGGGGGCGGGGCCATTATCTCGTCGTTCATCGCGTACGCGCTCGAGAAGAAGCTCAGCAAGCACCCTGAGCGCTTTGGGAGGGGCGCGGTCGAGGGCGTGGCGGCGCCGGAGGCGGCAAATAATGCCGCGGCCACGGGCTCGTTCATCCCGCTGCTCACGCTAGGAATTCCGGGCAATGCCTCCATTGCGATGATCTTTGTGGCGTTGCTGATTCACGGCGTGAGACCCGGACCGCTGCTGGTCGCGGAAAAACCAGAGGTCTTCTGGGGGCTCGTTGCCTCCATGTACATCGGCAACATCATGCTGCTAGTTCTGAACCTTCCGTTGATCGGGCTTTGGGTGAAGCTGCTTCGAGCGCCCTACGCGCTTCTAGCGCCGCTGATCCTGGTGTTCGTTATCATCGGGGCCTATAGCGTGAACAACAGCATCTTTGATGTGGGAATCACGGTCGCCTTCGGCCTGTTCGGGTACCTGCTGCGCAAATTAAACTTTGAGCCTGCGCCGTTGGTCCTGGCCATGATCCTCGGCCCTCAACTCGAGGCCTCGCTGCGGCGCTCCTTGATCTACTCCAGGGGAGACCTGCTCGTCTTTTTCGAGCGTCCGATTGCCGCTACCCTGATGGCGCTGGCTCTGCTAATGTTGCTCTCGCCTGTCTTCCGCTGGGCGCTGAGCCATCGAGGTGGGACGGTGTCTGAGGCGAAAGTGGCGGGAGAGTAAAGTCTGATGTCGCCTCGGAGTGGGTTCTACACATAACACAGGAGGTGCAATGAAACTATCTAACCCAAAGCGAAAATTTTTTCTGCGATCATGGTGCGAGAAGCCGCTCCCGAAAACCTCCTTGCCCTCCTTTGGAGGGAGAGGATCGAAGGTGAGGGTGATGCCCGCGGCTTTTGCCCTCACCCTCGCCCTCTCCCGCTTCAGCCTGCGGCTGATCCGCCTCTCGCGGACGCGGGAGAGGGAAATCATGCGTCCAGGCGAATATTTTTGGGGGCTAAGACTCATAGCAAGCCTTGCAGTCTTCATGATGATAGGTTTAATGACGGCCGATGCCTATGCTCAGGCGGGTGGGAAATGGGTGAAGCTCGCCCCATTCCCGGAGCCGGCCGAAGAATTGTACGGGATAGCTGCCGGCGGAAAGTTGTATGTCTTCGGTGGTCTCGCGCCAGGATGGAAGCCGCGCGCACTGGTCTACGAGTACGATCCAGCAAGCGATAAGTGGACCAAGAAGAAGCCGATGGCATTGCCGTCGCACCATGTTGCGCTTGCGGAATTGAACGGCAAGATCTACGCGTTCGGCGGCTTCGTTCCCCCACAGTCCGGCCCGCCAGCTTGGGTTCCCATTGACAACGCCTGGGAGTACGACCCGGCGGCGGATAGTTGGAAGGCGCTCGCGCCGATGCCTACAAAACGCGGGTCATCGGTCGCTGCAGTGGTGGGAGGGAAGATCTATGTGATTGGCGGGGCCAGCACTCACCCGGGCTCCAGCGAGCCGGCCGTTCATCCGGCGCGACCGCACCGGAGCGTAGGCACTGTGGAGGAGTACGACCCGGGGACGAACAGTTGGCGGCCGCGAAGCCCGATGCCGACGGCGCGCAACCATGCGGCCATCGGCGCCGTAAATAACAAGATCTATGTGATCGGAGGCCGCATCGGCGCGGCGTTCGTAAGCGTGTCTAGCCCTACCGATGTCGTCGAGGAGTACGACCCGGCCGCCGATCAGTGGGGCGCTATCCGCGCCCGCATGCCCACCCCGCGAAGCGCTGTCGCTTGGGGCGTCCACGGCGGGCGCATCTACGTGGCTGGAGGAGAAGCCCAGGCTCCCCAGTTCATGGCAGCGTTCCGTGCCCTTGAAGCATATGAGCCTGCCACCAACCGGTGGATTCCCCTCCCCCCGATGTCGATACCCCGCCACGGACTAGCCGCCGCCGTCATCGGCAATCGGCTCCACCTAGTCAGCGGCGATGTCCAGTCGGCGGGGATCGCCGACATGCATCTCCACGCGGAAGCACACGACGCCTTTGAGTTCTCCGAACGCTAAGGATTAAGGAGGAAAAAACCATGAAGCGAATCACATATGTAGTTGGCGCCCTTGCGATCGGGGTAATGATGGCCTGGCCGGCAGCGGCACAGCAGCCCGCTCCGTTGACCGCTGGCGTCGGGGATAACATGAACCACGTCCCGAGTTTCGTGGGTGTCGAGAAGGGAATCTTTCTCAAACACGGTGTCGATCTCAAGCTCAAGGTTTTAGCCACCGGCCAGCAGATGAGCCAGGCGCTCCAGGCAGGTGAGGTCCAGATCATCGGATCGGCCTACTCGAACTACCCGCTAGCCGTCGAGCGCGGCATGGCAGCGAAAGGCGTAGTAGGCCTGATGGGCGACCGGAGCGGCAAATATTGGGACCAGTCGGTCACCATCTGGACGCGCAAGGGCACCGGTATCACGAAGATCGAGGAGTTGGTGGGCCGAAAGCTCGGCACCCCGGCCGGCGGCACCGCAGATGAGTACCTTGGCGTCGTGTTGATGAAAAAGGGCGTGCCGCGCGAGAAATTGCAGGTGCTCAATGTCCCTCCCGGCAATATCGTCTCCGCGCTCCAGGGCGGAAGTGTGGACGCCGTGGCTTGCTGGGAACCGTTCGCCTCGCAGATCGAAGCCAAGATCCCTGACGCCGTGCTGCTCAGTCGAGGCGGCGGGCACATCGGCTACTTCATCAACATGGCCGTGCGGAACGAAATCATCGACAGGCAGCCGGACCTGGTCGAGAAGTATGTGATCGGCATGGCTGAAGCGACTTGGCACACGCGCAAATATCCTGACGAGGCGGCGGAGATCTCGACCCGCTGGATCCCGGGACTGGACGCGGCTGTCGCCAAGAAGGCGCTGGCCCAGATGGTATTCGACGCGCGCATCACCCCGGACACGGTCGCGGCGTGGGAGGAGAACGTCAAGATTCTCCTTGAACAGAAGAAACTGAAGTCCGTAATACCCTGGCAGCAAGGCCTTGAACTAAGGTTCATTCAGAAAGTGATGAAGACGCAGCCGCAGTTTTTTGCCGACTTGAAGCCAGCGCGCTAATGCCGCTCCAACTAACTTCGCCGTACTTCGTTCTCGGTCGTCGCCGGTCCTCAACGTACAACCGCGTGCGTTTCCGGCCGACGACTCCCTCGGGCCTCGTCTGGCTTGTCATTTGGAACGGCATCATCATTCTCGCGCCTTTACCGTTAGGCTGCATAGACGACTAAGAGTGTGACAGCGAAAATCACGATCCGGGGACTTGATCACGAGTTCGTCAACCCGTTCACCCGAGAGCGCGTAGTGGCTCTGGAGGGTGTCGATCTGCAAGTGGAAGAAGGAGAGTTTTTGACGGTCGTCGGCCCGAGTGGTTGCGGCAAGACGACTCTCCTGAATATCCTTGCCGGACTTCTCCAAAAGACTCGAGGAACAGTGTTGCTGGACGGCCGTGAGGTGGCCGGGCCCGGGCCGGATCGTGGTGTCGTCTTTCAGGAGTTCGCCATCATGCCGTGGCGCACGGTGGAGAAGAATATTGCTCATGGCTTGGAGATTCAGGGCGTCCCCAAAGAAGAGCGCGCCACTATCGTCCGAAGG
The DNA here is from genome assembly GCA_036004365.1 of Binatia bacterium. Classification (GTDB taxonomy): domain Bacteria; phylum Desulfobacterota; class Binatia; order UBA9968; family UBA9968; genus DP-36. Next base: position 16,767 of record DASYRN010000172.1, read on the forward strand.
TTCGTCGAGCTGGTGGGGCTTCGTGGATTCGAGCGGAAATATCCCCATGAGCTGTCGGGCGGCATGAAGCAGCGAGTGGCGGTGGCGCGGACTCTCGCAGCCAACCCCGAGGTGATGCTGATGGATGAGCCGTTTGCGTCGGTCGATTCCCAAACCCGCATCACCCTTCAGGAGGAGCTCAACGCCATCGCCCAGGCCACGCGCAAGACCATCCTCTTCGTCACCCATAACGTCGAGGAGGCGGTATTCCTCGGCGACCGCTGCTGCGTCCTTTCCGGACGTCCCGGACGGGTCAAGGCGCTCGTGCCGGTAAGAATTCCCCGCGAGCGACGCAAATGGAAAATCGTGATGTCGGACGCGACGTTCGACGCCGCCAAAGAGAAGGTGTTCGGGTTGGTGCGCGAAGAGGTGGGGAGAGAGGATTAGCTAGTTTTCACTAAAAAAGTCCCGTTCGCCCTTCGACAGTACTCAGGACGAACGGAAAAGAAAGCAGCTTTGGTAGGAATTTCCCGTTCGTGCTGAGCGCCGTCGAAGCATGCTTAGACCTTTTTCAGCGAAAACTAACTAAGATAATCAAAGTCTGCGGTTGAATTTTGGATTACGGAACCGGAAAGACAATGACTCGCGCGAAGACGCAAAGCATGTCCTGAGCGAAGTCGAAGGGCACGCCAAGGATCGAAAATTACGGACAAAAAACCCGAAATCCAAAACTCGAGACAATTCCAAATGATCAAAGATAAAACCACAAAGTTCCAAATGGTTTTTTCGGATTCGTTTTGGATTTAGAAATTCGTAATTGTTTCGGATTTCGATATTCGGATTTAGGATTTTCTTCATCGTTCTTGGCGTCTTGGCGCGATAAACTTTGTTGAAGTGGCTCTGTTGAACTACCCCGCAGCAAGCTGACGGGGTATCAGAACATAGCGTTGAGAATTTACTCCCAAGACGTCACCCCCGAATGTTTTAATCGGGGGTCCATTCCGGTCTCGCCTGGATTCCCGATAGAAGCATTCGGGAATGACGGACTCTAAGAGGTCTGGGAATAGTTCTTTACGCAGCAAGCTGCGGGGAATCAAACCCGCAGTGATTGAAGATTTAAAAGGTAAGAATCTAGGTGCAACGCTACCGGGAGATCGCGTCGACTTGGGTCATCATCCTCGCGGCGAGCATCGCCGCATGGAGCGTAGGAGCCGCAACCCTTCCCGTTCCAGACTACTTCTTGCCGCCGCCTGGCGCCGTAGTGTCGACGTTCGTCGAGCTGATGGCGAAGGGCATGCTCCCGACCTTTATCGCCGAGAGTCTGCGGCGGATTATCCTCGCCGCGCTCCTCGGACTTTTCGTTGGGGTCCCGATCGGCCTTGCCCTCGGAATCAGCCGCGGGACGGCAGACTTCGCCTATCCGGTGTTGAACTTCTTCCAATCGGTATCGGGCATCGCCTGGCTCCCGCTGATGCTAATCTGGTTCGGGTTCGGGGAGCGGACAATCCTGATCGCAGTCAACTACACGGTCCTCTTTCCGGTTATCTTCAACGCGCTCCTAGGCATCCGGAGCGTACCGCAGCACTACGTCAACGCGCTCCGGACTCTTGGTGCTTCCCGATGGCGAATCGTCCGCGACGTGCTGGTTCCGGGTGCGCTCCCCAACATCGCCATGGGAGTTCGCCTCGGGCTCGCGTACGGATGGCGGGCGTTGATCGCTGCCGAGATGCTGGTCGGCGCCAACGGCTTGGGCTTCATGATCTTCAACGCCCAGGCCTTTCATCTCACTGCGCGCATCATGCTGGGAATGGGAATCATCGGTGCCCTGTGGGTGATCTTGGACTACTTTCTTCTCCGCCCGCTGGAGGAATCAACGATCGCCCGCTGGGGAATGGTGCAGCGATGATGGCCGGGTGGCTCGGCAGCTTGCTGTCCGCCGGACGGGGAGCTATCCCCTTCGCGCTCATCCTGATCGCTTGGGCGCTCGCAACTCGGGCCGGCGTCTTGCCTGCTATGTTCCTGCCTCCGCCTGGCGATGTGGCCAGGACGGCGTGGCAAATGTTCCAAGACGGGTCGCTGTGGATCAACATCGGGGCCAGCGTGGGCCGGGTGCTCGTGTCGCTCGTGATCAGCGTGCCGCTCGCAGTGGGGCTTGGAATCTTTGTCGGGCTTCGGCGCAGGCTATCGCCGGTCGTCGAACCGATCGCGGGCTTCTTCAACGCTCTGTCGGGAATCGCTTGGCTGCCACTCGCCGTGACCTGGTTCGGCCTCGGCTGGGTCAGTGTGACCTTCATCCTGTTCAACACGATCTTCTTCTTGGTCTTCTACAATACTCTTGTAGGGGTCCGGACCGTACCGCGGATCTTCGAGCACGCCGTGCGCACGCTCGGCGGCTCTCGGCGCCACGTCATCTTTCAGGTATTGATTCCTGGCGCGATGCCGAATATCGTGACTGGCATTCGTATGAGCATCGGATTCGGCTGGCGCGCTCTGATCGCCGCGGAGATGATCGCTACCAGCACAGGGCTTGGTTTTATGATCTACAATGCGAGCAACTTTCACCAGACCGACACGATTCTCGTGGGAATTGTAACAATCGGAGTCTTGTGGCTTCTCACCGACCGGCTAGTACTCCAGCCGATCGAACGATGGACGGTGGAGCGCTGGGGGCTGGTCTCTTCGGCCTCATGAGAGGTTTAACCGTGCCTGCGCTAGCAATCCTACGGCATCGGTCAGTGTTGTTTCTCCTTGTCGTGGCAGTCGCGTGGGCCAGCTGGGAGCTGTTTCTTGCCCTCACCGCACCCAGGCGCATCGACCCGGCGCTCCGGAGCGCGCTGCAGGAGCGGACACCTGTGGCTGTCGCTATCACGCTCGGCTTCGCACCAGAAAATTTCCACATCAGGTTGTTTCAGAGCTATGGTGTCGTGAGCGGAGTGCGAGGTACAACCGTGCTCGTGAGCCGGGTCTCCCCTGAAGACCTCCGCCGGATCGCCCGTTATTACTGGGTGCAGCGGATCACCCCCAGTGACCGTGCTCGCCTACCGCCAGTTCCATAACCAACCGCCGGGAAGCCCCCTCGATCGGTGGCTCACCGAGATGTGGGCCGTCGTCAAGGGCGAGAGCGGCGGCCAGCTCGACGTGGAGGTCTGTCCCCAGAACGACGGCATCGCCGGGGGCGATCCCCAGGCGCTTCAGATGCTGCTGGCGGGAGAGGTAGAGTTTTACACGCTGATGGGCGGCCTACTAGGTACCGTCGCGCCCATCGCTGAGATCACCGGCTTACCCTTCGCGTTCGCGAGCCACGCCCAGGTGTTCGCCGCGATAGACGGCGAGCTCGGCGACTACGTGCGCCGGGAGCTTCTAGCCAAGGGGATCTACGCGGTCCCGCGCGCCTGCTTCGAAAACGGCTTCCGCCACATCTCGACCAGCACGAAATCGATCCGCACCGCCGACGACCTGGTCGGGCTTCGAATCCGAACGCCAAGCGGGCGGCTGTTCATCGACTTCTTCGAGTCGCTCGGCGCACAGCCGACGCCCATCAACCTCAATCGGCTCTATGACGCGCTGAAAGCCGGCGCGGTCGAGGCCCAGGAAAATCCGCTGGCGATGATCGAGACCAACCGACTCTACGAGGTTCAGACGTACCTCTCCTTCACCGATCACATGTGGTCGGGCTTCAATCTCTTGGCCAACGGCGAGCGATGGCACGCCCTGTCCGCAGACGTCCAGCAGGTGGTGGAGCGCGTGGCTCGGCGCTACACTGCTTGCCAGCGGGAAGAGACCATGGTATTCAACGCGGCGTTGCGCACGCGGCTAGCAGAGCGCGGTATGATCGTAAACGCAGCCGACCGTGTCAGCATCAGGGGCCGCCTGGGTGCCTTCTACGCCCGCTGGAAACGCGAGTTCGGGCCGAAAGCCTGGAGGTTGCTCGAGGCCCAGATCGGCCCGTTTGGCTGAGAGGTGCTAGCCCGGACTATTGCTGGCGCAGTTCATTAACTGCAAAATGCAAATTGTAAAATGCAAAAGTCAAAGTGCTCAGGGATTGCGAATTTTTCATTTTTCACTTTGCACTCTGCATTTTGCATTCCGCATGTTTCAATTTCGTTCGAAGTGGTGTGAATAATGCGCGCTAGAACAGTGCTGTTTCAAAAGTTTGAGAGCCTACCATGAGCTTTGTCGTCGCGGTCACAGATTATGTTTTCCCTTCTCTGGAGCCGGAACAGGGCGTGCTGGCGCCTTTGGGAGTCGATCTGCGTTCGGCACAGTGCAAATCAGAAGAAGAAATTATCGAGTTGACGCAGGGAGCGGACGGTGTGCTGAACTGCTACGCGAAGATGACGACGCGAGTCATCGAAAACCTTAGCCGTTGTAAGATCATCGCGCGGTATGGCATCGGTGTTGACAACGTTGATCTCCTTGCGGCGACGCGCGCCGGGATCCTCGTCACCAATGTTCCCGACTATTGCATCGACGAAGTTTCAGATCATGCTCTGGCGCTTCTCTTGACACTCGCCCGGCACATCGTCGCAGCCGACCGGGCGGTGAAAGCCGGCGCCTGGGACGTTGTCGCCCACGCTGAGATTCACCGGCTGCGCGGCCAGACGCTGGGCTTGCTTGGATTCGGAAAGATCGCCAGAGCCGTCGCGTCGAAGGTCCAGCCTCTGGGAATGAAAGTGCTGGCGTACGATCCCTATATCGAGCCCGCCCTGATCGTCCCTCACGGGGCGGAAGCCGTCAATCTCGAGAGGATACTAGCGGAGGCTGATGTGATCTCCATTCATGTGCCGCTCTCTCCAGAGACCCGCAACCTCATCGGCGAGAGCGAACTCGCGCGCATGAAGCCAACCGCATTTGTGATCAACACCTCGCGCGGCGGCATCGTGGACGAGCAGGCTCTCGCAAAAGCGCTCACGGCCAAGCGGCTTGGCGGCGCCGCCCTCGATGTGCTCAGCGTTGAGCCACCGCCATCGGATCACCCACTTCGGCAGGCGCCAAACGTCATCCTCACTCCTCATCTTGGCTTTTACTCTCGCGAGTCAGTTGTGGAACTTCAGACCAAAGCTGCCGAAGAGGTAGCGCGGGCTCTCAAGGGCGAGCCGCCCCGATCGCCGATCAACCGCGAAGTTCTCGCCCGTTGACAATCATTCACCTGCTTCGTCCCCGGTCCATCTGCTTTTTGAAATACGATTGACTCTTTGAACACTACAACGTTAACTTATTTCCAACTGCGACTTTTCTGCCGGCCGTTAAGTAAATGAAGGAGAAGCACACATAATGGAGGGAAGCACTGTGAAGCTGAATCCTGACACCACAGCGGTTGTGGCGATTGATATGCATCGGGGGCATCTGGATCCGGCCGTAGCAACTCTCCCTTTAGCTGCCGAGCGCTGCGGCCCGGTGATCACGCGAGCGGCGGAGCTCTTTCGCGAGCTTCGGGCCATCGGCGTTCGAATCGGCCATGTGGTGACTGAATACCGGGACCCTGAAGAGATCGCCGCCAATCCCTTTTGGAAAGCGATCCATGACGATCCCACCAAGGCGAGAAAAGGAATTCTCCGCCACAACTTGGCCGGAAGTCAGGGAACACAGATCATGCCGGAGCTCCATGTAGAGGGCGACCTGGTGGTGAGGGGAAAGAAGCGCTACAGCGCTTTTTATACAACAGATCTGGAGTTCGTCCTGCGTCATCTCGGAGTCGACACGCTCATTCTTGCGGGGATCAACACAACGACCTGCGTCCTCTGTACGGCTTTCGACGCCACCAACCGGGACTTTCGGGTCGTGATTGCGTCGGATGCCGTGGACTCCATGGATGGCGAAGAGATGCATCGCTTCGCTCTTCGGCTCATGGAGGCCGCGGTGGGATGGGTGCTGACCAACGAGGAACTGCTGAAGGCCTTCAGGAGCTGATCGGGCTCTCGTTGAAGCCGAAGTGAGAGCAGGACTCAGGACTCACACCTGGTCCTAAAAAGTCCCCCGCACTGAAGAACGGGCCGTCGAGGAGCCCGTTGCCTTGACACACTTTCCCTTTTATGAGTTAAGAGACGCACTAATCAGCTTCGCTCAGGAGGTCGGCATGGGAGTCCGGTATCTGCTGGGTGCGAGATTTAGGGGTTTAAAGGTTCAAAGCCCGAGAGGTTTCAGGGTTGCAGGGTTACAGGGTTTAATGCTTGTAACACTTTTAATCCTTCATCCCTTTAACCCTTTAACTCTTAAACTCGCATTTGCTCAGGAGCCATTTTACAAGGGTAAGACAATTCGGATTGTCGTCGGCTTTTCTGCAGGAGGCGGATTCGATACCTATGCCCGGGCTTTGGCGCGTCACATGGGCAAACACATCGCCGGAAATCCCAGCTTGACTGTAGAGAATATGGCTGGCGCCGGAAGCCTTATTGCAGCCAATCACGTTTACAACGTGGCCAAGCCTGATGGTCTCACGATTGGCCACTTCATCGGCGGCTTATTCTTGGGTCAAGTCCTGGGGCAGAAAGGAGTGGAGTTTGATGCCAGAAAATTCGAATATATTGGCGCTCCTACCACAGATCACGTGGTCTGCGCCTTGACCAAAGCGAGCGGCATTACAAACGTTGAGAGATGGATGGCATCGAAGAATCCCGTGAAAATGGGAGGTCTCGGTCCGGGCTCCTCCACCCCTGACAACGCGACCAGAATCTTTAAGGCAGCGGTGGGTTTGCCCATCCAGCTCGTATCCGGCTACAAGGGCACTGCGGATATTCGCCTAGCAGCGGAAAACGGTGAGCTCGCTGGCGGATGCTGGGGTTGGGACTCTGTGAAAGTTACCTGGCGCAAGGCCCTGGAGACGGGCGATGTAGTGATCGTCTTGCAGGCAAACCGCAAGACGCGCGAAGACCTGCCTAAGATACCCCAGGCGATTAGCCTGGCTAAGACTGATGAGGCCCGTAAGTTGATCGAGGTGGGCATTCATGGTGACAGCGAGATAGTCCGCACCTATACACTCCCACCGGGAACACCAAAAGATCGCGTCCAGATGCTGCGCAAGGCCTTTGAGGATACTTTAAAGGACCCAGAGTTTGCTGCAGAGGCCAAGAAGGCGGACTTGACTATTAATCTTGTACCCGGCGAAGAGGCGGAAAAGATCGTCTCTGGGCTATTCAAGCTGGATCCTGCGCTCGTCACCAAGCTCAAAGACATCCTCTACAACTGACAGTTGCTGAGTCGCCCGCTGAAGTGGGTCTCCCGGACGATTAACTCAACGGTATATTCATCGAAGGAAAAGACCGATGCTGTTCCCCACCACCTTGGTCGGTAGCTATCCGCAACCGGAATGGCTGATCGATCGCCGCAAGCTCACCGATCGCTTCCCTCCGCGTGTGCGCGCGAAGGAGCTTTGGCGCATTCCCGAGCCGTGGCTCGAGGAGGCGCAGAACGACGCGACGCTCCTCGCGATCCGCGCGCAAGAGGAGGCCGGGCTTGACATCATCACCGACGGCGAGATGCGGCGCGAGAGCTACTCCAACCGCTTCGCGACCGCGCTCGACGGCGTTGACATAGACAACCCCGGCACAGCACTCGACCGCTCGGGCCATCCGAACCCGGTGCCGCGCATCGCCGGGCCAATCCGCCGCAAGCGCCCCGTGGAAGTCGAGGACGTAAAATTTCTGCGGGCCCACACGAAGAAGTTGATCAAGATGACCGTGCCGGGCCCGTTTACGATGACCCAGCAGGCACAGAACGACCACTACCCGAGCGAGGAACAGGCGGCGATGGACTACGCGGTCGCGGTGAACGAGGAGATCCGCGACCTATTCGCCGCGGGGGCCGACATCGTGCAGCTTGACGAGCCCTACATGCAGGCGCGGCCGGAGAAGGCGCGCCAGTATGGGGTCAAGGCGCTCAACCGCGCGCTCGAGGGCATAACCGGCACCACCGCCGTGCACATCTGCTTCGGCTACGCGGCGATCATCCACCAGCGCCCGTCGGGCTACTCCTTTCTGCCCGAGCTCGCCAGTTGCTCGTGTCATCAGGTCTCGGTCGAGACAGCGCAGTCCAAGCTCGACTGCTCGGTGCTAGCGAAACTCCAGGGAAAGAAAATCATGGTGGGCTGCCTCGACCTCAACGACATGGCGGTTGAATCGCCGGAGACGGTCGTCGCCCGCATCAAGCGCGCGTTGCCCTACGTGAAGGCCGAGAATCTCATCCTCGCACCCGATTGCGGCATGAAGTACCTGCCCCGCGACGTTGCCTTTGGCAAGATGAAGTCTATGGTCGAGGCGGCGAAGATGCTTCGCCCGGAGCTGGGCGGCTAGAATCCCGCGCCGCACAGACGCTAATGCGCCCGAAGATCTTTGTCACGCAGCCGATCCCGGAGAAAGCGCTGACTCGACTTCAGGGGTTGGCCGAAGTCGAGCTGAACCCCGATCCCCTGCATATCATCACCAAGCCGGAGCTGATGGCGGCTCTCAAACGGAACCAATATCTCTTCTGTCTTCTCCACGACCGCGTCGACGCGGAGGTGATCGACTCAAGCCAGAGTCTCAACCTGATCGCCTCGATGGCGATCACCCCTGCAGGCGTCGACGTCGCAGCCGCGACGGCTCGGAGAATTCCCGTTACCACGATCCCGCCTCTCGTCACCGAAGCGACCGCGGATATTCATTGCGCGCTTCTCCTGGCAGTCGCGCGCCGAGTCGTGGAAGCGGACCGTGCTCTGCGTTCCGGCGTTTTTCCCGGCGGCCAGTCCATGCGCTTCGTGGGAAGCGAAGTGCATGGCAAAACCTTGGGGATTGTCGGTCTCGGTGCAATAGGCGAAGCCGTGGCCCGCCGCGCGAAAGGATTCGGCATGCAGATACTCTACACAAAACGGCGCAGACTGGACGAAGCGCGAGAGGTTGCGCTCGGCGCAGAATACCGAAGCCTGGATGATCTCTTAAGAGAATCGGATTTTGTCTCGGTCAATGCTGCCCTGAGCCCTGAGACCGTCCACCTGATTAGCGATCAAGAATTCGGCCTCATGCGGCCATCCGCCTATCTCGTGAACACGGCTCGCGGCCCGATCGTGGACGAAACGGCTCTCGTGCGCGCGCTGGAGCAGAAGCGAATCGCGGGCGCAGCGCTCGATGTCTATGAGCATGAGCCGATGGTCGAGCCGGGGCTCATCAACTTGCCGAACGTGGTGTTAACCCCTCACCTTGGAAGCGCCGCGCTCGATACGCGCGAGCAAATCGCAGGCATTGTGGTTGAGAATATCGCCGCCGTGATCGAAGGCCGCCGTCCGCCGAATGTCTACAACCCGGAGATCTACGGCTCGTGAGCAAGAGACTCTTCTAACATACGTGGCCAGTGCGCGGATGGGCGCTATTACGGCTCAACCACACCCTTGGGTCCGAAAAGTCCTGTATCTAACTAGTGTCCTGTCTCAGAAGTTCACGGAATAAGTCGGCTCTCCATTTCGTCATTACCGCGAAAGCGGTAATCCAGGTCTGCTTCTGTTTCCTGGATTCCGGCTCGCGCTTCCGCCCGAGGCAGATCAGCCTTAGGCTGAAGCTAAATCGCCAGCTTGGCAGGAATGACGTTTAAAAAATGTGTAACGAATTTATGAGACACCACGCAGGAGCAAGGTAAAGAAAGCTGGAATGCAAACGTTAGCGCCCTGGAAGACCGCAGGTTTCACTGCGACTAGGTGCCAACCATTCGTCCAATCGGTGTTCCCGTTCAACAAGCGCTGTCAGTCTTTCGTCACGGCAGAAGAGGCGCGCCATTAACGGACCATATTGGATAAACAGGTCTTTCAGGCGTACTAGATAGTAGAAGTACAGTTTGTTTGACGTTGGAGGAACAGAATAATTTCTCGCAATCACTTCAGGCGAAAAGATCTGTCGCGAAACAGCTAACTTTTCTTTGAGCCGGCGGGCTCTCCAAAAGTGGACGATATTCGAGGATATGTGTGACCTTTCCCTATCGGCTACGATTTTTTCTCGCGCCCACCCTAGTAGACGGGCGTCAAAATGATCTGGTTGAAGAGCCTCTACTGCGGCATCAGGCACCGCCGCTCCTAATAATTCCTTGGCTAGACATAAAATAATATGGACATATTTGTTGATTCTCCATTGAAAAGAGCGTGTTTGTACCTGTTCCCAGTCAATTGTTCCGTTGTAATACTGGACGGTTTCGTAAATATCGCAAAGAGGTCTGAGCCCACCGGTCAAGATGTGGCTACATGAGGCATGATGGCACAGATGTAGTAGCAAATCTTCGGGAGACAACACCATCGCCTCGCTGTTTGCTATTTTGACTGTTAATGCTCTTTCCCACATTCCATCTATATCTATTTTGATTGACCCACTTGGAGGATGGATATCCCAATGAATATCCAGATTAATTTTGATTGAAGGAGCCTCATTCTTACTAAAATCCAAATTAAAATAATACTCTTTAAACCATGCTTTCTTGTCCTCATCGACAAGGTAGCCCATTCCAATGAGTTTGTCCTCTACCCGCGGTAATTCCTCTTTTCTGATCAGGAGGTCCACGTCACTCATGGGCCTCAAAGCTCTGGTTGGGTATACCGTCTCCGCCAGCGCCGCACCCTTGAGGGCAATCACCTGGATGCCGACATCCTTAAGACCTCTCAAGACGTTGTTTAACTCTCGGTACAGGAGC
>DASYRN010000173.1:0-16213 GCA_036004365.1 Binatia bacterium
CAAAAGGATCGGCTCCGATGATCGCCGGGCCAAAGACCTGGTTAATCATCTCCAGGCAATGGGCCTGTGTATCACCGCTGATAAAAATCTGTCCGGGACTCGCTACGCCGACGCCAAAAACTCCCCGGTCGGTGTCGATCCTTAGGAAGATCAGGCTGTGGGTATCGCTCGACCCTGTCGAGATCCTCCAGCCGGTCAGCGTGTTGTGGACCGTATGGGGAACCGCACGGACCTTGGTAATCTTCATAGCCCTCTATCCATGAGCTGGTTGTAGAAGAGCCGCAAAAATTGACGCAGCCGATCCGGCAGTTTGTAATGAGCAAATTCCTGCGGGACCTTAAACTCTTTTTGTATCTGTTCAACGCTTTTTCCCGCCTGGATCATTTTCGCTACCTCTTCCCGCATCACAACGAAATAGCGCTTCTGCTCTTCAAGATCCTTGACCCCTCTTCCCATGTGCACGGGCCCATGGCCCGGCACGTAAGTGTCCACCGGGAGACTGCGTTGCATGATCCTGTCGAGGATTTCGACCCAGCCCTTGACGTAAGAATAGAACACGCCCGCGGACTCGCCCTGTCCGGGATGGATCTCCGTATCCAATAAATCTCCCATCAGCATCACGCGGCGCTGCGGGATGTAAACCGTGAGATCGCCGGTGCTATGAGCGGTCCCCTCAGCGGTGATCTGGAATGTCAATCCGCCAAAGTAAAGCGTCATGCTCCCTTCAAACCCGATGTCGGGCCGCACAAGCTCCTTTCCTTTATAAGCTGCATAGGCGGGCTCGTTGGAGTTCTTGCGCTCCTCAAACTCTTTAGCCTGTTGCATGAAGAGGTCCTTCACCTGATTCTTCGCAGCGATGTAGACGGGCGTGTCCTCGCGAAAATGCCAGGCGCCCGTCGCATGGTCCCCTGCGGAGTGAGAGGAGATAAGGTACTTTACTTTCTTGTCCGTCAGCTTGCGGATCGCAGCCAAGGTCTGGTCGGCGGTGCGGATATCGAAGTCAAACACCACTACCCCTTCATCAGTGATAACAAAAGTCGAGTTGCTCGAGCCGGCGGAGTTTTCCATGAAGTAAACTCCGTCCGCGATCTTTTGCATATTCATCTTGACCTGAGCCAAAGAATTCGTCGGCGACGAAACAAACAAGAAAACCAAAGATCCCATCAAGCATCTCATAAACCCGTCTCCTTTGCTGGAGCATCGAGACCCAACGCCTTCGCCATGTCAAGTGTCCGCCGTGCGCGCTCGACGATAGGTCGATCAATCAGCTGTCCGCCAAACGCAATCGATCCATCACCGCGCGCATTCGCCTCTTCAAACGCCTTAACGACTTGTTGCGCGTAATCAATCTCCTCCGGCGTGGGACTGAAGACATTGTTGATCGGATCGATCTGGGAGGGATGGATCAGAGACATACCGGTAAAACCCAGTCGCCGCGACTGTCGGGCGAAGGCCCGCAGCCCCTCTGTGTCTTTGAGATCGACCCAAACCCCGTCCACGGCCTGAGCATGTGCTGAAGCCGCCGCAATGACCATCGCCGAACGGGCATACAGCATCTCCCTCGCCTCCGCCTCACGGGAGGTCGGCAGACCTAATTCGCGGCCAAAGTCCTCCGCGCCAAACATCAAGCCAATGACTCTCGGGGAACAAGAGGCGATTGCTGGTGCGTTGAGTAGACCACTGGGACTCTCTATAGCAATCAATAACTTAATCGCACCAAGCTCAATATTTACTTTAGGCTCCTGCCGGCTTAAAATATCCTCTACCTTTAGAACTTCGGCGACGGTCTGGACTTTAGGGAGCACCAACCCGTCCAGTCCGGGCCGCAAGACCGCATCCAGGTCTGCATCCATTCGCGCATGGCCGATGGCATTGATCCGTACGAAGCGAGTCGGAGAATTGGGTTCCTTCTCCCGTCCTAAAGACTCTGCGATGAGCTTTCGCGCCGTATCTTTCTCGTTCGGCGCCACGCCGTCTTCAATATCCAGCATGATCGCATCGGCGTTGAGACCAAGCGCCTTGTCGATCATGCGCTGTCGGTGTCCCGGGACGAACATCCATGAACGTTTAAGCTCCATACAGAACCTCGGCTAGCAGTGTCATTATCGTAAGCCGGAAAGAATGTCTAGGCTGATAAGTTTAAACATGTCCTCGGTCTGTTGAAGTTGATTTTGACCGAAGATACCAGTTTATTAGGCGGAAGTGTGAAAGCCAGCCCGCTCAAACTTTGTCTTCCGGTGATTATACTGAGTACGCAGTACGCCGTGGTGACTTTTATTATTCCTCCCTTTCTTGAGAGTTTGAAGTATCCGCTGTCTGCAATCGGCTCTCTCATCTCGGTCGGACCCATTCTAGCTTTATGCGCGCGGCTTCCCGCCGGTCTGATCTACAAAGGTGAGCGGGCTCGCAGTCTGTTAGTTGGAACGTTATTGATCATTGTCATTTCAAATTTTCTCTACGGCGTTGCGGTGAAACCTCTTTACTTCGCGTTAGTTCATGCCGTGAACGGTTTTGCCCTCGGCGCGGCGACGACCATCTATTTGGCCTTTTACGTCGAATCATTGCCAGCCGGCGAAAACCGGCACCACGCTATGGGTTACTACGTAGGCGCTCTTGCGGCGGGGTATTCGTCCGGAAGTTTTATGGGAGGTTTCGTCGGGGATCGATTTGGTCACATAGCGACCTTTGATTTCGGAGCGCTGTTGGCGTTGTCGTGCTTTCCGATTCTTTTTTACCTGAAGTGGCGACCCGCTTCCCCTGGAAAACGGGAGCTACAAGAACGGCGCTCCCCGGGCGTATTCGACTCTCTAAAAAACACCTTGAACCCTAAGATCGCGGCTGTCATGATCGTCGCGCTGTTTCTTAACATCATCCACCAAATGGGCAGCGTCTTTCTTCCCCTCTATGGCCTCGCGGTCGGCTTAAGCCTCACGCAGATAGGCGTCATCAAAGGCCTCTACGCCCTATGCAACGCCATCACCCGCCCTTTAAGCGGGCTGGTCGTGCAGCGGCTCAGCTCTAGATTCTTGTCACCGACCCTGCTCCCGCTTCAGGCGTTGTCGATGACCCTTATCCCCTTCTTCAATCACTTTAGCTCGCTGCTTGTGATCTATGTGCTGGGGGGCTTTCTAAGAGCGATAGGCATCGTGAGCAACACGATCAGCATGGTTGAGGATGTGGATGAACGCCGCGTCCGCAGAGGCATCGCTTCCGGCGTCTTCAACGCGGCCGGAGATATCGGGAACATCCTGGGACCCAGTCTAGGTGGACTGATCGCGTCCTTTGTTGGAGTCGCCGGACTTTTTCTGACCGGACCGCCTATCATCGCAGGCCTGTTTTTAATTTCGCTCTGGGGCTGTAGGTTTATCAAAGAATTTTAAATTTTAATTTTAGATTAGCGTGAAACTCTGTGAATGGTTGTTTTTTTGAAAGATCTCTTCAATCCAAAATCGAAAATCGGCAATCTAAAATTCTTAATAGGATTTTGGCATTCCCAGGCTGTGCTGGGCAAGATAGGCGAGTACAAGATTATTGCTAATCGGCGCAATCGTAAGAAGCCGGGTCTCGCGAAACTTTCTCTCCACATCGTAATCCACGGCAAAGCCATAGCCGCCATGCGTGGTGAGGCATGCATTGGCCGCTTCCCATGCCGCTTCTGATGCTAAAAATTTCGCCATGTTTGCCTCTGCGCCGCAGCGCTCTTTGCGGTCAAATTTCGTCGCCGCCTGATAGCGCACGAGATCGGCCGCTTCAATGCGCGCATGCGCTTGAGCAATGGGAAACTGGATTCCTTGATTGGAGCCGATGGGCCGGCCGAAGACAACGCGCTCGGTCGCATATTTCGCCGCGCGCTCGACGAACCAACGGCCATCTCCGATCGCTTCGGCGGCGATAAGGATTCTCTCCGCATTCCAACCGTCGATGATATAGCGGAATCCCTTCCCCTCTTCACCGATCAGATTTTCAGCCGGAACTTCTAGGCCGTCAAAAAAGACAGCATTCGTGTGGTGGTTGATCATGATATCGAGAGGTTTGACATCGATTTTCCCTCTGGCATCGTGGAGCTCGACGATGAAGACCGAGAGTCCTCTGGTTTTATCTTCCAATTGATCATACGGCGTCGTGCGGGCGAGCAGCAGCATGAGGTCCGATTCCAGAACGCGCGAGATAAAGATTTTCTGCCCGTGAATAATATAGTGGTCTCCTTTGCGGGCGGCCGTCGTTTGGATGCGAGTGGTTTCCGAGCCGGCATTGGGCTCGGTGACGGCGAAGGCCTGAAGGCGCAGCTCGCCGCTGGCGATCTTGGGAAGGTAGCGCCGCTTTTGCTCATGGCTCCCGTGCCTGAGCAGCGTCCCCATAGTGTACATCTGCGCGTGGCAGGCTGTGGCACTTCCGCCGGAGCGATTGATCTCTTCGAGAATAATGCTCGACTCGGTGATGCCCAGGCCGCTGCCGCCGTACTCTTCCGGGATCGGGGCTGCGAGCCATCCCAACTCGGTGAGCTTGCGGACAAAAGCTTCCGGATACGAGCCCTCCCTATCCACCTGACGCCAGTAAGAATCCGGAAACTCGCTGCACACCTTGCGGATCTCTTCCCGGATCTGGAGTTGCTCCTGAGTCAGGTTGAAATCCATGGTTACCTCCTATATGAACGGCGTAGTATACCCTGATCCGTGGAAAACATTCTAGAAGGCGAAACCAATAAGACAGCCCGGAGCCGCGTGCGCAGGATAGATCGAGACATGTAGACGGTAGTTCAATCGCAGAATCAGGAGGAAACTATGGCGATCAAGTCCGGCTGGGAAGGCCGTTACTTCGAGGACTTCGAGGTCGGAGACATCTATCGTTGCCGCTTGGGGCGCACGATCACGGAGGCCGACAACATCTGGTTCACCTTGTTGACGAACAACACGAATCAGATCCACTTCAACAACGAATATGGAAAGCGCACGGAGTTTGGAAAATGCCTGGTCAACAGCGCCTTGACCTTGGCGATCGTGGC
This sequence comes from Binatia bacterium, assembly GCA_036004365.1. Lineage (GTDB taxonomy): Bacteria > Desulfobacterota > Binatia > UBA9968 > UBA9968 > DP-36. The sequence goes on from DASYRN010000173.1 coordinate 5,003, forward strand.
GGGAATGGGTGTCGCCGATGTGAGCGAGAATGGATTCGCTCTCGGCTGGGACGAAATCAAACTACCCAATCCGCTTTTTGTCGGCGAAACGATCTACTCTGAATCCGAAGTCTTAGAAAAACGCGAGTCGAAATCCAAACCGCAGTGGGGAATCATTAAAGTGCGCACCCGCGGCATCAAGCAGGACGGAACCGTCGTCATCGATTACACGCGCGGTGTCATGGTCTGGAAGCGCGCTCACGCGCCGAAGCGCGATCTTTTCCCAGAGGTCAAGAGTGAATCCAAGTAATCTCGACTTGAACGACTGGAACGATTTGAACTATTTAACCCGTTCAAGACGTCCAAACCGTTAGCTAGTGACGCGAGCTTAAAGTGGCAAAGGAACAGAAATCTTCGACAGGAGCCGCCCTCAACGGCGTTCGAGTCGTCGCCTTCGAGCAGGTGCTCTCGGGCCCCTTCTGCACCTCTATCCTCGGAGACATGGGTGCCGAGATCATCAAAGTCGAACGTCCCGGCACCGGTGATCTCATCAGGCACTGGGACACAGCTGTGCGCGGCTTATCCTCGGGCTACGTGTGGCTCAACCGAAACAAGCGAAGCCTCACCGTGGATGTGAAGAAAGAAAAAGGCCGGGAGATTCTTCACCAGCTGATCCGTAACGCGGATGTCTTTTTCGAGAACTACGCGCCCGGGGTCGCTCAGAGGTCGTCATTGGGCTACGAGACGCTCACGTCGCTGAATCCCCGCCTCGTTTACTGCTCGCTCTCGGGGTACGGGCAAGACGGACCCAATCGTGATGTTAAGGCTTACGACCTTCTCATACAGGGAGAAGGCGGCATCATCGCCACCACCGGCTATCCCGATAAACCGGCGAGAGCGGGCATCGCAATTGTGGACATTGCCGCGGGTATGTACGCGACTTTGGGAATCGTTCTCGCCTTGTACCAGCGAGAAAAGAGCGGCCGCGGACAGTTCATCGACATCTCTATGTTTGAATCGATCGTCTCGTGGCTTGGTTACTATCCCCACCACTACTGGCATCAGGGCGAGGAGCCGCCGAGAATGGGCATGCGGCACAACTACGTGACGCCCTACGGACCTTACCTCGCGCGAAACCGCAGATATGTGAACGTCGCCGTGGCCACCGCGAAAGATTGGGAAGTTTTCTGCCGCGAAGTGATCGAGCGGCCGGATCTTCTGCACGACCCACGCTTCGCGACAGTCGAAGTGAGGAGGAAAAACCGCGCCGTGCTCGAGGAGGAGATCGAAAAGATTTTTCTCGCGCACGACGATAAGGAATGGCTAGCCAGACTCAAAAAAGCCCAGCTGGCGTACGGAGAAGTTAGAGGCATCGCCGAAGTGCTGGCTCATCCGCAGGCGATCGCGCGCAAATTGATCCGCGAAGTCGAATCCCCCGTGGGGCGCGTTCCGATGATCGGCAGCCCACTGCGTCTTTCCGACAGCCCGCCTCGCTACGACCGCATCCCAGACCTAGGACAGGACACGGAGTCTATCCTGAAAGAGCTGGGCTATGACGGTAACGCCATCGCATCTCTTCGGCGGGACAACGTGATTTAGTATCGTTGTTCGTGCCCATGGCTCGTGCTCGCCAACCCGCTCGCGAGAAAGCCAATCACGGCAGTTTAAAGAGCGCAGCCGCTGTTTGCCCCAATATCGCGGTCCGTTCCTCCGGCGAGCGGGCCGCCTCACGGACGACATCCAGCGCCTCGATCACATTAGCGGCGGTTTTGCACTCAAGCGGATAATCGGTCCCGAACATGATCCGATTCCCCGAGGTAACGTTGAAAGCCGCCTCCAGCGCGGGCAACCAAGCGCCCGTTCCGGCGGTGTCAAAGTAGAGCGCGCGAAACAGTTTTTCGAATCGCTCCGCCAGGCCTAGGCGCTTCTGCTCCGACTGCGTCTTGAGATATCCCTTCAACTCGGGTGGGACATTCGAGTCATCGGGCTCGAAGAAGGCCATCATCCGCCCTTTGAGCGAAGAGACTCCGCCGCCAAGGTGGGGCATGACGAAGCTCAGCGCCGGGAAGCGAGGCAACACGCTGCACATCACCCGCACGATCGCCTGTGTCGTCTCGAACGGACGAAAGACGCAGCGATCTAGATTGTAGACCGTGTCCGAGCCGATGGGCTTCGATTGCGGATGGAGGACGATGGGCAGGCCATGCCGCTGGATTCGCTCGTAGAGCGGATTCATGACCGGGTCGTCGAGCTGCACATCGAGATGGCACGCAAGCAATGCCACCGCGCGAAGTCCCAACTCATCGATCCCACGCGCCAGCTCGCGCTGCGCGGCTTGAGGCTCATGCACCGGCAAATGAATGGCTCCTAGGAAGCGGTTTGGGTGCTTCCGCTCTACCAGAGCAATGCCATCGTTGAGCATTCGAGCGACCTCTACGCCCATGACCTGTACCTGGTCCGTAAGCACCGCCATGTTCACCCCCGCCTCGTCCATGACCTTCAGATGCTGCTCGAGATCTCGACGAGCGGGGTTCAAGGTCAGACTGATCTCGCTGGTGACAATTCGTCGCCCTCCCGCCTGCGTTGCAAGTCGATCGAACAATGCCCCCGGCATGTAGTGGTGGTGAACGTCAATAACTAGTTCAGATGAAGCCACAGTGAGCGCACAACTCCTTATCCATTCTTTTCCAAAACGTGTCGGCAGCGCACGAAATTCACCATCTTCAAGCTCATCGCCACATCGCGGTGCTGATTCAAGACTTCGACGAACGAGCGGACGATGCCGCGATCCGGCTTGGACTGCGAAAGCCTGGTTTCTAAGATCGTCACGCGGACGGAAAGCTCATCGCTGGGATACACCGGTTTTTCCCAACGCAGCTCATCCACGCCGGGAGAGCCCAGGTTAGCGACCTTAGAAAGATAATTGTCGGTGTAGAGCCGCATCATCAGAGCCGCGGTGTGCCAGCCGCTTGCAATCAAACCGCCGTAGAGGCTCTCCTTCGCAAGTTCCGGATCCGTGTGATACATCAGCGGAACGAAACGTTTGCCGAAATTGACGACTTCGTCATACTCGACCGCGATAGGGCCGAATTCGTGCACCGACCCGACGACATAATCTTCGAAGTAGCGATTCTCGACGGGGATAGTGAAGCTTGAGCTGCTCATGTATTGTTTCCCAAGCTTCCTTCTAAATCTCCGGACCCTTAAAGAAAAACGACACTCCTTACCGGATCCGGATGCCGCAGAGAAGAGCCCAGTTAAACATGTTATTTAAGGATCTCTCTCAGTTTGTTGAAAACCGAAGGCTCTAACTTAAAGAAATTGGCGATCGTTTTTTCCAGCTCTTCCCCGGTTACTAGATCGAGATCCAGATTCGCCTTTTTAGCTTCCGCCAGGAACTCTGGATCTTTCATAGTATCCACAAAAGCTTTACGCAGCACCTGTACACGGTCTTTGGGAGTTCCTGGGGGCAGAGAGTAAAGATAGGTTATGGTACTCGTGTCGTGAATTCCGACCTGAATGAGCTTTTTTCCTTCCTCGGTTTTGGCTTGATGAATGGCCAGAGGCACATTGGGAAGCTCGGCGTGGGCGGTCGGGGCATTTTGCAGCACAATCATGGCTTCGCCCGACTCTAACCCTTTTCGCCAGGTCGATTTTGCCGATGCCCATGATAGGCCGCATAAACCGGCGACTTCCCCAGCCTCCGCGGCGACGCGAATCTCAGATGTGCCTTTATAGCCTGCAACGACCTGGATCGGCAGGCCAAGGGCCTCTTTCAAAACGACAGCGTTTTCGTAGGTCGTCGCGCCGGGCGGAGTCGATCCTAATTTAACCGGCGTCTTGGAGGCCCGCCACTTGTCAATGCTCGTGATGCCACTGGCCTTCGTCAAAACGCAAGTATCATGATTCTTGACGGGAGAGCCGATATATTCGAACTTTCTTACGTCAAACTCGAGCCCTTTCCGACCCACGGCCTGCGCGAGGACAAGCGTGCCAATCCAGTTGCCAATTGTAAGACCGTCGGGCTTCGCCACGCTATAAAGATGGCTAACAGAGATAACAAAGCCAGCCCCAGGCATGTTGTCGACAATAATAGTGGGATTGCCGGGGATGTACTTGCCCATGTGACGTGCGAGGGTCCTGGAATAAGTATCAAAACCACCGCCCGGAGCAGCTCCCACGATGATGCGCATCGTTTTGCCTTCGTAAAAGGATGTAGCGGCATGCGTGTTGGTGTAGACGAAGGCTAAGAGAAGAGCTGTTGTGAGAGACCAGGTTCGTATCATGACGATATCCTCCCTTGGATACCCCAGCTTTGAAATTTCTTCCTTTGTTTAAGAATTGAAACCAAACGCACGTTGCGCGCTACCTTCCGCGCGTCTCCCGGAGAACCTCTCTCAGCAAGCGAAAGTCCACTACTTTCTCGACCGAGATCTCGCCGATATTTTTTTCCGTCTTCCGGATGATGTCGAAGTGTACTTTTAGCTGCTTCTCGCCGATGATCCCGTCGTCGTTGAGGGCCTTGACAATCGCCTCGTAAGATTCCTTAGCTACGTTCGGATCCACTTTCCACTGGCGCTCGATCACCTTGATAGTCTCCTCGGGATTTTCTTTGGAAAAACGCAGGCCGCGATACATCGCCCGGACGACTTTCTTGACCTCTTGCGGATGCTCCTTAATACGCTCCTCCGTGGTGCTGTAGCCGTTGCTCGCAAACTCAACGACGTCTCCGACAAAGGACAATTCATTGAAGCCTTGCTGCTTCAGCAGCACGACGGCGGGTACGGGGACGATGATCGCTTCTACAGACCTCGCTCTGAGAGCGGCTATGCGGGTGCCCTCGCTGCCTATTTGAATGATCAGGGCGTCCCGCTCGGGTTCAACTCCGCCACTTTTCAGGACTAGACGGGCGGAGAGATCGGAGGTGCCACCGAATTGGCTGACACCGATCTTCTTGCCCTTCAGCTCCGCGATCGAACGGATCTCCTTTTGCGTCACCAAATAGTACATGGGACGGGCGGCGGCATAAAAAATCGCCTTGATGGGCGCTCCTCGCGCCGCGAGCCGGAGCCCGGAGTCGGCGAGGCCATGGTACTGAACGTCTCCCGACATCAACGCGTTGTGGGCCATGTTGGGCACCAGTCGAGGCACTTCGATATCGATCCCTTCATCTTTGAAGAAACCCCTGTGAATCGCCACGTGAAGTGGCAGGTAACCCATGGAATTGCCAGGCAAGGCAAGCTGGACTTTGTCGGCAGCCAATGCCTGAGCAGACAGACAAGGAAGTGCAGCGAGGATAACAACCACGAACGCCATGAGCCATTTCTGCAAATCTCGATCCTGCATTAGATTACGCTCCTTTACTTGTCGAGCAGGGAGACCTTCCCACGCACCCAAGCGGCGTTATATAGAGGGAGCGAAGCTGTCCAGCTTCGACTAGCATAGCCAACTTCACAGTGTCAACGCTTCTCATTTCGCCTTCGGTTCGACTGACGCAAATCTTTCAAGACTCAGGCGTTCCCACGGATCGTAGGTGCCGAAATTCGAGAGATGGCCGTGGCCCGTGGGATCGCGAAAAGCCCCGGCCGCCATAGTCGTCGTCCTTGATGTCCATCACGATCTCCACGCCCGCAGACTTCGCGCGCTCGAACGACGCTAAGAATAAAAAAAGCGGGGTCTTTAAAACCCCGCTTTTTTTCGCCTCCAAATTCTAAATTTGATTAGCGCGGCGTGATTTCGGTCGCCCTTAGTTCCCCATCTTTCTCTGAGTACTTGATGGTGACTTTGGCGCCTTCCTTGGCGTTCTCCATTCCCTTCGTCTTGGTACCAACCCGGAGAGTCTTTTCCTCGTCTTTGCTCTTAACCTTGATCTCCTTTTCGCCTTTGGTAACCACGGTCGCTTTCATCTCCTTCTCCTCCGCCTTCTCCTGAGCCACCACATAGGCGGGAGCCAATGTCAGGGCTAAGAGAACTACCGCGATTTTCTTCTTTAGGTTCATCTTCTTTCACCCCTTTCCACAGTGTGATTATAGTGAGTCTGACGAAATAAATATCCTTTTATTCAACCTTGTCAAGATAGGCTGTCAAACGCATAAACCGACCACGGATAGCTTCTTGCTGAGAACGCTTAGCGGAGTTTTTCGGCCGACGCACGCAGCGCATCGACAACGGCGGTGATAGTCGGAAGCGGGTCCACACGGTCTTTGAAGGGCGCGAGTCGCTCATAGAGATCCGCCGCGGCATTGTGAAATCCCGCCGGTAGTCCGGCGGCCTCGAAGGTTGCGGCGATCTCTCTCATCTCACCCACATATCGCCACGCCTTGGGCGCGGCAAGCGCGGCGGCCCGGCTGCTCCGGCGCTCAAGATCAGGTTGGGAGAGGCTCCATTCTTCAAGCAGAGCTTTGTCGACGCCTTCAATCGCCGCGAGTGCGCAGGTTGCCAGAATTAATGCGTCGCTGCATTTGGTCCAAGCGGCATAGGCCATCTTGAGCGCAGAAGCGGCACCTGGCTCCGCGCCAATGGCCCTGGTATCGAGCAGGCTCGCGGAAAATAGCTCTACCACTTCGTGCGCGCGGCCTCCCGAGAGATAAAGCCGCGTCGTTCCCGCTCGTTTTGCGGGCGGCCCAATAATGCCGCCATCTACGAAACTCGCCCCGGCATTCGTCACTGTTTCGCCGATTTGCTCGGCCGTCGCTCGTGAAATCGCATTGGCGTCCACATAGATCCCGCTGAATTTGTGCTCTGCCACGCTCCGGGCGACATCTAAGGCCGCGTGCGGCGGGCAGACAGAAAGAATGACATCACTCGCCCGGACCGCGTTGGTTAGATTCTCCACGTCAAACAGGCCGGCCTGCTTAGCCCGCTGTTGTGTCGCCTTGCTACGTTGATGTGAGGCCCAGACGACGCGGGCACCGCTCGTAGCAGCAGCCGCGCCAAGGGTAGTGCCCATATTACCTGGATGCAGCAGCGCAACAGTCTTGATCTTCATGATCCACTCCTCCCGAAAGACGATTTGCCTTCATGAACTGTGTGTGACGCCGGGACAGATCTTAGTGGGATTCCAACAAGTCAGCAAGATCACTTCTTGAAACTCAGACAAAACCTGCAAGAGGCGTAGCCAGAGCTAACATCTACATCAATTGTGAAGGAACCTCCGAAGAAGCTTCCTTTCCAGTGACTTTAATCGCAATAGCGCGGGTTCTGGGATCTTTCTGTTTATAGAATCAAATCCCAACGTACGGTATAGGGTGATTGACAACGGCCCCGTGCAAGTGGGAGATTGCGCCGGGAGGAAGGTCCCTATGAAGCTAAAGGAGGCATGGGCGTTGGCTCTCCTGCTGCTTCCTACGACAGTTATGGCCGAGGATCTCATTCAAATAGGCACGTTTAACAAGGACGCGGTGATCATCGCGGCGGAGCAACGAGGCCTTCTCAAGGCCGAAAATGTTCGGGTCGAGATCAATCAAGTCACAGACTCCCCGACCCTGTTACGCAATCTGATTAGCGGCAAGTACGATCTTATCCTCAACAATGCGGACAACGTCATCGCTTGGGCCGAAGGACAAGGCGCAGACCCGCAGCCCAACGACTTTGTCATAGTTCTCGGGGGCAGCCAGGGAGTAAACCAGAAGCTGGTCGTGGCCTCCGGCATCAACGATTTCAGCGATCTCAAAGGCAAGGTCTTCGCCGTCGATGCCCCGACCACCGGATACGCGATCGTCGGGATCCATATTCTCAAGAAGCATGGCCTCGAGTTTAACCGCGACTACACGTTCAAAGCTTTCGGCAACACGGGAAAAAGGGCCGAGGCGATGAGTCGGGGCGAGGCGTCGGGAGCCATGATGAATATGCCCGACGACGAGATTCAAAAGCGAGGCTTTAAGGTCCTGGCCCGCTCCGAGGATTACGTCAAACATTACGCACGAGGACTCACCGCGACACGGCGAGAATGGGCCAAAGCGAATGAGGAGCTGCTCGTACGCTTCATCCGAGCGATGGTGCGCGCCACCGATTGGGTCATGGATAACAAGAATAAAGAAGAGGTCTTAAAGCTCCTATTGCCTGAAAACAAGAATTCCAAGGCCAGGGCGGAGGAGATGTACGAAGAGAGCGTCAGTCCCAGATTCGGCTTCACGCCGCGTAGCCGGATCGATGTCGAAGGGATACGCACGGTTCTACAACTGCGTGAGACCGCGGGCTTGATGAAGCCACCGGTACCCAAAGCGGAAAAATATATCGATGAGCGTTTCTGTAAAAAAGCTCTCGCAACGTTAGGATCGCAACCTTAGATCGGTGGTCGCTAAGTCATTTTCGTTTAGAAGACGATTGGAAAAGATCACCGCCGATAGGCCAACATGATTCCGTCGCGGATGGGAAGCAAGATGTTTTCGACTCTCTCATCTCTTTGAATCCGGTCATTCAGGGCGGCAATCACGCGAGACGCCTGATCTGTCGGATGCAGCACTCTCCCGCTCTGCAGCACGTTATCCAGAACAATGAGGCCCCCGCGCCGAACAAGGTCGATGCAGGCGTCGTAATACGCGCTGTAGCCTTGTTTATCCGCATCGATAAAACAGAGATCAAAGGGTCCCTTCAAGGATTGCAGCGTTTCCTTTGCCGGCCCGAGTTTGATCTCGATCTTATGCCCGTGAGGACTTGACGCAAAATAACGCCGCGCGATTTCAGTGGTCTCAGGGTTAACGTCGCAGGTAAGCAGTTGACCGTCATCCGGCAGCGCCTCTGCCATCGCAAGCGCGCTGTAGCCGGTGAACATGCCGATCTCCAGAACCCGTTTAGCCGCCGTCAGTCGTACCAGCAATCTCAGCAACGCCCCTTCGAGCGGACCGACCATCATGCCGGGAGAGACGGTTTTTTCGTGCGTCTCCTTCCAAAGACGCGCATGAAGATCGGAGAGCGCACGCGTATGACGCTCCGCGTACTCTTCAATTTCTTCTGAAACCATATAAAGCCTCCGTCGCTATTTCTCGTTGAATCAACATAGCGCAAACACGACGCGAGCGCGATAACTGCACGACAGCCACTCAGGTTTCTATTTGAGATAGCCTCTTTCGCGGTAAAAGCGCTCTGCGCCTGGGTGAAGCGGCACATCGTAAGGTGCCTCTTCGTCATTGGCACACAGCTGAGCGATACTGAGCGGCTGATAATTATCCGTAGGCATGAATTCTTTACGCCTTTCAATCGCTTCGCAAAGCGCGTACGCCACATCGTCCGGCATATCGGCGCGCACGACCATGGGCCAACCGCTGAAATCGACGGTGCGAACGTCTTCGGACATCCCCTGAAATAGGGATTGGGGCATGACGGTCGGACGATACCCCATGGCAGCCAGAGGCTTGAGAACTGTTCCTTCCATAGGTAGGAAGCGAAAACCGCGATCGACCGCCGTCTGCCCCCAGCTCTTGATCCCCTCATCAAAAATCGCATTGACTGTGCCGTTCTCGATGCTCGCCCGCCGAGCGGGATCGCTGGGCCTGTCTACCGAATAGATTTTTCCGCCCCACTTGCGAATATCCGCCAGCGTAAATCCAGCCGCCCGCATGAGTGCCGTCACCGTAAACATCGTCGCATTTCCGCTCAGAGCATTTTGGCTCTCCCGCGCGGTGGAAAGACTCAGTGGAACGCGCTCCTTCTTGATCTGGGAAAGAGAGGTGATCCCGGTCGATTTGTGGACGGCAAGACCTATGACATCGTAAGAGGGAAACACAGCGATCGTTCGCAATGGGAGGCGCTTACCGAAGGGACCTTTCCCCCGGTAAGCCATCGTCAACATCGCCGAAGGGTTCACCCAGGCAAGGGAGAACTTGCCCTCCGCGACCGCGACCACCTCGCGAAAGCTTCCGGTCGCGAAAGATACCGACACGCCATTCTTTGACTGTTTTGTTTTGGCGATGAGCGCGACCCTGAGCGTCCGGCCAAGGCGCGAATCGGTTTGGAGAACACCCTCTGCGGCCCTCGTGGTTTGGAAAGAAAGCGAGCTGTCGTATAGTGAAGCGGCTAGTTCCAACAGCCCCTTCGCTCGCTGGATGCCCGCGTTGTACCTCGTCACGGTCATACTCTAGCTTACCCTCCAAAGTAATTGTTGAACGTTCGTTTCAGATCGTTGCGGCAAGCTTGTTGCGGACAAGCGCGTGCTTTCAATGCCCGGCCCTCAGGTACGAACCCGGCGCGCTTCTACGGCCTGAACCGCTCTGCGTTCTTTCTGCGCTTCCGCTCTCCGATTTCGCATTTCATCCCTTTTATGACTTTGCTTGCTCGTCCCTCGGACGCCACATGTACCAGGTCGGCGTTCCGATGAGTTCCTGCTCGCGCTGAACGACGAAGCCAAACTTTTTGTAGAACTCCACGTTCTCCGGTCTGTCTGTTTCCAGATAGCCGGCGGTTCGCTCCTGTTTGAGATATTCGATGTAACGGTTCATCAACGCAGTCCCGACTCCTTGCCCTTGAGCCTCGGGAGAAACACCGATCGGTCCCAAATGGGCGTGGGACTCCTTCGGATCCAGTCGACACCATGCGCAGAGCCACTCCACGACCCGGGGCACGGCATCACCAAGAGGTTTCAACAGAGTTCCTCCCACAGCGTGAATTTGGTCCGGCGGCGGAAGGCAATTTGGCAACGCAAAAAAGTGGACGTATCCCTGAACCTTGCCATCCACGAGCGCGACAAAGGCGTGGCCCGTGAACATATGTTGCAGACCGATGCGAAAGAACAATCGATTCTGGTCGATTCGCTGTGGCCCGAAGGCGGATACATGCAGAGGGTTGGTCACGAACGCATCGGCGAGCATCGACACTACAGCGTCGAACCACCCCGGAATGTACTTTGCAGTCACGATCGCCACGTTCCCCTCCTCAGGAAAATTTCGGGGAACATAATACATATCTCATCGTCGGGCATCGTGGCTTCCTAAACTCAGATGATATCCGCTTAACTCCAAACCCCCATGGAGCGATTTTTCAGGAAGCCAACCGGCGCCAGACGCTGGCCAGCCATGGCTGCCTTTCACGTGGCAGGCCGGCAGGACGGTAATAATGAGTAAGCTCAACAAACCCGGCGGCCGACAGATAGCGACACCAAGTTTCAAGGTCATAATAGGCGCCATATCGCCCGGAAAGCCAGCCTTCCTCGTTATGACCGTGCGGATTGGAGCTTAGTAACACACCATCCGGTTTCAGGGTTGCGTGCAACTCCCGCAAAACACGCGGCAGCTCTTG
>DASYRN010000174.1:0-5518 GCA_036004365.1 Binatia bacterium
ACCTTTAAACTTCTGCTGGCATTGGTTTTTGGCGGGCTCTTTTCCCTGCTGCTCTATTTCAACATTAAGCTGGCGGCCCACGCGCCTAGGAACATTCGTTTTTTGGAACAAGAGAACGCCATCGAGCTACCTAGCCCTGAGCTGGTTGATCCGCTTCTCCAGCGCCTGCTTCTTCCTGCTGTTATTCTCATGGGGTTCTTTGCCGCACCGCAGGCAGCAAGCCATTGGCAATCTCTCCTCCTTTTTTTCAACTCGGTCCCTTTTGGGCTTGAGGATCCCCTCTTCGGCCGCGACATCGGTTTCTATGTTTTTCAGCTCCCAGCCCTGACGGCCCTCTATCACTGGCTTACCTTTACTTTGGGGCTCATCTTCTTGGCAACCGCCTTCACCTATTTCCTTTATCGCGGGGTCCAGTACACACAGCGAGGGCTGTTCCTCACCCAGCGGGCCAGGACACATCTGCTTCCTTTGGTTGCCTTTTTTCTTGTGATAAAGTCCGCAGGCTACTTCCTGGACACATTTGAGCTTCTTTACTCATCCAGGGGCGCTGCCTTCGGCGCAACCTATGCAGATGTCTATGCCAACCTCCCAGCTCTTAGGATTCTGGCTGTCCTAGCTGTTATCGCTGCTGGTCTGGCTCTCCTGCAAATCTATCGCCCAGGGTTTAAGTACCTTTTCGTTGGTTTGGGGGGCTTGATCTTGGTTCATCTGGTAGGGTTGAATCTCTATCCCTCCTTCCTCCAGCGCTTTCGAGTGGTGCCTAACGAGGCCGTCGCAGAGCGTCCGTTCATCGAACGCAACATCGAGTTCACACGGCGCGCCTATGGTTTGGATCAAATTGAGAGCGAAGACTTTCCAGCAGAGGAGCGGCTCACCGCTGCCGATCTCAAGCGCAACGACCCAACCCTTAAGAACATTAGGCTATGGGAGCATCGTCCTCTCCTAGCCACTTACGCTCAGCTCCAGGAGATCCGTACCTATTATAAGTTCGTTGATGTGGATAATGACCGCTACCTGATCAACGGTACCTACCGGCAGATTATGCTTTCAGCGCGGGAGATTTCCCATCAGCATCTACCCAGCCGCATCTGGATCAACGAGCATCTCACTTACACACACGGTTATGGCGTGGTTTTTGGGCCTGTCAATCAAGTCACCCCGGAGGGGTTGCCGGAGTTTTTCATCAAAGACATCCCGCCGGTCTCAGTTGGGCCGCTTAAGATTTCCCGGCCGGAAATCTACTACGGTGAGGTGGCTAACGATTATGTCTTTGTCAAAACAAAGGCCCAAGAGCTCGACTATCCCGCAGGAGATCAGAACATCTATACGACCTACACAGGAAGCGGGGGAGTCCCCGTTAGCTCTCTATGGCGGAAGTTACTCTTTTCAGCGCGCTATGCAACTCTGAGGATCGCTCTCTCCAACGATATTACCAGGGAAAGCCGCATCCTTTACCACCGCCAGATCCACGAGCGGGTCGGGAAAATCGCTCCTTTCATCACCTTTGACCGGGATGCTTATCTCGTCATTGCCCAAGGGGGTCGTCTCTTTTGGATCATCGACGGCTATACGACCTCGAACCGCTACCCATACTCGGAGCCGATCGGGAAATTGGGGAACTACATTCGCAATTCAGTTAAGGCGGTTGTGGACGCGTACGACGGAACGGTGAACTTTTACCTTAGCAGCCCCAACGATCCGATCATCCTGGCTTATGCCAAGGTCTTCCCGGGCCTCCTTAAGCCTTTGGAAGCGATGCCGGAAGATCTAAAGGCTCATATCCGTTATCCCCAGGATCTCTTCACGATTCAGGCGCATATGTACACCACCTATCACATGCAGGATCCTCAGGTCTTCTATAACAAGGAAGATGTTCTCAGCATCCCCCGCGGGACTGTGGATGGGAAAGAGCGCGAGATCGATCCCTACTATACGATTATGCGCCTGCCCGGCGAGAAAAAAGAGGAGTTCGTTCTTCTCTTGCCGTTTACGCCGAACAAGAAAGACAACATGCGGGCGTGGCTGGCGGCGCGGAGCGATCCGTCCCACTATGGCAAGCTCATCGCCCTCGACTTCCCAAAGGCGAAATTGGTCTATGGGCCCAAACAGATCGATGCCCGGATCGATCAGGACGCTTTTATCTCACAGCAGCTGAGCCTCTGGAGCCAGCGCGGCTCGCAAGTGATCCGGGGAAGTCTGCTGGCGATCCCGATCGAAAAGTCTCTGCTCTACGTTCAGCCACTTTATCTGGCAGCGGAAAAAGGGTCGCTTCCCGAACTCAAGAGAGTCATCGTGGCCTTTGGCAATCAGATCGCCATGGAGGAGACCCTGGAGCAATCTCTCCAGCGTATTTTCAGCGGTCGAGTGGCGTCGGTGACAGCTCAAGCGGGGCAGGTAAGTGCGTCCCCGGGGGTCGCGGGAGCAGAGAAGGGCTTGGCAAGCCGCGCCCTGGAGCACTATATGCGCTCTCAGGAGTTCCTGCGCCAGGGCAGTTGGGCCGAATTCGGCGAGGAGCTTAAGAGGCTAGAGGGCACTCTCAAAGAGATGCAGAAAGCCTCACGATAAGTGGCCACATGACCTAGACGCATCAGACAGGCACTAGGTTGTTGAGCCGATGGCGGCGGCGGGATTTCCGCCGGCCGAGGCCAGCATGGCTCTGATCTTGAGCGTATAGTCCCCGAACGGGGCCGCACTCATGACTTCGAGAGTTCTCGGCCTCCGAAGGTCGATTCTCATCTTCTCGATGAGCCTTCCGGGCCGCGCCGACATGACGATCACGTGGTCGGAGAGAAATACTGCTTCTTGAATATTGTGGGTGACAAACAAGACGGTTTTTTTCCGCTCCTCCCAGATCCGTATCAGCTCGAGGTCGAGCTCGTCGCGAGTCATCGCGTCGAGCGCGCCGAAAGGCTCGTCCATTAGAAGAATCTGCGGATCCGTCACCAGCGCTCGGCAGAGCGAAACCCTCTGCTGCATCCCGCCCGACAGCTCGTAGGGGTACATATCCTCGAAGCCCGCCAGCCCGACGATCTTGACCAGCGAACGCGCCCGCTCCAGATGGGGCTCTTTCTCGAGCTTGCCGAATTCCACCGGAAGCATAATATTGCCCAGCACCGTCTTCCATTTGAGCAGCACGGGCGACTGAAAGACCATGCCGACATTCTCCAGAGGATCTTTGACCTGTTTGCCGTTCACAGAGACGCCGCCGGCGCTGCTAGAGAGCAAGCCGGCGATGATCTTAAGAAGCGTGCTCTTCCCGCAGCCGCTGGGGCCGACGAGCGAGACAAAACTCCCTTCGTCAATGTCGAATGAGACGCGGTCGAGCGCGTAAACCGATCTTGAGCCGCTTCTAAAGAGCTTCTCAACGTCGCGGACGGTGATGAGCGCAGGCACTGCGAAGTCTCGAGTCGAGCGGTTTACTTCTTGATAAACTGGTTGGTGTACACTTCCTCCAAAGAGACCTTCCTGGCGCTCTCGAAGAACTCGTTGGTGATACGAACGGTTTTCTCCATAATCTCAGGCTTCATATAGCCAAAGCCGAAATCCAGCGACTCGCGCGGGATGAAGACTTCCTCGACGGCATTCTTGAGCTGTATCCGGGAGAGCTCTTTGTCAAGCTCGGGCTTTTGCCTGAGCAAGATTTGGAGCGCTTCGTCCTGATGATCGCGGCTGTATCGTAATCCCTCCATGGTTCCTTCCACGTAGGCCCGGATCACATCGGGCCTGCGCTTGATATCTTCGTCCCTTACGATCAGGGCGCTTCCATACATGTCGAGGCCGTTTTCTCTCATATAGAGCCGCTTCAGCTTCACGCCTTGCTTTACTGCGGCCGCTTCGGTGATTTCGTCGTTGGAGGCGCGATACATCACGATGAAATCGACTTTCTTGGTGACCAGCATTGCGGGTTGGAGGGCGGCGGCGGTTTCATGGACCTTGAGAGACTTGCAGTCGATGTTGTTGACCTTGCAGAAGGCCGGCATCAGATACCACTGCGCCTGCCCCGGACTGATGGCCCATGATTTTCCCTCCAGATCTTTGAGATTTTTGATGTTCGTATCCTCACGCCAGAGAATGGTCGTCGGCATATAGCCCAATTGGGCGACCACCAGAACCGGTGTTCCGCGCGAGCGCGCCACAATGGCGGTCGTGATATCCGCGAAGCCGACATCGGCGATGCCCGCGCCGACGGCCCGGACCGTGTCGGCTGAGCCCGTGCCCGGCTGGATATTAACCGAAAGTCCGCGCTTGGAGTAAAAACCTTTTTCGGAGGCGACAAACCAGGGAGCGTGCTTGCCTCCGATGATAAAGTCCAAGCGGATCGATACAGGCTTATCGCTCTTCTCAGCGGACTCTGCCAAGCCGGCCGAGGCGGTGTAGAATGCTATCGAAATAATGAGCAAGACCCGTGCGATCAGAGATCGGTGAAAGGCGTGCCGCAGATTCTGTGTCATGTTTCACCTCCTTGTCAGAAAGAGCCTTCAAGTTGCCGGACCTCGGAGCTCCACGGCGCTATTTTTTTCTGAAGAAAATCGACGGCCATGAAAAGACCGAGCGAGAGAAGAGCGAGAATCAGCAGGATCACCAGGGCAAAAGCGGTGTCCAAGCTGTAGTTGGCTTGCAGGATGAGATAGCCGAGGCCTTGGTTGGCGGCGACAAACTCGGCGACGATGGCTCCAGTGACCGAAAGGACCAGCGCGACTTTTATCCCGGCGAACATGTAGGGAAGGGAATTGGGAAGCCGGATTTTTTTGAAAACGTCCCATTGAGATGCGCGGCTGATGCGCGCGAGATCGAGCAGCTCGGGCTCGACCTCTTTCAACCCGACCACCGTGTTGACGACGATGGGAAAGAAGGCTACCAGAAAGGCGATCGCCATTTTGGAAAGCAGCCCGTAGCCGATCCATATCACCATCAGCGGGGCGAGCGCGCTTTTAGGCATCGCATAGAGAATCACGATCAGGGGGTAGAGGGTGTTTTGCAGATGGCGGGAATAGACGACGCTGACGGCGAACGTTACTCCCAGAATAAAGGAAAGAGCAAATCCGCCGACGGCTTCGACAAAGGTGATCCACGCGTGATTGACCAGGATGGAAAACTTGCTGACGAATGCCTCATAGAGACTTCTTGGAGGGGGGAGGATGAAGGCCGGAACGTGGATGATCTCTACGAGAATCTCCCACAGCACGAGGAGGACGGCAAAGAAGATGATCGGTTCGGCGATGTTTTTGGCGGAGAATCTCAACCTTTGGCTCCGGCAGCAGAAGTTAGAAGAAAGAAGGGAGGCTGTCAAGAATGCACGGGGTCATCGGCGCGATCGAATGCGCTCTTCGGCTGTGAGAGATGCGTTTCTTACCAGGAAAGAACGGCTGACGTAGCAAGGTATCTCCACATGGAAATTGCCCTCTAACCTATGTAAGATCGGTATCCATGGCGGGTCTCCTGCAGATTCGGGATCTTAGAACCTATTTCCATATCTCGGAGGGTACGGTGAGAGCGGTGGACGGGGTTTCGTTCGATA
>DASYRN010000175.1:0-83053 GCA_036004365.1 Binatia bacterium
TTGCCGCGCACCTCGGTCACCGTATACGTCTGGCGTCGGGTCAGCCCCTCCGATCCGGAACCGTCGAGCCTAGTGATCCCCTGGAGCTCAGGAACCGGGATGTTGGGGTTGCCGACGTAGGGGAGAGGAAAGTTCAGCGACCCAAAGACGGGCCGGGTCTCTGTCCTGAAGCGAAACTCGTAGACGATGTCTTCGGCGACACCGTCCTGGTTGTTATCAACGTGGATGCGATAGAGCACGTTGTCGTCAAAGTTGAAATAGTTTGGGCCATCCCCGGGTTCCTGACCCGGAATCACGTTCAAGATGAATACGACCTTGCTTGGGTCCACCCAGCTCCGGAACGCGTACGTGTCGGTATTGTCCGCTGCCGGGTCGAGGGCGATTAGCGGCGCCTCCCGATGGCTGGCCGCCCATGTGACGGGGCTAACAGGAAGAAAAGTCAACAATGCCAGGATCGAAGCTGTGAATCGAAACAGCCAATATTTCTTGATTTTTCTCATCTTCATCCCCCTTGTGGAATTTATTGAGGATAGGGCCCCTCGATTCCTATCTACGTCCGCACCGAGCGCTTTGGATTTCCAGCGAGGTGTGATTGAACCAAAGGGTCGCGAGAGCCGTATTATATTGGCAAGAGCGTGAGCTCTGTGATACGGAATCCGAATGGCCGCCGAATCTGGAGACGATCCCATCCGCTTAATTCGCCAGATCGCAGACGGAAACCGAGACGCTTTCCAACGTTTCTACGACCTCTTTGCGTCGCTTGCTTTCACGCTTGCCGTCCGAATCCTGCGCGACCGCGTAGCCGCAGAGGATCTACTCCAAGAAGCTTTTTTTCAGCTCTGGAACCAGGCAGCAAGTTACAGTCAGGAGCGCGGCAGCCCAGAAGCGTGGGTCATCACGATTATCCGCAGCCGGGCAATCGATAAACTTCGTTCTATACGTAGAAGAGAAAAGAGCTTCGTGCCAATGGAACGTCCTGGCGGGAAGGAATACGATAGGAAGGTGGAAAGCGGAGCTGAAGAATCGGAAGCGCGGCTGACAGTAAACAGCGTTCTGGCTCAACTCCCAGAGGCCCAGCGCCAGGTATTGGAAATGGCCTATTTTGAAGGGCTAACGCAGTCAGAGATCGCAGAAAGGCTGAAGGAGCCCTTGGGAACGGTAAAAACTCGCATACGCACGGCGCTCACGCGTCTGCGCGAGCTTTTTGGCGCTAAGATGGCTTGAGAATCTTATGGACCACGAAGAATGGCTTGAGCGTGCAGAAATATATGCCCTCGGGGCGCTCGACGGCGAGGAACTGAGCCAATTCGAGGAGCATCTCGCTTCGGGATGTCCCCTGTGTGAAGAACGTTTGCTCGAGACCCGTGAGGCTCTGGTTCAGCTGCCGCGGTCGCTTGCCTCTGTGGAACCTCCAGAGAGCCTTAAAGCTGACCTGCTGAGACGGATCGCCCCAGAAGTCAAGGTTGCGGTCTCCGAGAGATCCGGGTTTCGGTGGGCCTGGTGGGGTTTGGGAGCTGGCGCTCTGGCCGCTGCTGGTCTTCTCCTTGTTATAAGCTGGAATTTAATCACTGCGCGCAAAGAACTTCACGAACACCAAGCTCAGATCGCGGCGCTCCAGACTCAAGCTGCTCAGCGGGAACAGCTGATTCAATTTCTATCCGACCCACAAGTTCGCGTCGTCAACCTGGCCGGACTTCCAGCAAGTCCGAGTGCAAGAGCCCAGTTGCTTTGGAATCCCCTCTCTCGAACGGGCTTGCTCCTGGTGACTGGGCTGCCTCAGATTCCTCGAGACAAGGAGTATGAGCTTTGGGCGATTGCGGGTGCAGAGCCCGTTCCTGCCGGAGTTTTCATCGTGAACGAGCAGGGACTGGCTCTCTTTCGACTGCCGACGCTACCCGAAGCAAAAAACTATGATAAGTTTGCCGTTACCTTGGAGCCGGCGGGTGGTGTTCCAAAACCTACGGGCACGATGGTTCTGCTGGGAAGCCTCTAGTCATTTTAGATTTTGGATTTCCGCCTTAGGCGGATCCGCCAAAGCGTTGTGGCGGAGCCGATTTTGATTTCATAAACGGAATGGTCTCCATCGGTGGTTTTGTCGTAATGAGTGTCCTCCTCGAACTCTGCTAGGATTAACATGGTGAAAATCTTCAAAGCTCTGACCGTCGCGGGTTCGGACTCAGGGGCTGGCGCTGGAATTCAGGCGGATCTCAAGACTTTTGCCGCCCACGGGGTTTACGGGATATCTGTCATCACCGCGATCACTGCTCAAAATACCCGAAAGGTCACTCAAATCCTCGAGCTTCCACCTGACCTTGTTTCCGCTCAGATCGACGCGGTTATCCAGGACATTGGCGCTCATGCCCTCAAAACAGGGATGCTTGCCAACGCCGCTATTATTGAGGTTGTGGCAGAGAAAATTCGCGAGCATGGGCTGCGAAATCTCGTTGTCGATCCTGTCATGGTGGCCAAATCCGGCGATGTTCTTCTTCAAAAGGACGCGATCGAGGCCCTGCGCTCGGTGCTGATCCCACTCGCCGCAATTGTGACTCCGAATCTTCCGGAAGCTCAAGAGCTGGCTGGCATCCGTGAGACAGATCTCAAAGCGATCAAGGAGGCGGCGGTCCGAATCGCAGGGATGGGTGCGAAGAGCGTCCTTATCAAAGGAGGCCACCGGAAAGGGCCGGCAACGGATATTTTTTATGACGGGCAGAGATTTCGCGAGTTGAGCGCGACTCGGATCCGCACGCCTCATACCCATGGGACAGGCTGTACTTTTTCGGCGGCGATCGCGGCGAACTTAGCCAGAGGAGAGAAGCTGGAAAGGGCGGTGGTTTTGGCCAAAAGATACATCACGGAGGCGATCCGCAGAGGCTTCGCGATCGGCGCCGGCCATAGTCCAGTACATCACTTTTATCGTACTTGGAAAAGAGATGAAGCATGAGCCGGAAGTTACAACTTGAGCTGCCGCGGCTGGAAGTGACAATGCTGATGCGGCCTTGATTGGTGGGGTAAAACAATAAGATCGTGCAAGCTCGCCAGTTGAAGACCATCCAAAGACACTTTTGCCCTGACGGGTCAACCTCCCCAGAGGCAAATTCCTTTCTCTTTATCACTTCAAGCGGTGCCTGCCCCGACATTGTCGAAGCCTTCAGCGAATCGGGATTCAAGGTGAAGCTCCACCTCTTTTAATCCTACGACCCATCAAACAGACCCATGTATCTGGGGCAAGGCTGAAACCTAAAGTCAGCGATAGCGCTGGCGTTGCTGGATTACGTTAGGAAGCTCGTGGTGCACTTTGTTCCATTTCGGAGATAATATCTCGTGTCGCTCTCAAGGGGTCTTTTGCTTCGATGATCGGCCGGCCGACGACGATGTAATTCACGCTGGCACGGATCGCCTCCTGAGGCGACATCACCCTCTTCTGGTCGTTATGTTTTGTTTTTTGTGGTCGAATGCCCGGAGTGACGATAATGAAGCGCCGTCCGCAGGCGGATCGAATCGGACTGACCTCATTGGAGGCGGCCACTACCCCATCCATTCCCGCTTCTCGGCTCAACAGCGCCAGCCGAACAACCTGATCCGCCACCTCGCCAGTAACACCGACTTTTTTTAAGTCGCTCTCGTTGAGGCTGGTTAACACTGTAACTGCCAACATGATTGGCTTTCTCAGAGACTCCTGGCGGCAGACCCGGCTGACCTCTTTGACGGTGAGGCGCATCATCTCCAGGCTGCCGGAAGCATGGACATTGAACATTTTGACGCCTAGGCGGGTGGCCTCGACAGCAGCTTTGGCCACAGTCGTGGGAATATCGTGGAATTTGAGATCCAAGAAAACCTCGCCGCCCATGTCGTGGATCAGCTTGACGGCTTGAGGTCCAGCGTGGGTGAAAAGCTGCTTGCCGACCTTGAACATCCCGACCTCGCCGGCTAAGAGGCTGACTATCGTCCTTGCCCTTTCGAGATCATCGACGTCCAGCGCAAGGATCAGCCGATCTTTCATAGAGACGGAGGGCCGCACTAGCTGAAGATTAGCCGCCATTTTTCAGATCTTGAGAGATTCTGAGATCATCGCATCAATCCTATCGGCTGCTTTTTCGACCGGGATCTCCTCGGTCCTTCCGTCATGTCGCCACCGCACCTCGACGCAGCCTTTCTCCAGACCCTTCGCTCCCAGGGTAACCCGTATCGGAATACCGATCAGGTCTGCATCCTTGAATTTGACTCCCGGCCTTTCGTCCCGGTCGTCCAGGAGAACCTCACGGCTGCGTTTTAAGAGTTCTTGATAGAGGTCATCCGTAACCTTCTGGGTTCGCCTCTCTTTGTAGTTGATGGGGAGGAGCAAGACCTGTAAGGGAGCGATGGCGACAGGCCAGATGATCCCATTCTCATCGTAGTTTTGCTCGATAGCGGCTGCAAGAAGACGGCTTATACCGATTCCATAGCAACCCATCTCAAGGGGTTGTTCGCGCCCTTCGGCATCGAGATAGGTGGCTCCCATAGTTTCGCTGTACTTCTTTCCGAGATAGAAAACCTGTCCCACCTCTATTCCCCGGTAGGATTCAAGCCTGCCTGTGTCGCAACGAGGGCACGGGTCTCCGGCCGCCGCCATACGGAGGTCGGCGAATGCGGTCGGCGTAAAATCTCTCTCCTGGTCCACTTCCATGAAGTGGGCGTCGATCTCGTTGGCGCCGGTGACGGCCCCCCGCATGCCTTGAATGGTCAGATCCGCGATGGTTCGGAGTTGGAGAGCTATGGGTCCCAAGAAACCGGGGGAGACACCCGTGGCTTTTTCGATTTCGGCTTCATCCGCTAAGACCAGTTCGCTGCAGTTTAGAGCGGATTTGAGCTTCAGCTGATTGATCTCGTGATCTCCTCGCACCAGAACCGCGACCAGTTCCGAACCGTCAATCTTATAGACCATAGTCTTAATAAACCGCTCGGGGGGCAGAGAAAGGAATTCAGAAACTTCCGCGACACTTTTTTTCCCCGGCGTCGCCATTTTTCTCAGGGGCGGAGATGGATCTTTGAGATCGCGCGCTGAGGGTCTCTGCGACCTGACCTCGGCCTTCTGGACGTTAGCCGCATAGTCGCACCTGTTACAACTGACGATGGCGTCCTCTCCCGATTCGGCCAGTACCTGAAACTCGTGGGAAAGAGATCCCCCAATCGCGCCCGTGTCCGCTTCCACGGGGCGGAACTTGAGTCCACAGCGGGTAAAAATCCTTTTGTAGGTTTCAAACATATTCTGGTACTCGCGGCGGCAGTCTTCCACATCGGTATGGAAACTGTAGGCATCCTTCATGATAAATTCCCGCCCGCGCATCAAGCCGAAGCGCGGTCGGATCTCGTCGCGAAATTTGGTCTGGATCTGGAAAAGGTTCAAAGGAAGCTCGCGGTACGATCGTACGACCCTGCGCACCAAATCCGTGATGACTTCTTCGTGGGTCGGACCGAGGCAGAAATCTCTCTCGTTGCGGTCCTTAAAGCGGAAGAGATCTTTCCCGTAGAGTTCCCAGCGGCCGCTCTCCTGCCAGAGCTCGGCAGGTAACGCAATAGGAAGCAAAAGCTCCTGCGCGCCGGCGCGAGCCATCTCCTCACGCACAATGGTTTCGATTTTACGGATGACTCTTAAAGCTAAGGGAAGGTAATCGTAAATTCCCCGGCTCACCTGGCGAATCATGCCAGCGCGGACCAAGAGTCTATGGCTGACGACCTCTGCATCAGCCGGATCCTCTTTGAGGGTTGGGATGAAACTAGCGCTCCAGCGCACGATGTTTTCTTATGTGGAAAGGTGATAGAGGAACAAAACGGTTAATCTTCTGGAGAAGCCGCCCTTTCCGCCTCCTTCTCGGCCGCCAACTTTTCGACTTCTTCCATGAGCGCCTGGACGATCTGCGCCTCCGGGACCTTACGGATCACTTCGCCTTTTTTGAAGATGAGTCCTATGCCTTTTCCCCCAGCCACTCCGATATCCGCGGCCCGCGCCTCCCCGGGACCGTTGACCTCACACCCCATGACGGCGACGTGGATGTTCTTGTTGCTGAAGGGGATCATTCGCTGCTCCACCTGTTTGGCCAGACCGACCAGGTCGATATCCGCTCGACCACAGGAGGGGCAGGCGACAAAAGTTAGCCCCTCCTTTCGAAGACCAAGAGATTTTAAAATCTCCATTCCCACTCGAACCTCTTCCACGGGGTCCGCGGAAAGGGAGACCCGTATGGTATCGCCGATGCCCTCGGCTAAAAGCGTCCCGATTCCCACCGACGATTTGATCGTGCCGACGGTAGGGGTCCCGGCTTCGGTGACGCCGAGGTGGAATGGATAATCGACCTTGTCCGCCAACATACGGTAAGCTTCGATCATCATGAGGGGGTCTGAAGCCTTTAGGGAGACCTTGATTTCATGATAACCCAAGTCTTCTAAGATGCGGATGTGGCGCAGGGCACTCTCGACCATTCCCTCGGCTGCTGGGCCGTTATGCTTCTTGAGAAGATCTTTTTCCAAAGAGCCGGCGTTCACTCCGATGCGGATCGGAATTCTCCGCTCCGAGGCGATCTTGATGACCTCTTCCACGCACCAGCGCTCGCCAATATTACCCGGGTTGAGGCGGAGACCGTCGACCCCCTGATCCAGCGCTATAAGAGCGAGCTTGTAGTTGAAGTGAATGTCAGCGATAAGAGGAATTCGAGTTTGATTTTTAATTTCTCCAAGTTTTTCAGCCGCTTCCCGAACTGGAACCGCAACCCTCACGATGTCACACCCGGCCGCCTCCAACGCCCATATCTGGTCAACGGTCGCGTCAACATTCCGCGTGTCGGTCTTGGTCATTGATTGGATAGTGATGGGAGCATCGCCACCAATCTTGACCTTACCCAGCTGAATCTGTCTGGTTTTCCGTCGCTGTCTCACGATTTCACTATAATGGAGGGGATGAAGAGGTGTCAACCAAAGGGGTAACAGTTGGCGACCGACCTAAGGTTCCACATAGCCGCCATCTAAGGGAAAGTATGATGAGCGTGCCTGAATCTATTTAGGAGGCAGGGCGGTTCACCAGTTGGGTCCAGCAGGAAAGACTTTGGCTCCAGTTTTTTCCAGCTCGGGAAGATAAGTTTGGGTTTTGTCAGTAATGCTTTGGTCATCCAACGTACGGAAAACACCGTGGCTGCCGAGGAACGGCAAACAATGAAATCGCGGGAAAAGGTTCACAGGCGCCTTCTGGTTTAGGGAGACTTTCGCGCTTGTCCTTTAGCACCCTGTTTTCCAGATAGTTGTCCTTTCGCCTCCTCCTTCTTTCTGTCTCCTTCGGGAACAATCAGCAGGCGTCGATAGGCACCCGTTCCCAGACTTTTGGTCTTGACCCATGGGTCATCTTGGAGGGTGAGGTGGACGATGCGGCGATCCGCCGCGCTGAGGGCGTCCACGGTTATGGCCTTTCTTTGTCTCTTGGCTTTCTCGCCCAGGCGCAAGGCCATGTCTTCCAAACTCTTTCGCCGGCGCGCGCGGTAATTCTCTGTGTCCAGAAGAACGTGAGGGGCTTCCTTCCCCTGCCTCTCGCTGACGATGCGCGTGACAACATACTGCAGCGCCTCTAAGGTCTGACCTTTGCGTCCGATCAGAAGAGCGCTGTTATCTCCATGGACATCTAAAACGGGCTCTTCTTCACTTTCGCCTGGCTTGATCTCGATTGTCCCCTGAAGGCCCATGAGCCGGAGAATCTCGGTCAAAACCTCCTTGCCCCTCTCGGCCGCTGCGGCGATTTCTTTGCGCGAGAATCTCTGTGGCTGGCCGGCACGATTTGGAACGGGCTGCTTTTCTTCATTAGTAGGTAACGCCGTGCGCAAGGATGCCCGGACCCTTGCCTTCCTCGCCCCAAAGCCCAGGATGCCTTTTGTCCCCTCGGTCAGGATATCGACCGTTACCTTCTCGCGCCCCACACCCAAAATCTTCAGGGCACTCTCTATCGCTTCGTCGATGGTTTCGCCTTCGGCTTCTACGTAATTCATAGAACAGTCTCCTCCATCAGGTCCGCTCTACCCTTCCCACCGATTGATCAGATACTGCTGCAAAATGCTCAGGATATTATTGACCAGCCAGTATATGACCAATCCCGAAGGGAAGTTGATGAACATCGCCGTGAAAATAATCGGCATCAAATACATCATTCGCCTTTGGTTGGGATCCCCTGCAGAGGGCGTCATCCATTGCTGGACAAACATGCTGGCACCCATGAGAAGCGTCAGGATGGGTATTCCCATGGTCCAACCTCCCACCGTGATCGGAAGAGATTCCCAATCCGGTCGCGAGAGATCCTTGATCCACATGAAAGGTGCGTGACGAAGCTCAATCGGTGTAAGCAGCGCATTGTAAAGTCCGATGAAAATCGGGAATTGGAGAAGCATCGGCAGACAACCTCCCAGGGGATTGACCTTGTTACGCCGGTAAAGCTCCATGATTTCCTTATTCAGTTTTTCCTTGTCATCTTTGAATTTCTCCTTGATCCGTTCCATTTGGGGCTGCAGCTTCTGCATCTGCTTCATGGAAGCGAAGCTCTTGTGTGTTAAAGGAGCCGTGAGTAACTTGATCAAGATCGTGAGCAGGATAATGTCCAGCCCGTAGCTCGCGGTAAAACGGTGAGAAAAATGGAGAAGATATAGAAGAGGAATCGAAATGAATCCGAAATAGCCGAAGTCAATGGACTGCTCTAATCCTTGACCCATCGATTTCAAGAGGTCGAGCTCCTTGGGCCCGATAAACAGAGTGTAGCGATTTCTTTCTGTCTTAGCGCCTGATTGGCCCGTGACTTCCATAACTAGTGCGGGACCGCTTTGTTTGACTTCGACTTTCTCGTAGGTCTCGCCTTGCGGCAGCACAGCGAAGAGGAAATAAGTATAGCCAAATCCTGCCCAAGAAACGGAGCCGGAAAACTCTTTTCCTTTCGCTAAATCGGCTCCGTGCTCCCTTATCCGCGTCTTTCCTATCAGGCCTAAAAATCCTTCGAAAGCCGCATCGCCTCCCGCACGATGTTCTTCAGGATGCGCGGTGACGAGGAGTAGGAGAGGTCCGCTCCCATGGTTTTCGACGGATATTTCCAATCCGATCGAATAACCAGAACCGTGGAAAGTGAATTCTTTCGTCAGTAGCGCTCCTGTCGGTGTCCTGCCTTGAAAGGTAAGGGTTCCTACGGAATCGCCGGCGAGCTTGAGGTCGCCGCCGCGCACGGCATAGACTACGCCTTCGTCATCCCATGGTTTCGTGTCCTCGAGCCGAACTCCCAGAGGATAGGGAACGCCTGGAGCAGAACTAACCATCTCGAAGGGTAGGCTTTTGGGATCGACGGAGGCCCGGTAATGCTTGAGCTTGAAGCTCCTAAGCCGGGCTCCCTGGGTAGTGAAAAGCGCCACGTAGTCGTCGGTTTCTACGCGAATCTCTTTGACTTTCGCAGCCGCCACAGTCGCGGCAGAAGGAGGGGGCTGGAACTTGGGCGGCTCCTTCTGAAGCGGTGCGGGAATGTTTTCTTCCTTTTCCAGCGGAGGGGGTTCGGGTGCGCCATAATGGCGGGCGACCCATTCTTGATAGAGAAGGAGAATGATTAAAGAGATGATAACGGCTATGAACGCGCGCTTTTCCATGGGGCGGTATAGTTAACGATTTTGTTTACCGGTTGAATCAAGGGACCGGATCATAACCACCAGGATGAAGAGGATGGCAGCGCAGGATGCGGCGCAGTCCCAGTCCAATTCCCTTTCTCACTCCGTGACGCTCCAACGACTCGAGAGCATACGCGGAGCAGCTGGGGAAAAACCGGCAGGAGCGAGGCAAGGACGGAGATAGAAAGCGGCGATACAAGAGAAGAGCGATGACGACTATTTTCTTATCAGACGCAACCACTACCCTCAACGGCTCCGACTATGGATCAGGGCCTCCCTGATCTCCCGGGTCAGCTCTTGCGAGGAAAGTTTTTCAGCCCCTCTTCGAGCGATAATAATAATGTCCTGATGAAGGCGAACTTCGCGACGGTGGCGTCGAAAGAATTCTCTCAGCTGCCGTTTGATCCGGTTCCGGATGACCGCCTTTCCCACCTTGGCACTGACCGTGATTCCGAGTCTGCTTTCTCCTTGGTCGTTAATTTTTCCGATGATGATAAAATGCGGCGCAAAAATCTTTTTCCCCGCTCGCGATACATTCAAAAATTCCGACCGCCTCTTCAGGCGGGCTCTCTTGGGGAACTTTTCCTCCGGTTGAGAAGGCACTTTCCCATTCTAGGACCGGGCCTGCTTGGGCGGCACGATAACCGTTAATCTCTTACGCCCCTTTGCTCTTCTCCGCTTAAGGACATTTTGCCCTCCGGGAGTCGCCATCCTCGCTAGAAAGCCGTGGGTTCGCTTGCGCCTTATATTGCTCGGCTGGTAAGTCCTTTTCATGCCGTGATCCTCCGCGCCAATTCGTCATTTCAATCATACAGGTGCACGATTGTCAATTTGATAGAACTCCGCTGTCAGCTATTAGCTCTCAGCTTTTGTTCTGATGCTGATGGTTTGAATGCTGAACGCGGATGGCTAATTCTACGGGCCTTCAGCTTTGAGCGGGCGCTGCATAAGATCCCGCACCGCCTCCAGCGGTCTCTTCCCTTTGTATAAAACGAGATACATCTGCTCCACGATCGGCATTTCGACACCTACGCGTTTGGCCAGGAGATAAACGGATCGGGCGTTGCGCAAACCCTCGGCGACCATCTCCATCTCGCTTAAGATTTCTCCTGGGTTTTTCCCCAAGGCGATCTCGACCCCCACCCTGCGGTTGCGGCTCAGCTCCCCTGTGCAGGTCAGGGCCAGATCTCCCAAGCCCGGCAATCCGGACAGCGTCAGTGGGTTTCCTCCCATCTTGACTGCCAAGCGAGTCATCTCAGCTAGTCCTCGCGTAATTAATGCGGCGCGGGCATTATATCCTAGGGCGAGGCCATCGCTGATTCCCGCTGCGATGGCGATGACGTTTTTGACCACTCCGCCCATCTGCACGCCCACTATGTCTCTGGAGGTGTAAGCTCTGAAGTTGTGCGTGCTGAGGGTTTCTTGGACCTCTCTCCCTACGCTGTCAGACAAAGTGGCCACAGTGACCGCGGTCGGCAGACCTCTAGCGACTTCAAGAGCGAAGGTCGGGCCCGATAAGAAAGCGAATTTCTCCTCCGTGGATGGGCCAAATATCTGGCTTAGGACTTCACCCATGGTTAGAAGACTCTCCTCTTCGATCCCCTTGGTTCCACAGACGAGGATGCTGTCTCGAGAGACAGAAGATTTCGCGCTTTGCATGACCTCGCGAAACTTGTGGGAAGGGAGCGCACAGATCAGAAGATCTTTAGTTGAAACCGCTCCCTCGATCGAACGGGTGACGTGAAGCGAAGCCGGTAGAGAAACCCCAGGGAGGTAAGAACAGTTCTCTTTTTTTTCTTGAATCTCTCGGTAGCTTTTCTCTCCGTGGCACCAGAGAGTTACTTTAAGTCCTTTTTCACCGAGCAGCTTGGACAGGGCGGTCCCCCAACCGCCGGCACCGACAACCCCTACCGCCTTGGCCATGGCCCTAACTCATTCCCAATTTAGGATTTTAGATTTTGGATTTTAGAACAATCCAAAATCGGCAATCCAAAATCCAAATTGGAATCACTCTTCCTCTTCCTTCTCGGCGAGGCGCGCCACAGACACAACCCTCTCTCCCTCTTCGAGAACGATCAGACGCACCCCTTGGGTATTGCGGCCGATCACTCGGATATCCTTCACTCTCAAGCGAATGATTTTCCCTTTATTACTGACGAGCATCAATTGATCATCCTCGGTCACTTGCTGCACGCCAATCACTCGTCCGGTTTTGTCGGTCGTCTTCATCGTGATGATGCCTTTACCGCCGCGCGATTGGAGGCGGTATTCCTCCATCGGCGTCCGCTTGCCATAGCCGTTTTCCGAAGCCGTGAGGATATCCGCTCCTGGGCTGAGGATTTCCATGCTGACCACTAAATCCCCCTCGTCAAGACGCATGCCGACCACGCCATAGGTACCTCGACCCGTGGGTCGGACTTGCTCTTCCTTAAAACGAATTGAC
The DNA here is from genome assembly GCA_036004365.1 of Binatia bacterium. Classification (GTDB taxonomy): domain Bacteria; phylum Desulfobacterota; class Binatia; order UBA9968; family UBA9968; genus DP-36. The sequence continues at coordinate 12,091 of DASYRN010000175.1, forward strand.
TGCCCGTCTGCCGTTGAAAGAATAATCTCCTGGTGGCCGTCTGTGAGACGTACGCCGATCACTTCGTCGCGATCCTCGAGGGCAATGGCGCGAATGCCTGTCGAGCGCGGATTAGCATAAGACATAAGCTCGGTCTTCTTAATCAAACCTTTCTTCGTCGCAAACATGACGAAGCGCCCCTCCTGGAACTCGCGTACCGAGACAAAGGCTGAAACCTTCTCTCCCGGCTCGAGATTGAGAAGATTCACGATCGGTTTGCCCCTAGCCGCTCTGCTCGCCTGCGGCAACTCATGGACCTTGATCCAGTAGACCTTGCCTATGGTCGTGAAGAAGAGGATGTACGAGTGCATGGAGGCGATAAAGAGATCCTCGACAAAATCTTCTTCTTTCGTGGTCGTACCGATCTTTCCTTTGCCACCGCGTCGCTGCGCCCGATACAGGGTAACGGGGTTGCGTTTGATGTAGCCCTCATGGGAAATCGTAACCGCCATGTCCTCATCCACAATGAGATCCTCTACCGAAATCTCTTCCGCTCTGTCGACGATTTGTGTCCGCCTCTCGTCTCCATACTTCTCTTTCATTTCTTTCAGCTCTTCGACAATAATCCGGTAGATCTCCCTCTCGTCGGCCAAGATCGCCTTCAATTGGGCGATGAGCTCGACTGTTTCCTTGTGTTCCTGAAGGATTTTATCTCGCTCCAATCCGGTCAGCCTCTGAAGTCTCATGTCGAGGATCGCCTGCGCCTGGATCTCGCTGAGAGCGAAGTTTTGGATTAAACCTGCCTTAGCCACTTTGGGATCGGCGGAGCGGCGAATGAGAGCGATCACCGCATCCAGGTTATCTAAAGCGATCTTTAGGCCTTCTAAGACATGCAGGCGCTCCTCGGCTTTGCGCAGGTCATAGGCGGTGCGGCGGGTAACGACCTCTTTACGGTGATCGACGAAGGCCCAGAGTGCGTCTCTCAAATTGAGGAGCTTGGGCCGACCTTCGACGATGGCAAGCATATTGACGCCAAAGGATTCCTGCAGTGCCGTATGTTTGTAAAGTTGGTTGATGACGATCTCGGCCACGGTGTCGCGCTTAAGTTCAATGACGATACGCATGCCTTCCCGGTCCGACTCGTCGCGCAGATCGGCTATGCCTTCGATCTTTTTCTCCTGGACCAGGCCGGCGATCTGCTCGATGAGCCTAACTTTATTCACCATGAACGGAATTTCGCTGATGATAATTTGTTCTCTGCCCGTGCGCTTGACCGTTTCGGTGTACGCCTTCCCGCGCATCTGAATGATGCCGCGGCCTTCTGTGTAGGCTTGGACGATGGCTTCCCTGCCATGGATGAAGCCTCCCGTCGGGAAATCCGGACCGGGGATGTGTTTCATCAACTCGTTCACGGTCATTCCCGGATTTTCAACCATCGATACCAATCCATCGACGATCTCACCCAGGTTGTGGGGGGGAATATTCGTCGCCATTCCGACCGCGATGCCCGAGGCGCCGTTGATGAGGAGATTCGGGATGCGCGATGGGAGGACCGTCGGTTCCTTCAAGGAGTCGTCGTAGTTGGGAACGAAATCAACCGTCTCCTTTTCGATGTCGGCTAAGATCTCACCGGCCACTTGAGCCATGCGGATCTCGGTGTATCTCATGGCGGCGGGCGGATCTCCGTCGACGGAGCCGAAGTTGCCTTGCCCGTCCACCAGTGGATAACGCATGGAAAAGTCCTGAGCCATCCGCACGATCGTGTCGTACACCGCCATATCGCCGTGAGGATGGTATTTCCCGATGACGTCCCCAACGACGCGGGCGGACTTTTTGTAAGAGCTGTTCCAGGTGTTTCCCATGTCGTACATCGCATAGAGAACGCGCCGGTGCACCGGCTTTAGACCATCGCGCACGTCCGGCAAAGCGCGGCCGATGATGACGCTCATCGCGTAGTCCATATAGGACTGACGCATCTCATCTTCGATGTAAACGGGGATCTTTTGCGGGTTAAGGCTTGCTTCCATTTTAATCGTTCAAACTGTTCAAGTGGTTCAGATCGTTCAAAACGTTAAACGGCTCGAACGGCTTAAACTTTTTGAACTGTTTTGCGGTTAGATGTCCAGGTTCTTGACTGTGAGGGCGTACTCTTGAATGAACTCGCGCCTCGGCTCGACTTCGTCTCCCATGAGCGTGGAAAAGATTCTGTCCGCTTCCACGGCATCTTCGATCCGGACTTGCAACAGGACACGCGTTTCCGGATTCATTGTGGTCTCCCAAAGCTGCCCCGGGTTCATCTCGCCGAGACCCTTGTAGCGCTGAATATATTGACCCTTCTTTCCGCCCTCGATGATATGCTCGAGCAGTTCGGGGAGCGAACGGACTTTCGCTTTCTGCTCTCCGGTTTCCACGGAATAGGGTGGGTAGCCCGCGCCCATGAGATCGGAGAAAAGCCGCTTGAGTTCCTTGTATTCGACGCTGGTCAAGAAGTCGTAGTCGATGACGGTCTGTAAGCCTGCGCCGTTCGTCCTGGTAGAGCATATGAGCTTGAAGCAATTGTGCTCTGGGTCTTCCTCCAGGGTTGAGGAGAGCGGCGACTGCTCCGGGGCGACAAGATTGATGTAGGAAGCGATCTGACTTTGGAGCTTTTTGAGCGCCTTCGCATCCTTCAGGGTCTCCTCATTAAAGGTCTCTTCGATCAGGATCGCCTCGAGGATTGGCCGGCTTTTCTTTTTGCGCGCCGCCAGAGCCATGAGCTTTTCCCAACGCAAGACCTTCTTGATGAAGGACTGAAGGGATTGTCCCGCCAGTCCGTTTCCATCGTTGATGGGGCGGACCTGGACATCTTCTGTCCCGATCTCAATCAGATAGTCCTCCAACACGACCTCATCTTTCAGGTAGCGCTCCTGTTTGCCGCGCTTGACTTTGTAGAGCGGCGGCTGGGCGATGAAGAGATGACCCTTCTCCACCAAGTCGGGCATCTGCCGGTAGAAGAACGTCAAGAGCAAAGTTCGGATGTGAGAGCCGTCCACGTCGGCGTCGGTCATAATAATGATCGAGTGGTAACGAAGTTTAGACGGGTCATAATCTTCCTTGACTCCCGTTCCTAGAGCCGTAATGACCAGGCGGATCTCTTGGGAAGAGAGCATCTTATCAAATCGGGCTTTTTCTACGTTGAGGATCTTGCCCTTAAGTGGAAGGATCGCCTGATTGCGGCGGTCTCGTCCCTGCTTGGCTGACCCGCCAGCGGAGTCTCCTTCGACGATGAAGAGCTCGCTTAAAGCGGGGTCTCGCTCCTGACAATCGGCCAATTTGCCCGGGAGGGATCCAGAGTCTAGAGCCCCTTTTCGCCGCGCGAGATCCTTCGCCTTACGCGTCGCCTCGCGTACCCGAGCCGCTTCGATCCCCTTCATCCCGATTTTCTTGGCATCGCTCGGATGCTCCGCCAAGTAGCTCGCCAGCTTTTCGTTGATGAGTGCCTCGACCAAGCCTTTGACCTCGCTGTTGCCGAGCTTCGTCTTGGTCTGGCCTTCGAACTGAGGCTCCGGCACTTTGACGCTGATGACCGCTGTCAATCCTTCACGAACATCCTCGCCTTGAAGATTCTCTTCGTCCTTTTTCAAAAAGCCGGCCTGGATCGCATAGCTGTTGATCGTGCGCGTCAAAGCCGACTTCAATCCGATAAGATGGGTTCCGCCTTCGATTGTGTTGATATTGTTAGCAAAGGAAAAAATACTTTCCGAGTAGCCGTCGTTCCATTGCATGGCGATCTCGACATCAATACCCTCTTTTTCGCCCTGCAGATAGACGACGTGAGGATGGATAGGTGTCTTCGCTCGGTTTAAGTGCTCGACAAAAGAGGCGATCCCTCCCTTATAGAGAAGTTCATGTTTTTTCTGCGTTCTTTCATCTTCGATCGTTATCCGGACCCCTTTATTCAGGAAGGCTAATTCCCGAAGTCGCTGGGAAAGGGTGTCAAAACTAAACTCGATGGTCTCAAAGATTTTCGGGTCAGGATGGAAGGTGACCCGGGTTCCCCGTTCCTTAGACGTTCCGACCTCTTTGAGAGGCCCTTGAGGAATGCCCCGTTTGAAGTGTTGCTGGTAGACCTTGCCATCGCGCTTGATTTCCACCTCCAGCGTTTCCGACAGGGCGTTGACGACGGAAAGCCCGACGCCATGGAGGCCTCCGGAGACCTTGTACGATGCTTTGTCGAACTTGCCGCCGGCATGCAGTTTGGTTAGAACGACTTCCGCAGCCGACCTCTTTTCCGTCGGATGCATGTCAACGGGAATGCCGCGACCGTTGTCGGTGACCGTGACGCTATTTTCGATATGGATTTGGACTTCGATCTGGTCGCACTGGCCGGCCAAAGCCTCATCGATAGAGTTGTCCACGACTTCGTAGACTAGATGATGCAGCCCTCTTTCCCCGGTATCTCCGACATACATTCCAGGTCGTTTTCTTACCGCCTCAAGACCTTCGAGAACTTTAATGTTTTCGGCTTTATATCCGGAGTCGGAAGGAGTTCTTATCTGGGCCATTTTTTGCTTTAGGTTTGTCTTAAATTTGCCTGTAAAGTCTTGGGGTTAGATCGACTCTCAACCCACGCCAAAGTCTACCGGAAACGGGCCCAAAAGTAAAGCAAAAAATTGCTTTCAGGAACAACAAATGTGGACACCCGAAAGGGCACTCAGCGGGCAGCAAAGGGCCTCCAGCGACAGCAAATAGAAACGGATAAATCGATAGCTGATCGCCGATGGCTATTCAGAGGTTGACACTGGAGTCGGGCTGAGGGAAAAAAGGAAAAATGACGTCTTTTTTGACCGCGCTTCGCGTTTTGACTGTCTTTCGCCGACCTACGGCTTCCACAATAGAAGCCGAAGAAATTGGAAAATCAGTCCTATTTTTTCCTCTGATAGGTTTTTGTTTGGGCGTGATCCTGATTTTAGTCAATTGGCTCCTCGATCCCTATTTGGCCTCCGAGATAGTAAGCGTTCTCCTCGTCGCTCTTTTGATTCTCTTGACTCGGGCGCTACCTCTGGAGGCTCTTAAAACCTGCTTCGATGAGTTCGAAACGACCGGTGGCACGGCCAAGATTTCCGGTCTCTTGGCCATCCTTATGGTAGTGGCCCTCAAATTTCGCGCGATCGAAGTGATGGGAGATACGCGCACCGAAGGGCTGCTCCTTGCACCCATGCTCGGCCGCTGGGCGATGGTGATCCTTGGGTACGGCTCCGAATCCGCGGGTAAGAGATTAGGACAAGGTATTGTGGAGCAGGTGAGGGGGACTCATCTGCTGCTCGCTACCGCCTTTGCGCTTCTTTTAGTTACAGTCTTTGCTGGCCGCTTGGGCCTATGGATTGCTCTATGGATTTCCCTCTTAACTTTGCTTAGCCGGGGATGCTTTCGTCGGTGCGCCGAGGGAATCACCGCAGATCACCTGGGAACAGTCGGAGAGATCAGCGAGACGTTGGCCCTTGTGCTCTTCGCCTCACTTTGAAAGCTGCCCTCCACTTTGACTGCAGCGCATTGTGACTTAGGGCATGGATGTCGTCTAACCTCTCGCACCGGTCATACCCGTCTTTCTGTTCATTGCGTTGGGTTTCCTTTTCGCGCGGTGGAAGAAGATCGATCTAACTTCCATCACGGAGATCCTCATCTATCTTGCGGCTCCTTGCTTGGCGTTCACTTCCCTCACGACGAAGCCTCTCTTTGTGAGCGATATTGTCGTCCTGATAGCCGGCGTTCTCGGGATCTTTCTTGGGGTGGGAGTCCTGATCGCGCTTTATGCTCTGCTTTTCCGCTTCCGTTCCCGGGGCTTTGTTCCCCCTGTGCTATTCATGAACGCCGGAAATATGGGAATCCCCCTGGCCCTTTTCGCCTTTGGCGAACCGGGGCTGCAGCGTGCTACGCTCCTGTTTGTGGCGATCTCAATCCTGCAGTACTCCTTGGGCATCTACATCCGCAACAGCGGCGGTTGGAAAGAGATCTTTCGCCTGCCGCTGATCTATGCGAGTTTTCTTGGGCTGCTCCTGAATCTTCTTCAGATCAGCGTTTCCGGGCCTATCTTTCAGCCCCTTTCGCTCTTGGGCTATTCGACCATTCCGCTGATGTTAATCAGTGTGGGCTACCGTCTTCGCAACATCCCATCGTTCACCGCAGGCCATTCCGTGGGCGGCCGCTGCTGCGGATCGTCGGGGGATTTGGCTCGGCTTATCTCACCGTGACCCTACTGGGCATTCATGAAATCAACCGACAGGTGCTGCTGCTTTATGGCTCTCTCCCTTCGGCCGTTGTGAACTTTGTGCTCACAGAGAAATACCGCCAGAATCCGGCTCTCGCGGCCTCAATCGTCGTTCTGACTACTCTTTTTTCCTTGGTGAGCATTCCTTTGGTCTTTTGGCTGATTCTGTAAACAAGTTGGCTCTATTACGAAAAGTTTGGTCACTAACTAGCCCTTAGCCGCGAACGGCCTCCGGCCCAACGCCCCAAGGCTGCTGACTTGCAACTCAGGGCCGGTACGAAAGCTTCTCGCTGAGAGCAAAAAAATTCTTGACAAGTTTTTTTCTCTGTTATAGCTTCCGCTTCGTCGTTTTGATGCTCTAAGGCGTCAGGGAAGTTCGGTGTAATTCCGACGCGGTCCCGCCACTGTGATGGCGGCAAGAGCCTCCTGCAGGCTAAGCCACTGTCAGCCCGAGGCTGATGGGAAGGCGCAGGAGCTTGGAGGGCTGTCCCTCCGCCACCTAAGCCAGGAGACCTGTCTAGAGCTTCTCAACCGGCCTCTCCGGAAGAGAGAGAAAGGTTCAGTTAGTTCTCCCTTCGTTCTCTATTCCTGCACAGAGGCCTCAACGGTATTTGACCATGAGGATCGGTTTGTTTTTGCTCCTTTCTTTGGCTCTACACACAACGGCATTGACCTATCCAGTTCTCTTTCCAAGGCCGCCCGGGGAAGAACTGGTCCCAGTAGTAGTTCTGAGTTTGGAGGATAGGGGAGACGGGGTCATGAGCGATGGGCACATGGAAGGGAAGAGAGGTAGACCGGCGGGATTGAAACATACTGTATCAGTGAAGAAAGCAGAAGAGAGAAGCGGCGCAAAACAGGAGCCGACTGAATGGGAACATTCAATCGGAACTTCTGTTAACTCCGCCGATGTGCCCGAAGGCATAGCGGTGGCGTCAGACGTGGATTCTTCGGTGAAGAACGGCGGAGGCGTCTCACTGCAGCACGGAACCGGAGGTGGCGGAGAAGGGTCAGGTGGAAAGGGAAATTTCGGAGAAGTGAGTGGCGCAGGCGTAGGGCAAGGAGGTGGTAGCGGACTGGGGTTTGTGCAGGTCAGTTATGTCTATAATCCCAAGCCTCACTACCCGGAAAAGGCACGCGAGGAAGGACGCGAAGGAACCGTGATTCTTCGAGTCCTGGTGGACGAAGAGGGAAGAGTTAGGTCAGTCGAGGTTAATCGAAGTTCGGGCTTCGAGGCCTTCAACCGCGCTGCGGTAGATGCGGTTAGGCGCTGGCGTTTTTCTCCGGCTCGTTATGGCGAAAGGCGAGTGGAGAGCTGGGTAAGAATTCCGGTTGTCTTCCGTCTCGCGGACGTAAGGGACTAAAATTTAACTAAAGGAGGCAATAGAGAAAGTTCTATCGGCTTGCAGCCGGATGCTAGGGAAAGGGGTGACTTTCCCTCCTCCCTAACCCTTCCAATTTTCGATTTTAGATTTTGGATTTTAGAGGAATCCAAAATCGGCAATCCAAAATCCAAAATTGGGACGGGAAAGGGTGAGGGAGGAGAATTCCCCTGCTGCCCCGCAACTGTGATGGCCACGAAAGCCGCAGTTAAGCCACTGTCCTGAGCCATGTCGAAGGGTGGGAAGGCGCGGCGAGTAGGATAAAGCCTAAGCCAGGAGACCTATCCGTTCTGCCAAAAAAGGCCCACACCTTTAGTCCTCTCCCTCAGGGAGAGGGAAGGGTGAGGGAAATAACACTCCCCTTTCGCGGGAAAAGGAGGCTTTATGGTTTTTTTCTTTTTCGTTCTCTTTTTTATCGTTCTTCCTCATCTCTCTCAGGCGGCGGAACCCAGGCAGGATCAGGATCTGACGCCTGTAGTCGTGACAGCGACGCGCATAGAGACGCCTCAAGAGCAGGTCACTACTTCGATCTCAGTGATCACCTCCAAAGATATTCAAGACCGGCAGGCGGAAACGGTCCTAGAACTCCTGCGTGATGTTCCAGGTGTCGACGTGGTGCAATCGGGCTCCCGAGGAACTACAACGTCCGTGTTTATTCGAGGGGCCAATTCAAATCAAACCTTGGTCCTGATCGATGGTGTCGAGGTTAACAGCACGACTCTTGGCGCTTTCAACTTTGCCCACCTGACGACCGAGAACATCGAGCGGATCGAAGTTCTCCGAGGAGCCGGCGGTACACTATATGGGTCGCAGGCAGTGGGAGGCGTAATCAATATTATCACGAAAAGAGGCCAAGGGCCCTTGGAAGCGGGGTTATCTGCAGAGGGCGGCAATGGCTCGACGCACCGTCAGACTTTAAGCCTAATGGGTGCAGAGGGAAAATTAGGCTATTCGTTCAGCGCAGCCCGCCTACAGACAGATGGATTTCGCCGCTTCAACGATGACTACCGAAATCTCGCCGCGTCGGGGAGGTTAGACTACAAAGTCACAGAGGATGCGACCCTGAAGGGGATCTTTCATTTCGTCAAGACCGACCTGGGACTGTTTAACAGTAATAATTTTATTCCCCTGCCCGACCCGAATGCCCGCGAGGCTCTTGAGCAGTACCTGGGCAAGCTCGAGTGGGAGCAGAAGATTTTGCAGGGATGGGACTACCGCATATCCGGCTCGATCTTCAAAGAGCATGATAAGTTTAGTGACGATCGTGAGCCGGGCTCATTTGACGGAAGAGACCGTAGCCGCTTCCGTCCCCAGATCAGCACAGCGGAATTTCAGACCAATTATCGCTACGGAGAATGGAGTACGACTACTTTTGGGCTGGACTTTAAACGCAGAAAGGCAAGTACCTCCAGTACATCCGACGGAATAGACCTTGGCGGAATCAATCGGGCTATCCGGAATATAGGATACTACCTTCAAGAGCAGATCCGATTTCATGATGATCGTCTAATCCTGGTTCCCGGCGTCCGTCTAGATGATCACCAGACGTTCGGTACTGAGTGGAGTCCATCTTTTTCTGCAGCGTATCTTTTCAAAGAAACGGGAACCAAACTGAAGGCTGGATACTCGGAGGGATTTAGAGCTCCTACCCTCAACGACCTATTCTTCCCTTCCAGTTCTCCCGGTTGCGCCTCTTTTGGTAACCCGAATTTGGGCCCCGAAAGGAGCTGGGAGCTGAACGCCGGATTTGAGCAAAGGTTCATAGCTGATCGGGTCAGAATTGAGGGAACTTATTTTCATCGGGAGGTAAAAGACCTTATCGGTTTCGTGCCCGTAGCTCAGGGTGCATGCCCGTTCATACCCTTCCAGGCGGCAAATTTGGGAAACGCTAGATTTGATGGAGTGGAATGGGGGATAAACGTAAGAATTTTCGGGGGGCTTTCAGGCGGCGCAAACTATACTTATCTTGACTGGGACACCGAAGACGGCAGGCTCGCCCGACGCCCCAGACACAGCGGGAATGTGAATCTCAACTATCTCTATGAACGCTTTCAGGTCAATTTCAATGCCAATATTGTCGGCAGACGGGATGACAATGATGCGATCACAGCCGCGCCCATCACCCAGCCAGGCTATGTGAAGTTCGATCTGGCAGGTTCTTACCTACTGCCTGTCAAGATTCCTTTGACGAAGAGTGTAAGTCTTTTTGGAAAAATCGAGAATCTCTTTAACAAAAAGTACGAAGAGGCGGATGGTTTTCGCGCCCGTCCGCTTAATTTTCTCGTCGGTATGCGAGCTGCTTTTGGAAGCAATTAAGCCAAGGAAGAGGTGAAAGGAAGGATTTCAATGGCCAGGTTTTTGATAATAAGCGTAGTCGTTCTGATCATCTGTCTTGCCAGGGTGCTGCCGCATCCAATCCCGGTTTCGATCTCGGCTTTGGCTCTGTTCGCGTCCGTGTATCTACCTCAAAAACGATCGGCGTTCTTGATCTTCTTTGGAGGAATGTTTATCAGCGACTTCGTCCTGGGACTTCACAGCTTGATCCCCGTTGTCTACGCGAGTCTCGTCCCCATCTTATGCTTAGGCTTTGGACTCAAGAAAAATCTCCGCGCTCCAAATATTGCGGGAGCCACTATCCTTGGCTCTTTACTTTATTTCTTCTTGACGAACTTCGGCGTTTGGGTTTTAGGTGGATGCGACTGGACTCAGGCGCGTGAATATCCGCCAACGTTTGCGGGACTCCTGAGCGCTTTCGCCGCGGCCTTTCCTGGACTGCCTAAAAGGATTCTGTGGGACCTCGTGGGCTCATCTCTGCTGTTCGGAATCTTCCCATGGGCTTACAAATCCCTGGCAAGATTTGATCGCCTGTGGCTCTTGAGGCGACCGCAGCCGTATTCCGCAATGTGAAGGGAGAACCGGCCATGAATGAGAGTTCCCTTGCACGTTTTGGCGAATTCGGGACCCCTCCACGGCGCATCGTGTGCTTGACTGAGGAAACAGTGGAAACCTTGTACCTCTTAGGTGAGGACGAGCGTATTGTGGGTGTCTCCGGTTTCGCGTGTCGTCCAAAGGAGGCGCGCCATAAGCCACATGTTTCTGCTTTCACGTCCGCAAAGATCGACAAGATTCTCGATCTTAAACCCGATCTCGTCATCGGCTTTTCCAACCTTCAGGCCGATATCGCGCGCGATTTGATCCGTGCCGGGCTCAACACGCTCGTGTTCAACCAGCGGTCGGTGGCAGAGATTTTTCAAATGATTCTGACTCTCGCCCGCATCGTCGGCGCGGAACCTGCCGGACTGAAGCTGGTCACCGAGCTGCGTGGCGGTCTGGATCGGGTGGCGCAGTCCGCGCGCCGCTTTTCACACCGCCCACGTGTGTACTTCGAAGAATGGATGGACCCGATTATCAGTGGAATCCGTTGGGTGGAGGAACTGGTGGAGATTGCTGGTGGCGAACCTATTTTTCCTGAGTTTCGTTACGAGCACGACGCAACCCGGCGCGTGGTGAACCCAGGCGAGGTCGTGGCGGCCCAACCCGACGTGATTATCGCCTCCTGGTGCGGCAGAAAAGTGAACAAAGCCGCGATTCGCTCACGCGTGGGCTGGGAAGCGATTCCCGCCGTGAAGAACAGACATATCTACGAGATAAAATCGACCTATATACTACAGCCGGGCCCCGCTGCCCTGACCGAAGGTGTGCCTCAACTTCATACCATCCTTGCACGTGTTGCAGACCTGAAACCGCTCGCTGGACTGTGCCCGAGCGAGCGCATGGATACGGAATTGGCATCCCCCCATCGAGAGCGGGGTGGACCAATGAAAAGAGTGCATGTCCCTGTTTCCCTGGGGTCTCACCCATTACGAAACCAACGAAAGGAGAAAACGCATGAGCATAACCACCAAAGGCGGTGACGGCGGTCGGACGAGCCTCGTCGGAGGTCTGCGCGTATCCAAGAGTCATCCGCGCGTCGACTGCTACGGTACCGTCGACGAGTTGATTTCAGTTATGGGATTCGCGCGCTCCATCTGCGTGGACCCAGAGGTGCGCGAGCAAATCAAGGCCCTGCAACGTGAGCTCTATAAGGTGGGGTCTGCAATCGCGACACTACCTGAGGGTAGGAAACCGGCGCCGGAGATCACATCTGCCATGGTGGATGCGCTGGAAGCGGAGGTCCATCGGATCGAGAGCGTACCGGGAGTTCTCGCCGATTGGTCATTGCCCGGCGAGCTTCCGGACGCGGCGGCCCTCGATGTCGCGCGCACCGTATGCCGCCGCGCCGAGCGACTTGCCACGGCGCTTGCGTATGAAGGCCAGCTGACCAACCCCGCGATTCTGGCCTATCTCAACCGGCTGTCGGATCTCTTGTGGCTCTTGGGCCGATTGCTCGAGACACGCCAGGGCGTCGATTCTTCGCTGCGCACCCCGGCCAATGCCGGTCCGCGCTGGTCCAGGGCTTGGTGACATATCGATGCCGCGCGGGAAGACCCGATGAGAAAACGTGCCTTGATGGTCTTGGGAACGGCTTCGCATGTGGGAAAATCGATTCTCACGGCAGGGCTTGGTCGCATCTTTTCTGATGACGGCTACCGCGTGGCGCCGTTCAAGGCGCAGAATATGTCATTGAATTCTGCAGCAACTCCGGACGGACGGGAGATTGGCAGGGCGCAGGCTCTGCAGGCCGAGGCATGCCATGCCACGCTGCGGGCCGAGATGAATCCCATCCTGCTAAAGCCCTCCTCGGACACGAGCTCACAGATCATTTTATTGGGGCGAATCTGGGGCGAGGTCACAGCGTCAGACTACCACACCCGCCGCGTCGAGCAGCTCTTCCCGGAGGTGCTCGAAAGTTACCGGCGCCTCGTCGCCTCCCATGATCTTATTCTGCTCGAAGGAGCTGGCTCGCCGGCGGAAATCAATCTGCGGGAGCACGATATCGTGAACTTGCGGATGGCACATGCCGCCGATGCCGCCTGCTTGCTAGTGGGTGACATCGATCGCGGCGGAGTTTTCGCTGCGCTACTGGGAACGATGGAGCTGCTCGAGCCCGAAGATCGTGCGCGCATCCGCGGCTTCGTCATCAATAAGTTTCGTGGCGATGAATCGCTCTTACGGCCCGGCATGACGGTGATGGAAGAGCGCCTGGGATTGCCGTGCCTCGGCGTTGTGTCCTTTCTTGCAGATCTGGGCCTCGACGAAGAAGACGGCGTTGCGTTGGAAGACCGCCTATCGGCGGCGCGCCGGTGGAGACATCTTGAATCGGGATCGTTGCGGGCGCTGCGCATCGGCGTCATCGCTCTGCCGCATATGGCGAATTTTACCGACTTTGACCCACTGGCCGTCGAGCCGGCGGTGTCGTTGGCTTATTTGGAACAACCCGGTGAAATGGCTGAGGCCGATTTACTCGTCTTGCCCGGCAGCAAGCAAACGCTTGACGATCTGCATTGGTTGGAGCATCGAGGTTTTGTCCAGGAGCTACACCGCCTCCATGTAAACGGCGTCCCGATCATCGGCATCTGCGGCGGTTTTCAGATGCTGGGTCTTGCCATCGAAGATCCCCAGGGTATTGAGAATCAAGGAAAAGCCGTTAGCAGAAAAGGACTCTGTCTTCTGCCGGTGCGCACGGTACTCCGGGGGGAGAAGACCGTGCAGCGAGTTCAAGGCTGCTTGCGATCCAAGTTTTTCGGCAACGGCCCGTGTCCGGAAATTCATTTCGAAGGCTACGAAATTCACGTCGGTGAAACTGCCTATGAACCCGGAGCGCGTCCCCTCGCGGATGTCGTGCGACAAGGGATTGCGGATTCGATTCCGGACGGCGCCGTCGGCGGCTCAGGTCGCGTGTTCGGCACTTACGTGCACGGCTTCTTCGACAACGATGACTTTCGCCATTCGTTTATTCAAGCCGCCCGCGCCGCCGTCGACCTCGCTCCCGCGGCAACCTGGGCTCATGTCGCTGCCGAACGCGAAGCGCGCATCGATCGTTGGGCATACCATCTCAGGAGATCGCTGGATATGAATCTGATCAAGAGTTGGGTCGTCGGTCCATCCGGTCGAGGACGGGAGAACTACAGAGGCTGACCGGAATGCGATCTATCCCGGCATTCGTTATTGGGGGCACACAGAGCGGCGTGGGCAAGACCACGGTCTCCCTCGGGATCATGGCTGCGTTACGGCAGCGCGGCTTGAAAGTTCAGCCATTCAAGATCGGCCCGGATTTCATCGATCCCGGGTTGCATGCGAAAATTTGCGGCGTGCCCTCTTACAATCTGGACGGTTGGATGCTGTCGTGGGACTACAATCGCCGCACCTTTTGGAAGCATTTCCGAGACAAAGATGTCGCAGTCGTGGAGGGAATGATGGGACTCTACGACGGCCGGAGCGGCGCTACGGATGAAGGCAGCACCGCTGAGATGGCGAAGCAGCTCGGGGTGCCGGTAATTCTGGTCGTCGATGCCGCGGCGATGGCCCGCAGCGCGGCCGCCATGATTCTGGGTTATTACCGATTTGATCCGAAGATCCGACTGATCGGAGTCGTCTTCAACCGAGTGGCTGGAAAAGGCCATCTCCAATATCTTAAGGAAGCGCTCAAATCATTGGCGGGACTAAAGTGTTTCGGTGGAATCCCAACCGAGGATAAAGTGACAATTCAGGAGCGTCATCTCGGCTTGACCGTCGCCCAGGAAGGTTTCCTCGATAAACCTTTCATCAATCAGCTTGGCCGGCTGATCGAAGAGCATGTCGAGTTGGATCGTTTACTCGCGAGCGCGCAAATCAAGATCGCCGCGCCAGCTGAAGCACCGTTGAGGAAACCAACGAATGATAGAGTGCCGATCGCGGTCGCAAGCGACCAGGCATTTTGTTTTTATTATCCCGACAATCTCGATCTCCTGAGAAGCGCAGGAGCGAATATCAAAAGCTTCAGCCCGGTCCGAGACCGTGGGCTTCCCGAGGGAGTGAAAGGCATTTACCTAGGCGGTGGTTATCCGGAGCTTTACGCAAAGGAACTCTCGCGGAACCGGCAGCTACGAACAGCGATCAGGGTTTTCATCGAAGCCGGAGGTCCAGTTTACGCAGAGTGTGGCGGCCTCATGTATCTCACCGCGGCGCTGACGGATTGTGCGAAGAGGGAATATCCGATGGTTGGCGCCTATCCATTCAAGACCAGAATACTGCCGCGCTTGAAAGCTTTCGGCTATCGCGAAGTCGTGTCCACGAAGCAGACATTTGTCGCGGACGGAGAAAAAATCAGAGGCCACGAATTTCACTATTCGGAGATCGACACTTCCTCTGGCGCCAAAGCGATCGACACCGCCTACTTCATTGAAGGGCCGGGTAAGACAAAACTACGCGAAGGCTATCGTTATAAGAATTGCCTGGCTAGTTATATACATTTGCATTTCGGCTCGAACCCCGAGTTCGCCCGAAGTTTCGTCGCCGCTTGTCGAGGCGGAATTATAACGCGGCGGTTGAAGCATCGACTATGAATGCGCCTTTTATCGTTCGTACAGAGCAGGATCTCTTGATCGTCAGCTTTCCCACGCCAGCACGCGCCTTGAGTTGGGCTGTTGTCAACGGCGGCTTTTGTCACGCTGATCACATCATCAACCACCGCGTACGCGGCAACGATCCATGGTTCTGCGCCGAACCGGGACGATGGCTGCAGCGAGCTGCGCGGGCAGTGGGACTTCACGGGAAAGTCGTTGCTATGGCAACTGCCGTGGAGATGAAACATTTGATCCGAGTTTCAATGTCCGGCGGCGGCCCGGAGGTGACATGCTTTGCGACGGTGGGCTGCGCCAACGCACTTTCAGTCGGTGATCAGTCATCCGTGACACTGGAAGAACGAGCGCCGACGTCTCTTCACACCATCAATATGATACTGACGGTTCAACCGGGTCTCACGGACAAAGCCATGGTTGAAGCTATTCAGATCGCCACGGAAGGGCGTGTGCGGGCTTTGTATGAGGCCGGAATTCAGAGCTCAGTATCGAGTCTCACCGCCACTGGCACGGGCACAGATTGCATTGCTGTTGTTTCCCTCGACAACGCAAGCTCACCCTATTGCGGCAAGCACACCCAGCTCGGCGAGTTGATCGGCCTAGCGGCGTACGCGGCCGTGAAAAACGGACTGGTGAAAGACTCAACCACAACGAGAGGTGGAATCAGGATCGGTACCGATCTCGAATGACAAACGTCACTGTGTTTAAGCAGGACGCGGTTTACACTGAAGATATCCTATGGATTGGCAAGTTCTGCTAAATTCCTCCGCGGCACTTTTGATCAGCGCCTTTCTCCTGGATCTCGCCGTTGCCGATCCGCGCTGGCTGCCCCATCCGGTTGTCTTGATGGGCAAAGTTATCTCCTCCGGTGAGCGGGTTTTACGAAGAGGCAACGCGCGCCGCGACTTTCTCGCCGGCATGGCGCTGTCACTTTTGCTGATAGTGCTCTCGGCTGCAACGGCATGGGCACTGGTCGCTCTTTCTAACTTGCTCCCTTTCTGGCTTTCATTCATCGCCACTGCGGCACTGGCCTCCACGACGCTCGCAACGCGCGGACTGCTCGACGCCGTAAAACTTATCGAAGCACCGCTGCGTGCCGGCAACCTCGCCGTGGCGCGAGAAAACCTTTCTCATATCGTCGGCCGCGAGACCTCCCGCTTGAATCAAGACAAATTGCTGCGCGCCGGCTTGGAATCTTTGGCTGAGAGCACTTGCGATGGGATCGTGGCACCGCTCTTCTATCTTTTTTTGGGCGGCGTTCCGATGGCGATGGCTTATAAAGCAGTCAGTACGCTCGACTCCATGATCGGCTACCGCACAGAACGGTATTTTTACTTTGGCAAGTTCGCTGCGCGGTTGGACGATGTGGTGAATTTTGTTCCCGCGCGCCTGACCGCTTTGTTCATCGTCATCGCGGCGCTGGGGGCGCGTCTGAACCCATTGCGCGCCTTGCGCACCGTAAGGCGCGATCATGCCAACCACTTGAGCCCCAACGCAGGCTATCCCGAGGCGGCACTGGCGGGTGCCTTCGGCATCCAACTCGGCGGTCCGAGCATTTACTTCGGCAAAGAAATCCACAAACCCTACATGGGCGAGGACTTGACGCCGGTCAGAATCGAAATGTTAAAGGAGGGACGTGTGTTATGTCTGGTCACAGCGATTCTCTCGCTCGCGATTTTCGCGCTGCTGTCGACGACGGGCGGTTAGAGCGGCGGCTCGACAGAACACACGGCGGCGATGTCGTTGCATGGGCGCGTAGCGCCGGCATTGAAACCGGCGAGATTCTTGATTTCAGCGCCAGCATCAATGCGTCGGGACCGCCGTCTTCAGCGCGCAAAGCTTTCATCGAAAGCTATGGCGAAATCTCGCGCTATCCCGATCCGTACGGAGAAAAACTCAAAGCGGCCCTAGCGGAGCGCCATCGAATGAGACCTGCGGAAATGCTGGTCGGCAACGGCTCGACCCAGCTTATTTATCTATTGTGTGCCGCTCTGCGGCCACGCACGGCGCTGGTCGTCGGCCCGGCATTTTCCGAATACGCCAACGCTCTGGCGCTCGCCGGCGCGAACATCCGCGCGCTTTCTCTTGCAGCCGACGACGGCTTTCCGTTCTCGACGGAGCGGTTGATGGCGGCATGGGAGAAAGATTGCGACATCGTTTTTCTCGCCACGCCCAACAGCGTGACCGGGCAGTTGGTTGCAAAAACAGAGATAGAAAAGATCGCTTACGTCGCTTTGACGAGAAAACGCTTTGTCGTCGTCGATGAAGCATTCATCGACTTTATTGAGGCAGAATCCGTGAAGACGATGGTGCGGCAAAATCCCTATTTGATCGTGCTGCGCTCGCTTACCAAGTACTACGCCTTGCCGGGGCTTCGGCTCGGTTATCTACTCGGCGAAGCTCGCCGAGTCGCACAGCTCGCCGCTTACCAGGAGCCCTGGTCCGTCAACGGCCCGGCCCTGAACGTGGCGCTAGCCTGCCTTCGAGATGCCGGCTTCGCGACAAGGACGGGGCGTTGGTTGGAACGGGAAAGAAGGTTTTTATCGCAGCGCCTGATGGCGCTCGAAGGATTTCATCCCCTTCCGTCAAGAACCAATTTTTTGCTTGTCAAGATCGATAAGAAGGGCGGCGACGCCTTGCAGCTCCGCTCTTTTTTATTACGCAAGAAAATACTCATCCGCGCTTGCGACTCTTTTGCAGAGCTCGGCGGCGATTATTTTCGTATCGCAGTGAAACGGCGAACAGACAACCGGCAGCTGCTCGCGGCGCTAAGGGAATGGACGGCGTCATTGCTCCGATAGTTCCATGACCAAACAGATTATCTTGATCAGTGGCGGTGCGCGCTCGGGAAAGAGCAATTACGCCGAACAGCGCGCCGGAGAACTAGGGGACCGCAATCTTTACGTCGCGACTGCCGAAACCAAAGACGAAGAAATGGCGCAGCGCATCGCCGAACATCAAAAACGGCGTGGTAACCGGTGGGCCACCGTCGAAGAACCTGTGGAATTGGCCGAAGCGCTCCTGGCGCAGCATGGCAAGATAGATTGCGCTCTGGTGGATTGCTTAACTCTTTGGATTAGCAATCTTCTGATCCGGGGCGACGGAAAGTACGTGGAGGAAAAAGTCGACCACCTACTAGAAACACTGCCGCAGTTGGATTTTCACGTCGTTTTCGTCAGCAACGAGGTCGGCTGGGGCATCGTACCGGATAATCCGCTGGCGCGGCAGTTTCGCGACCTGGCGGGCTGGACCAATCAGCGGATTGCTGCTGCAGCGAACGAAGTCGTTCTTACGGTCGCCGGTATTCCGATGATCGTGAAGAAGGGAACGGCATGTCCCTAGAGGAGACGCTGAAGCGAATCCGGCCGTTGGATCGTGCCAGCGAAAGCGCCGCGCAGGACAGGCTTGACTCTCTGACCAAGCCGCAAGGGAGTCTCGGTAAATTGGAAGAGATGGCGCGCCGCATCGCCGTCATCCAGGGAAAAGTCCCGCCGCAGCTTGGGCGTAAACTTTTGTTCGTTTTCGCCGCGGACCACGGGATCACGCAGGAAGGCGTCAGCGCGTACCCTAAAGAGGTCACGGCTCAGATGACTTACAACTTTCTTAATGGCGGCGCGGCGATCAACGTCTTGGCGCGCCATCACGGCATCGACACCGAAGTCGTGGATGTCGGCGTCGACCATGAATTTGCCGGACCGCGCGGCTTGCGAGACTACAAAGTGCGGCACGGCACGGCAAATTTCGCCCGTGGACCGGCGATGACGCACAATGAGGCCGTCCGCTCTGTGGAGTTGGGCATTCAGATCGCCGGAGAAGCAGCGCCGGAAAATCCCTTTCTTCTTGGCGCCGGTGACATGGGCATCGGCAACACCAGCAGCGCCGCAGCCATTTTCTGCGCTTTGACAGGCGCTGCGCCCGCTGATGCTGTTGGGCGAGGTACGGGAATCGACGATGCGACTCTCGGGAGAAAAATCGCGGCGATCGAAAAAGGTCTGGACATAAACCGGCCCGACTCCAGGGATCCTCTCGACGTTCTCGCAAAAGTAGGCGGCGTGGAAATCGGTGCCATCACAGGAGTGATTTTAGGTGCGGCGGCGTTTGGTATCCCAATGATTTTGGATGGTTTCGCATCTGGAGCCGCGGCGCTGATCGCGCAGCGATTTTGTCCCCATGTCCGCGATGTTCTTTTCGCCTCGCACCTTTCCGCGGAAAAAGGCCATGGGTTAATGCTCGACGAGCTCGAGCTGACTCCTGTGCTGGATTTGAAGATGCGTCTTGGCGAAGGTACCGGCGCCTGTCTGCTTATGGGTTTAATCGAAGCGGCGGTAAGAATCATGGGCGAGATGGCAACATTTAAATCCGCCGGCGTGGAGGAAAAAATTCGGTGAATTCCTTCTTCGCGGCGTTGCAATTCTTAACCCTCTTTCCCTGCCCTAGGCGCACGGAGCGCTCGGCCGATGAAGAAGGACGAGCCGCGATTTTCTTTGCCGTGATTGGCTTTTTATTGGGCTTGATCTTAGTGTTGGTGAATTTCCTGCTGGTACCGTTCGCCCGTCCAGGACTATCGAGCGTGTTGCTTGTGGCCATCCTGGCCCTGCTGACACGCGGGCTTCACCTGGACGGCCTTGGAGATACTTTCGACGGCTTGGGTGCCGGCGGCGACCGCGAACGCATTCTCCGCGTCATGGATGACAGTCACACAGGCGCCTTCGGGCTCATTGCGATTGTGCTGCTGCTGTTTTTTAAAATCCACGCCCTCGCGAGCATCGACGTTGACCGCTGGAGGGCGCTGCTGGCCGCCCCTATACTGGGACGTTGGGCGATGGTACTGCTGGGTTATCGTTCCAAGGCGGCAAAGCCGGGACTGGGTTCGACCTTAATCGATCACTTGTCGATGAAACATTTTTTCTTCGCTACGTCCATAACTCTGCTTTTGGTTGCTGCGATCTTGCACAGTACCGGCCTTGCCATGATGGCCTGGGTTGCCATCTTCACCATGGCCTGGAAAAGCTATTTTCACCGCCGCCTGGGCGGCGTGACGGGAGATACTTTCGGCGCCGTAGGAGAAATGAGCGAAGCTTCTGTTCTGGTTGCTTTAGCCCTGGTTCAACAATGAATTATTTAACACGGGCGTCCGCTAAACACTTCTTTCTATGCCTGCTGGCGCTTCTATTAGGCCGCGAGGCGTTCGCCAACGAGTCGCAGGCTCTCGCAACGAAAGCGATTCCCATGAGAATCGTCTCCCTGGCGCCCAGCGTGACCGAGACGCTATTTGCATTGGGCTTCGGCAATCGTGTGGTCGGAGTGACGACCTATTGCGATTACCCCGTTGCAGCGCTGCGGCTGCCCAAGATCGGTGGCTTTACCAATCCGAGTCTGGAAGCGATCGTCGCCCAAAGGCCGGATCTCGTAATCGGCGTCAACGACTCGAGCCATCCGGTGAAAGCGCGAGAGATGGAGCGTCTGGGCATCAAAGTAGCTTTGATAGCAGTGACCAACGTGAACGAGATATTGAACTCAATCAAATCGGTTGCCCGCTTATTGGGAAGCCCGAAGGCGGGGGAAAGACTCGTGCAAAAAATTACCCTGCAATTTGACGAAGTGAAGAAAAGAGTGGCGCCGGCGCCACGCCGCGCCACTCTTTTGGTGGTGGGGCTTCGGCCGCTGGTCGCGGTCGGAGGAAAAAATTTCATCGACGAGCTCATCACTCTTGCCGGCGGTGAAAACATTGCGGGCAATGCCGCTCAACCGTGGCTCAATCTACCTGATGAGTATGTCGTGGCTAAAGCGCCGCAGGTCATCATCGAGGCCGGTATGGGATCGGAGCGGGGACAAATCGCCAGGCACTGGGGCGACCTCAAGTCCATTCCCGCCGTGAAAGAACACCGCGTCTATGCCTACCCGTCCGACAAGATTCTCCGACCCGGGCCGCGGATCGGCGAAGGACTGGAAGAAATCGCCCGTCTCGTGCATCCGGAGTGCTTCGCCGACTCCAAAGGCGGACTCAATAAAGGAAGTGGATGTGAAGGTTCTTGACCGTAAGAGGATGATTTGGGTTAACGGGGTGCTGTTGGCTCTGTTGGTGCTCTCCGTTGTCGGCTGCGCTTTGCTCGGCCCGGTGCGCCTCAACCTTGCGCAGGCTTTGCAAAATATGCTTTCCCCGAACCCGGACGCGGAAATACTTTTTCGCGCGCGGCTGCCACGCGTCCTCCTAGGGGTCGCCATCGGCGGCGGTATGGCCGCTTGCGGCGTCGTGCTCCAGGCTCTACTTGGCAATCCCCTTGCGTGTCCGCAGATGCTTGGTGTGTCGGGAGGCGCTTCTTTGGGTGGAATCCTGGGACTGATCTTTTTCCCCCACTGGCTCCTGCCGATCGCGGGCGGGCTTCTCGGAGAAATCTCTTGGGTGCCGCTGGCTGGGTTTCTCGGCGCGCTATGCAGTATGATGTTGGTTTACCGCTTCTCCTTATTCCACGGGCGGCTCCATCCTTATCACCTCCTGCTCTCCGGCGTGATTTTTAATTCCATCATCGCCGCAGTGATCATGTTCCTGAACTCCATCGTCGATTTCTACCAGGCGCAGGGACTGCTCTTCTGGCTCATGGGTAGCCTATCGACCCGCGCTTATCTTACCGTCGCTTTCATCTGGGCCTATATCATTTTCGGTTTTCTCTGGCTGTGGGCGAAAGGCCTTTCACTTAATTTGATCACTCTGGGCGAAGAAGCGGCCATGCACTTAGGCGTGGAGATCGGATCGCTTCAACGGCAAATTTTTATCGCTTCGTCGCTGATGATTGGCGCCATGGTTTCAGTGAGCGGCATGATCGGATTCGTGGGGTTGATGATTCCGCACGTCATGCGCCTCATCGTGGGCAGCGATCACCGGCTTTTGCTGCCGGCCTCCTTCCTGGCTGGCGGGATTTTTTTAGGCTGGGCCGATACGCTCGCCCGCATGCTACTGGCGCCTGCGGAACTGCCCGTGGGAATCATCACGGCCTTTTTCGGCGGACCTTTTTTCCTTTTTCTCCTCTACCGCGAAGGAAGAAAAAAGTTGGCTCTATGAGTCTCGCGATCCAAATTAGCAATCTCGTGTTCACCTACAACGAAAGCCTTGTGCTTGACCACTTATCGTTCTCGGTCGAGAAGGGAAGCATGCTCGGCATCGTAGGTCCCAACGGTTCAGGAAAGACGACCTTACTGAAGATTTTGTCCGCGGTTCTAACAGGAAGCGGAGAGGTCAAGCTGAACGGAAGGTATATTCGAAGCTACGGAAGAAGGGAATTGAGCAAGCTTTTTGCCGTGGTGCCGCAAGAGAGTCAGATTAGTTTTCCGTACTCGGTGGCCGAGATCGTTTTGATGGGAAGAGCAAGCCACCACCATCCTCTAGCCTTGGAGGCAGAGAAGGACCTGGAAGTGGCGCGAAAGAGCATGGAACTGACCGAAATATTATCGCTCGCAGACCGCTATCTTCATGAATTGAGCGGCGGTGAAAAACAGCGGGTGATGATCGCGCGCGCCTTGGCGCAGGAGCCGGAAATGCTCTTATTGGACGAGCCCTCCGCCTTTCTCGACCTCAAGCATCAGGTCCAGGTCTTCGAGCTCGTGCGGCGGCTCAATCGCGAGCAGGGTTTAACCGTTGTTGCGGCGCTCCACGACCTTAATCTGGCCGCGCTTTTTTTCTCGCGCCTGGTGATGCTGAGGGATGGGAGGGTGTATCGCGACGGGACTCCGGCGGCGGTCCTGACAGAAGAAGTGATCGAGGAAATCTACGGAATTCGAGTCCAAGTCCAGCGCGATCCTTCTGGAGAAAAACCGCAGATCTTTCTCTGTCCATCTTGCTGAGTTTCAAGCCGACTAACGCCTCGAAAACGAGCCGGTGTCGTGCTGCATGGCATTTAGCCTGGAAAGCAAAATCTCTTCGACATCTCTTGGCACGGGTACGCGGGAAAATACGTCTGGCCACAATTCGATGGGCGGTTTAGTTACCAGTGTTGTATTCAGACAAACAATATCGAGATCGTCACGGAGAAATGGCCGAAGTCCACAATGACGGGCGTCACAGCTTGCGCGTATACTTGGACGGCATTCTTTCCAATGGCAAGTACGCCCTATGTATTGTCCTGCTGCATTTGCGAGAAAGATGTCGGCTCCGCAGTTATAGCTTTGAGCACGGCCTTTCAACTGCCTTCCGATCCTCGCTAACGGACCTAGATCGGTATCATCAGCGACCGTGACCAGCAAATCCGCATCCTTTGGATCACGTTTTGGAGAGGCGAGTGAGCCAACGAGAGAGATCCGAATGATCCCAGGCAACTGCCTTGCGTTACGTACAAACTGAAACACCTCTTCCAGTAACCGTGAACGAATTGTCGGTACGTTAATACTCAATACCCTTTTTCCAGAACTGGCTCTTGGGCACGCTCTACTCTGCCGTCCTCTTCGGCGGCTTCGCCCTTGCCGAGCGGAAGATTCCGGTTTTTGCTCCTGCGGTTCGGTCTTAACGCTCCGGTTGAGCCGGGGGAGTTTTGCAAGCGTCAGACTTCAACCGGGGGCCTCATAGATGTTAGACAACGTGTCAATAATTGGACTTATCCCCTTTTTTCCTCACGCAGATAGTGCTCCACCGCCGGTGGAATACCGCTAGGCAAGCCCGAGTTAGATTTCGTGTGCCCAGTTATGCAACGTCGAGTAGCGCGCGCGGGTTCTTGTCAGCAACAATAAGCAGAGTTCTTGCGGCGCCAGAGGGAGCTCGACGGCCCTGCTCCCAATCCTGCAGCGTGCGGACCGAAACACCGAGCAGCTGAGAAAACCGCGCCTGAGAAAGCCCGGTTTTCTCGCGAATGGCTGCGACATCGGGAACATTGATTACACGGCCAAACTCGCCGCGCTTAATCTCGCAGAGCCCTTCTAGAATCTCTAGGCCAATGTTGCGCTTGGATTTAGCCATCTTCCACTTCCTTTCGAATCTGCCGCAGAATATGAGCGGGGATGTTCTCGGCCACATTCTTCGGGTAGATCGTGAGCATCCAGATCACGCCCTGTGCGACCTTGGGATAGTAGATTATGCGGTACCCGCCGCGTTTTCCTCGCCCCGGCGCACGCCAGCGAAGTTTCCGAACGCCGCCTGAGCGGGAATGATGTTACCGGTCTCAGGATTGCCCATCAAGACAGCCTGAAGCTTCCGATACTCTTCGTCAGTCAGGTATTCTCGGACAAGGCGAGTAAAGAGCCGGGTCTCGATGAAGCTGAACACAACGCATTATACGGCATTGCCGTATAATGTCAAGATGTCACCGGGAGCGAAGTGCAACTATTAACTACGCTATCGGTTCGCCTTTCTATATCCCAAAGCATCCTGTGCGATGATGAGCTTTTGGATGTTGGAAGAGCCTTCGACGATCTGGTAGGACTTCGCGTCGCGTAGGTAGCGCTCGACGGGAAACTCCGTAGAGTATCCGTAAGCGCCTAAGATTCTAACCGCAGCGTCGGCAGCGAAGGCCGCCGACTCGGCGGCGGCATACTTGGCGATGGAGACTTCGAGGTTATTCGGTTTTTTCCGGTCCGCAAGACAGGCAGCGCGATAGACCAGAAGCCGCGCCGCCTCTTCATGCACAACCATCTGGGCGATGAGATCCTGGTTCATCTGAAACTCGCCGATCTTCTGCCCGAACTGCTCCCGTTGGTTAGCATAGCTCACTGCCGCCTCGCGCGAAGCGCGGGCGACTCCCAAGGCTCCAGCGGCGCAGCTCAGCCTAGTTTGGTTAAGCTGCCACATGCAAATCTTGAAGCCTTCGCCTTCTTTGCCGAGGAGATTGTCTGCAGGAATGCGAAAATTCTGGAAGGTCAATTCCCCAATTGGAGATGCGTGAGCGCCCATGGTCTCTAAAGCTTTCCGGCTTACGCCGGACAGATTCAAGTCCACATAGAAAGCGGAAATTCCCCGGTGTTTCTGTGAGCGGTCCGTGTAGGCATAAACCAGGGCGTGATCAGCAACCGGCGCGTTGGAGATCCAAATTTTGGTTCCGTTGAGAACGTAGCCGCCACGGTCTCTTACCGCTGTGGTCCTGATCGCGGCTACGTCCGATCCCGCGTCAGGTTCCGTGATGGCGAAGCAGCCGATGCTTTCTCCCTGGACCAAGGGTCGAATCCACTTTTTTTTCTGCTCCTCGGTTCCGAACTCGAGCAAAGCCAACGCAGGGCCGATTTGCATGTTGATGAAGACACGCATAGCGCTGTGAACCCGAGCGATTTCTTCGGTGAGGAGGACCAAAGCCAAGAAACCGAGATTGCTTCCGCCGTATTTTTCGGGAATGACGCTGCCGTAGAAGCCTAATTCTCCCATTTTCTGAACCAAATCTTTGCGGAACGTGCGCTCCTTGTCGTCTTTTGCCGCAGTCGGAGCGATCTCCTTCTCGGCAAAACCGTGCGCCAAGTCCCGGATCGCCGTTAGCTCTTCTGATAACTCAAAGTCCATAGTTCCTCCGTAATCAGGCATTAGGCATGAAGCACTAGGCAATAACAAAATTCACTTTCCCCTTCTCTTCCTTGTTGCCTGTTGCCTTCCACCTGTCGCCTTTTCCAACAGACTCCGTGCGATGATGAGTTTTTGGATCTCAGAAGTTCCCTCATAGATTCTCAAAGCGCGCACGTCACGGTAGAGCCTTTCCGTGATACTTCCAGCCACCAATCCCATTCCGCCGTGGATCTGGAGCGCTTGGTCGATAATTCTTTGCGCCGCCTCGGTGGCAAAAAGCTTGGCCATAGAAGATTTTTGTTTTAGCTCTCCGATGCTTTGGTCATGCATCCAGGCCGCTTGATAGACTAGCAAACGGGATGCTTCGAGTTCCGTGGCCATTTCGGCCAGTTTAAATTGTATTCCCTGAAAGTCAGCCAGGACTCTGCCGAATTGTTGTCGTTTTTGACTATATCGGATGGCCTCTTCCAAAGCTCTCTGGGCCAAGCCTACAGCCGCGGCGCCGACGGTGCAACGCAAGACATCCAGAGCTTGAAGGGCGATCTTTATCCCTTCGCCTTCTTTGCCGAGGAGATTCGCTTCGGGGATGCGACATTCCTCGAACGAGATAGTTCCAACCGGATGGGGTGAGAGGAGTCGGGTCTTCTCTTTGAGGACCAACCCGGCTGTTTGGCCTTCGACTATAAAAGCGCTGATCCCCTTGCTCCCTTTCGCAGTATCTGTTGAGGCAAAAACCACATAAATATGTGCGATCCCGGCATTCGATATCAGACTCTTCACGCCGGTAAGAAAGTAGTGTCTCCCTTTTTTTTGTGCTGTTGTCTTGAGGGAGGCGACATCAGAACCTGCCTCTGGCTCGGTGAGCGCGAAAGCGGCTATCGCTTTACCTTTTGCGATTGGAGGAAGATAAGCCTGCTTTTGCTCATCACTGCCTGCAATGACAATTGGATAGCTTCCCAAGGCTTGGATAGTGAACATCGTATCGGCAAGGGCGTAACCTCGAGCCAGCTCCTCGCGAGTCACGCAGAGGTCCCGGACCTGGACTTTGTCACGCGCGCCGGCGAATCGTTTCGGCGCGACATAAGCGGTAAAGCCTTGTTTGCCGAGCAAAGATAAGAGTCGGATCGCCTCTTTCTCGATATCATCTTCTGTCCTGCTGTCTGAAAAAAGATGCTTCTCCGCCCAAGATCGAACTCGGCTACGAAGTGCGCACTGTTCCTGATCCAAAAAGGGGACCATGATCAAAGCTTGTCGGCCTTCAGCCATTAGCTCTCAGCCAGCCATTCGCTCTCAAGCTGACGGCTGCCCGCTGATACTCCAAGCTTCAAGAACGATTGAATACCGGCGCTCTTTTTTCGACGAAGGCTCTGTATCCCTCGTGAAAATCCAACGTCTCCATACATTTCGCCTGCGCTCGGGCCTCGGCTTCCAAGGCAGTCTCCAAATCCAGATCGGCCTCCCGGTTGAGAAGGTCCTTCGTTACTCCTAAAGCGTAAAGCGGTCCTTCCTGGAGCCGCCGCGCCAGCGCATAAGTCTCATCCACCAGCTTGTCGTGAGGCACTACGCGATGGGCAAGGCCGATCCTGTGGCACTCCTGAGCGTCGATCGTCTCTCCGAGAAAGAGAAGCTCGGCCGCTTTACCCTGTCCGACAATTCTCGGCAGAAGATAAAGGGCACCCATGTCGGCGCCTGAAAGGCCTACTTGAGGAAAGAGAAACGCAAGCTTAGCTCTATCCGAGAGTATCCGAAAGTCGCTCGCCAGCGCCAGCACCGCGCCTGCGCCCGCGGCGATCCCGTTAACGGCCGCGATAATCGGTTTCTTAAGGTTGCGCATGTTTTTGACGACATTGCATGTCATGCGAGTGAAGCGGTAGAGGGCTTCTCCCTTCATTTGCACGAGTGGCCCAATAATATCGGTGACACTTCCTCCAGAGCAAAAGCCTTTGCCGGTTCCCGTAAGTACCAGGACTCTTGCGTTATCCTCCAGAGCCAGGTGGCTCATGAGCTTCTCCAATTCTTGGTAGGTTTCAAAGGTTAGAGCGTTCAGTTTATCTGGGTTGTTCAAGCGGACCGTCGCGATGCCATCCGCGAGCTCATAGATCAAACTCTGGTAAGCCATTGCTGTTCTCCTCCTTGGATGGAGCAATGAGTGCTGAGGATTGAGTTAGACGATGTAGCTCATCTCTCAGCACTCAGTCCTCGTTACTTTCTTTTACGCCATCACCGCGCCGCCATCGACGTTGATTGCCTGGCCTGTGATTCCACCGGCCGCTTCAGACGCAAGCATTAATGCTAGGTCGGCAATCTCTTCCGGAGCGATTAGCCGATTCTGAGGCGAGAGGCCCTTAAAGAGCGCCAAAACTTCTTCCAGCTTCTTCCCCGTCTTTTGGGCCATCAACCTGGCATTGTGCATCGTACGCTCGGTGTCGACATACCCAGGGCAGACCGCGTTAACGGTGATCCTTGTTCTCGCTAGTTCAGCCGCTAGGGCGCGGGTGAGCCCGAGGACTCCGTGCTTGGAGGTGGTGTAGGCGGCAGTGTGAGAGTAACCAACCTTGGCGGCGGTTGAGGCGATGTTGATGATCCGTCCCCAACCCGAGGCAATCATTTCTGGAAGAAAAAGCTTGCAGCAGTGATAGGTCCCATCGAGATTGACCCTCAGTATTTCGTGCCAAAGCTGGTCTTCCATTTCCAAGAATCCTACCGCGGAAGCTAATCCGGCGTTGTTAACCAAAATCTGGACCGTGCCGAGTTGACCGGAGATCTCATCTTTTAGGAACCGGACTTCCTCTTTGCTGGTCACATCGCATGTGAGCGCAAGAGCTTCGGCTCCAAGCGAGCGAATCTCTTCGGCCACGCTCGTAAGTGTGGAATGGCTCCGTCCCGTGACGACCACATGACTCTCATGCCTGGCAAAAGCAAGAGCAATCGAGCGGCCGATACCGCGACCTGCTCCGGTAACAAGAACGATTTTCCCTTTGAGGCCACCCATACAGACGCCGTCGCTTCAGCCCTGAAGCGCTGGCATAACTTCTCTGGCAAATCGCTCGATCTGTTGCTGACGATCGGGCCAGCGCGGCACCATAAACTGTAAGCCGATGTGCTCAACGCCCATTTTCTTAAAGCCCTTCAACGCCTCGACGATCTGCTCCGGATCGCCTCTCAGACGGTCTTGTTCTTGAGTCGACGGCTTTGGACTTAGCTCAATCGGCAGGCAGCAAGCGAAACGGATCTTCGAGGGATCTCTTCCCGCCTTCACGGCTATGCGCCGAACATTTTCAAAGCGCGCTGCCAATTCGCGAGGCGTGATCCTGACAAAATAGGGAAACCAAGCATCCCCGTAGAGCCCGGCTCGCCGTTGGGCATGGATCCCCTCTCCTCCGACCCAGATCGGAATTCGCGGTTGCTGAAATGGTTTTGGTTCAAAGGCGATTTCAGTGAAGCGGTAGTAGCGCCCGGCGAAGCTCGCTTTTTCTTCGTTCCAGATCGAATCCAGGATCTTGAGTTGCTCATCGGAAATAGCGCCCCGGTCTTTGAAAGGAGCGCCTAAGGCTTCAAACTCCTCGGCCATCCAGCCGACCCCGATCCCAAGAATAAACCGTCCTTTGGAAAGATGATCGATGGTCGTTGCTATTTTGGCCCAGTAAAGAGGGTGGCGATACGGCAGCACCAGGACGCTCATGCCGAGGCTAACCCTTGTTGTGCAGCCAGCCAAGAACGCAAGACAAGTGAGGGGCTCAAAAAAGGGCCTGTCAGGTGGGACGATGAAACGCTCCTCCGAGGCGTAGGGGTAGCGAGTTTTGATCTCCCAGGGGATGATGATGCGGTCCGCGGTCCAGACCGAGTCAAACCCCAGCTCCTCAGCTTGCTGGGCTGCGTCCGTGAGCGTCTCCCGGCTCGCCGCTCTCCCCGAGATCGGAAGAAAAACACCTAGCTTCATCGCTTGAGTTACCTGAATTTTCTTTGCCGCAGTCACGATTTCTGTCGCGTGTTTCGGATGCTCTTCTCCGCGGAGAGTCGTTCGAGAATAGCAACTCGCAATTTGACACGTCAACAGGAGTCGAAGTCGGTTTTTGGAGATGATTCTGGCTTAGCTCGTAGCGCTTGTTCTAAAGGACTGTTTTGAGTAAAAGGGAGACCATCGTTGAGACTTGGAGGATATGACCATGAAAGTACGGATCGTTCCTTTCTTTCTTTTCCTCTTGATCGGCTTGGTGGGGTCTCTGGATGCTGAAGAACTTCCCCAGCCCTCTTCAGTCACATGGCGGAGCGGGCAAGCTGGTTCCGGGGATCCCCAGCTTGAGAATCTGAGCCGGGCCTTTGTGCAACTGGCTGAGAAAGTGCGGCCTGCCGTGGTTCAGATCCGCGTGACCGCAAAGGCTCCATCTGCAAGCGATGAGGGTGCACAGATGCCATCCAATAGTCGTGGTTCGGGCTTCATCATCGATCCGCAGGGATATGTTCTAACCGCGCATCATGTCGTTGATGGAGCGAAGGGGATCGAAATTCGTCTGGGCGACAGACGCCGCCTGCGCGCCACGCTGATCAGCTCCGAGCCGCGGGTGGATCTCGCCATTCTCAAAATCGATGCGAACGGAGAGCTTCCCGTTCTCGCGCTGGGTGATTCCAGCCATATGAAAGTGGGAGAGCTAGTGGGTTCTCTGGGTTATCCTTTCGGAAATGAAAGTTCCTTGAGTTTGGGGATTATTAGTCGGCAGGGTCGAAACCAGAACAACTCCGCGGCATTCGATTTTTTGCAGACCAATGCCGGAGCCTACCCAGGCGGGAGCGGAGGACCATTAGTGGACCTCAAAGGTCATGTGGTGGGAATGATCACGATGGCATCGCAGAACGGCAACATGGGATTTGCTGTTCCGATCAACGTTATCAAGGGCGTGCTTCCCCGTCTCATGCAAGGCGAAAAGATTGTTTGGGGCTGGATGGGAATCAGGGTGTCGGACGTGACGTTGGATTTGGCAGAGACTTTGGGTTTGTCATCGGCAAAGGGAGTGCTTGTCAGCTCGGTGCTGCAAGATCAGCCCGCGGAAAAAGGAGGCCTGCGGCCTCAAGATGTTATCCTATCCATTGATGGGATCGAGGTCGATAGCCCGAGAGAAGTCATCCGGGTGATCGGCGGAACCGAAGCGGGTAAAGAGGTCAGGGTCACCGTCTTTCGCCAAGGCGAGACACTCGATATCTCAGTGCGCCTCGGTTCCAGGCCAAAATCAACGGAGGGGCGTGAAGGGTAAAAGAAGTTGGCGGAGCCGCGCCGCGTTTGAACCGCTCCCCATAATCCTTCCCGCGATCTTGGCTAAATCAGCATAGGGGTATCGCTAGGTCCGGATCAAACTTCCGCCTCTATTGCCCATCTGTAGAAGTCTTTCTATAATCTCGAAATGAGCGGAAGCTTTGTGACCTTACTACGGTGTTTGTCTCGTTCTCTTTGTTCGTCTCTCCTCGTTGTTGCTCTCGGCGGCTGCGGTCCCAATGCCCCGGCAAAAGTCCCACTCGTGCAGCCCATCCAGGAAGATGAGGAGGTAAGAATCAGCCGGGAATTCCGGCGTGAAGCCAAGAAGCACCTCAACCTCGTCAATAACCTGGAGGTCGAGCGATACGTCAGCCGCGTGGGGCAGAGGCTGCTTTCTGTTATGGGGCCACAGCCTTTCGACTATCGTTTCTTTGTCGTCGAAGATTCTCAGCTCAACGCCTTTGCGGTGCCCGGGGGTTCGATTTATCTCTTCACGGGCCTCATAGGCCGCGTCAAGAGCACGGCGGAGCTCTCCGGCGTCATGGCTCACGAAATTATTCACGTCAAAGATAGACATATGGCACGGCTCTCCGGGCCAGACCCCCTAAGTCTCGTGGCTCTTCTGGGCATGGTTTTGGGCCGAGGTGGCGCCGGAGCACAGGCGGCCGGAGCATTGAGCCAGGCGTTAGCCGCCACTCGTCAGTTTTCTTACAATCGCCAATTGGAAATGGAGGCGGACACCCTGGGCGTCAGGTACATGGCGGAGGCGGGATACGACCCCAAAGGCGCACTGAGCTTCCTTAAGATCCTTGATCAAGAGCGCGTTTTAAACCCTGTGGATCTTCCTCCTTACCTCATGACGCATCCACTGACTCAGGAGCGTGTGGCGAACGCGGAGTTAGTGATTCGTAACCTCAAACGGGACAAAGTCGCTACGGATGGGGATGATCAGATCAAGAGAATTCAAACCATCCTGCGTTTGGAAAGGCATGAAGCGGATAGCGTCGTCGCAGAGCAAAAAAAGCCTTTGAACCAGCCTCAGGCAGGCTCCGAAGCAATGCATCTTTTGGGCGTAACCTACTCCTACAAAGGAATGTGGGCAGAGGCGAGAGAACAGCTAGAGCGGGCTAAAGCTCTCAACTCAAAGAATCCGGCAATCGAGAGGGATTTGGGGCGGCTTTACACTCGAATCGGTGAGTTGCGTTTGGCCCAGCAGGCTTTTGAGCGGGCTTTGGGCGCGGAGCCAGAGGAGCCTCTCAATTATCTTTTTCTAGGAGAGTTGATGGAGCAAGAATCGAATTTTCCGGAGGCGGTGAGCGCCTATCTCAGAGCCTATAATCTTTCGCCGCTGTGGCCCGAGACGTCGAGACGGCTAGGAATGGTGTACGGCAAGATGAATCGTCTGGGAGATGCCTACTACTATTTGGGTCGCTCCGATCTCTTGCAGGACGAAGATGGGAGGGCGGTCGCGAACTTCCAACGCGCGCTCAAAGTCTTTGGACCAGCTTCCCCGCGCGGGCAGATCATCAAGCAAGAGATCGAGGCTATAAAGGCAAGAAGAAGATAGCCGCTATTTTCCGCTGGCTACAACGGGATAGTCAACCTTGCTTCGGGCTGGCTTGCCTGCTTTGTACTCTCTCTTCAAAAGAGATTCTCTCAGATAATCCGGGTCGAATCCCAAGAGATCGCAGACATTGCTAAACGAAAATAGCCAGTCTCCGCTTCGATCTTCAACCCACTGTAAAGCGTTCTGATAGAGCTCTTTGCCGACACTATTTCTGGATCTCCTGTACTTTTCTAGGCACTCAACTGCGTCCTTGAGGATAGCGAGCATGAGTCTCTTTTCTCCTTCAAGCTGACGCGAAAGTCCGCTATTCCCAAAAGACTGGGACGGTAAGAATGCATCCGGTTCCAGGATTCGTGCTAGGAAATCGTCGTACATAGAGTAACCTTAGTGAGGAAAAGAAAGTTTCTTTCTATAACACGAAAGTGCTCGAATTGCAAGGGAATTTCGGACCCTTGCCGGCAAAAAGAGACGCTACGAGAGCCTTTTAACCGAGCGAATTAATTAAATATTTTCTATGAGACCGGTCAGTTTTGCCTTGGCCACGTAGTGGTCCCAGACCTTCTGGATCACCACCCTCCTGCGGCGGCTTTTGGCGACCCGTTGGACTTCATCGTCGGTATAAAAAATGGACGGGCCCCGGAAGAGAGGCAAAGCAAAGACGCGCCGCGCTTTCCTCTAAGTCGATGCAAGCGGCGAAAGTCCATTCAATGGACTCTCCTACTACGATAGATCCGTGCCCCCGGAGAATTGCGGCGTCCCGATCACCTAGGGTTCGGGCCACGGCGTCGCCTTGTTCGTGGGTATGGATCAGCGCGGGGTCTTGATAGAAGGCATCACCTTGCCCAGTTGTGATGGAAATGCTTATAGGGAAAGAACAGAGGTCATTCTTATGGCGAGTAACAGTGCAGAAGGAATCCGTTGGGACTTGAGCGATCTTTTTTCATCCTATGACGACCCCCGCATTGAAGTGACGCTGAATGATTGCCGCGCTCAAGCAGAGAATTTTTCCGGCCGATTCAGGGGGAAGATTAAGGATTTGGCCCCCGAAGAATTTCTTGAGGGGCTGAAAGAATTGGAAGAGATCGAAGAGGCTTTGAGCCGAGTCGGCAGCTATGCCAGCCTTCTCTACGCGGCGGATTCTTTACGGCCGGAATATCAGGATCTGGAGCAGAAAGTAGAGCAAAGGGTGACGGAAATCAGAAACCTGCTGCTCTTTTTTGAGCTGGAATGGCTCGAGCTTGACGACCCAGTGGCGGAACGATCGATGCGCGACCCAGCTTTGAAAGCTTACAGCCACTATCTAAAAAATCTACGGCGCTTTAGGCCTCACAGGCTCTCGGAGCCGGAGGAAAAAATTGTCAATGAGAAGGACAATACTGGCCGCAATGCCTTCGGACGCCTCTTTTCCGAAATCACATCGGGACTGACTTTCCCGCTGGAAAGAGAAGAAAAAAAAGAGGAGCTCACTTTGAGCGAGATTTTGGCGCTATTCCATGAGCCAGACCGGGAACTAAGACAGAGAGCCATGGAGACGCTTTACCAAGAGCTTTCACGTCATGGGCAGGTGCTGACCTTTGTCTACGACACGCTCGTGCAGGATCACCTGACGATGGATCGCCTCCGTCGCTATCCCAATCCAATGATGGAGCGCCATCTTTCCAATGAAATCGACGGCGAGGCGGTGCGAACGATGATGGAGGTTACCGAAGCCCATTACGGAGTCGCACACGAATACTTCGCGCTCAAAGCGCGTCTTCTCAAGCTCCCCCGGCTCGCTCTTTACGACCAGTATGCCCCTGTCGGCAGGGAGATCAAACCGTTTGCTTTCTCGAAAGGACAGCAAGTGATTTTGGAAGCCTTCGAAGCCTTCAGCCCGATCTTTCGGGAGATCGCTGGCGAGTTTTTCGCGAAGAATTGGATTGATGCGGAGATCCGCAAAGGCAAACGGGGCGGGGCTTTTTGCGCTTCTCCCTCGCCCAAACTGCACCCCTACATCCTGTGCAACTATGCCGACAACCTGCGCGATGTGATGACCGTGGCCCACGAGCTGGGCCACGGCCTGCATTCTTCCCTGAGCGGAAAGCAGAACTTCTTCAATTTCGACACGCCGCTTACAACGGCGGAAACCGCGTCGGTGTTTGGCGAGATGTTGGTCTTCGACTATCTAGTCGAGCGCCAAACCGACCCTCAGGTACAGATCTCTCTCATGGCGGGAAAGATTGAGGACGCGTTCGCTACGGTTTATCGACAAAACGTTCTGACTCGATTTGAAGAGGCGGTTTTCTCAAAGCGACGCGCGGCAAGATTGACGCCTGAGATAATCGGCGCCGTATGGATGGACGCAAACAAACGCTACTACGGAGACGCATTCGAGATGCCGGGGAACTACCGCTGGGGATGGTCCTACATTGGGCATTTCATTTACAGCCGCTTTTATTGTTACAGCTATGTCTTTGGCCAGCTTCTGGTCCTCGCACTCTATCGGATGTATCGAGAGGAGGGAAAAAGTTTTGTCCCGAAGTATCTCGCGCTTCTCGAAGCCGGTGGCTCCGATAGCCCAGAGGCGCTTCTCAAGCCATTAGGCGTTGACATTCACGATCCAAAGTTTTGGCAAAAAGGTTTTGATGAGATCCGAAGGCTGGTAAAAAAGTTCGAGGAGCTGGTGGACAAAAGCTCAGCGCCTAGATCTGCGAGTTCAGAGCCTTAGGGCCTTTTGGGCCACAGAAAAGGGTTAGCTGGGACGGAGATTCGTCTTGCGTTGCAATAATGTTTGGTTGCATGAATCTGTTCTTCCGTCTCCCAATTAGTTTAGACTCCATCACCCCAAACCGGAAGAAATGCCCATTCCGTCCCGCGAAGCCGACAGTAAGTTGACACAAAAGTGCTTTATTAGATAATCTTTTCTGTGATGCTGGGGGCCGGTCGATTCTTCCGGCGGCCGTTTTGAGCCTTGTAAAAGGGCTCTACGAGAGCCGGCGGGGGATTCCAAATTTTTCGGCGGCAGTGCCTCAAGGTCAGTCCCATGATGTCTAGAAAGTGTAAATACGCCTTAAAAGCTCTCGTCCGCTTGGGAAAGGAGTATGGAAAAGGGAATCTTTTAACAGACGATATTGCTCGACATGAACATATCCCCAAGAAGTTCCTCGAGCTGATCTTGCTGGACCTCAAACGCGGCGGATACGTCCAAAGCAAGCAGGGTGCTGGTGGAGGCTACCACTTAATGCAAGAGCCCAAAAAAATTACCTTGGCGGAGATTTATCGCTTCTTTGATGGAGCCATTGCCCTCCAGCCTTGCGTGTCGCAAAAATTTCACGAAAAATGCGACGACTGCCCCGACGAAGACACGTGCAACCTCAAACAAGCCTTTTCCGAAGTTCGCGAAAAGACCTACCAAATCATGTCCAAAATCACGGTCGAATCCCTTCTTCAAGATCCACGGAAAGCAAAAAGCAGAGTTAGCCGCTAAGACGTCCAACTTATGCCCAAAAAACTTCCAACGAAGCTCTTGACAAACACTACTAACTCTATTAAGTAGATCGAGTTTATTGGATTACTGGGGTAAGGTGAGGGGGTCAGCGAGGTCTACGAGTCCATCTCACTTTGAGTGCCGATGTGCCGCTCGGCTGCATTGGCCAGTGCCCTAGATAGAACAACCGTTGGAGGATGCCCGTGCATTTTAGAATCGTTATTCACGTTGCCTGGATGCTTACTTTAATCAGTGTTCTCTTCTCGGGCGAGCTGTACGCTCAGAAAACGCTGCTGAACGTCTCTTACGATCCGACGCGTGAGCTGTATCAAGAATTCAACGCGGCGTTTGCCAAGCACTGGAAGGCCAAGACAGGCGAGTCCGTCACCATCCGGCAATCCCACGGGGGATCAAGCGCCCAGGCGCGTGCGGTCATCGACGGTCTAGAGGCAGATGTCGTGACATTGGCGCTTGCCAACGACGTCGATATTATTGCTGACAAAGGGCTGGTTGCGAACAACTGGCAATCGCGCTTGCCGCATAACAGCTCGCCGTACACCTCGACGATTGCGTTCCTAGTGCGCAAAGGCAATCCGAAGGGGGTCAAGGACTGGGACGATCTGGTCAAACCCGGGGTGTCGGTGATCACGCCTAACCCCAAGACTTCCGGCAGCGCCCGCTGGAATTATCTTAGCGCCTGGGGTTACGCTTTCCTGAAATCGGGTCGCGACGAAGCCAAGGCCAAGGATTTCATCATCCGGCTCTACAAGAACGTGCCAGTGCTCGATTCCGCCGCGCGCGGCGCCACCACCACCTTTGTCGAACGCCGCATCGGAGACGCGCTGATCAACTGGGAGAACGAAATTCTGCTGGGTGGCAGGGAATTGGGGAAGGATAAGTTCGATATCATCGTGCCGCCGACCAGCATTCTTGCCGAGCCCACGGTAAGCCTGGTGGACAAGGTGGTGGACAAGCGCGGCACGCGCACGGTGGCGCAGGCCTACCTTGAGTACCTCTATTCGCCGGAAGGTCAGGAGATCGCAGCGAAGCACTACTACCGACCGGTGGACCCGAAGGTCGCGGCAAAGTACGCAGCCCAGTTTCCTAAGGTGAAGCTGTTCACGCTCGGGGAGATTGTGGGTGACTGGCGAAAAACCAACAAGGTCCACTTTGCCGATGGCGGCATCTTCGACCAAATCTACCAGCAGAAGTAGTTCGAGCAGACACGAAACATGATTCGAACTTTCCGCCAACAGAGAGTTCTTCCGGGATTCGGGCTCACCTTGGGATTCTCCATTTTTTATTTGAGCCTGATTGTTCTGATTCCGCTCGGGGCCGCTTTCCTGAAAACTTTCACCATGAGTTGGGAGCACTTCTGGGCGACGGTCACGGGGGCGCGCGCACTGGCATCCTACCGCTTAAGCGTGGGCGCTTCTATGGTGGCGGCAGGGATCAACACTGTCATGGGTTTGATCGTTGCGTGGGTGCTCGTGCGTTATGAGTTTCCCGGAAAAAAGATTTTTGACGCCCTGGTGGATTTGCCTTTTGCTCTGCCGACAGCCGTCGCCGGGATCACTCTTACGGCGCTGTTTGCGGGCAACGGTTGGCTCGGAAGCTATCTTGAGTCCCTAGGCGTCAAGGTGGCCTTCACCTGGCTCGGTGTCGTGGTGGCGCTCACTTTTATTGGATTGCCGTTTGTCGTGCGTACCCTGCAGCCGATCTTGCAGGACCTCGATCCCGAAATCGAAGAGGCTGCTGCGACTTTAGGGGCCAACCGCTGGCATTCATGTAGAAGAGTCATTTTTCCGGAACTTCTGCCCGCGGTTTTGACGGGCTTTGCGCTCGCGTTTGCCCGCGCGGTCGGGGAGTACGGCTCGGTTGTGTTCATTTCCGGCAACATGCCGATGCAGACTGAAATTACTCCACTGTTGATCATGACCAAGCTGGCCCAGTTCGATTACACGGGGGCCACCGCCCTCGCGGTTGCGATGCTGGCGATGTCCTTCACGCTGCTTTTCATTATTAATTTGCTCCAGTGGTGGAGCCGGGCTCGGTACGCGTAAACGTGATGGAAGCGCTAGGATCAAGATCGGTTAAACCATGGAGGGGAACAAGTGGGCCCTTGACTGAGCCTGCTTGGGTCAAATTCCTGCTGATTGGCACGGCGATTGTTTTCTTGGCCGTGTTCCTGATTCTACCTCTGGTCGTAGTGTTCACCGAGGCTTTCAAGAAGGGGATCGAAGTTTACTTTGCATCCATCACTGAATCGGATGCGGCGGCGGCGATTCGCCTCACATTGTTGACGGCGGCGATCGCGATCCCCTTAAACCTGGTTTTTGGTGTCGCTGGGGCGTGGGCTATCAGCAAATTTGATTTTGCGGGCAAGAGCTTTTTGGTGACCTTGATCGACCTGCCTTTCTCGGTCTCACCGGTGATTTCCGGGCTGATCTATGTGCTGCTG
This sequence comes from Binatia bacterium, assembly GCA_036004365.1. Classification (GTDB taxonomy): domain Bacteria; phylum Desulfobacterota; class Binatia; order UBA9968; family UBA9968; genus DP-36. The sequence goes on from DASYRN010000175.1 coordinate 50,408, forward strand.
TTCGGTCTTCAAGGATGGCTGGGTCCCTGGCTCCAGGCGCACGATATCAAAATTATTTTCGCTGTCCCGGGAATTGTCCTGGCGACGATCTTCGTGACGTTTCCTTTCGTCGCGCGCGAGCTGATACCGCTGATGCAAACGCAGGGAAGCGAGGAGGAGGTTGCCGCAAGGGTCCTGGGAGCGAGCGGCTGGCAAACCTTCTGGCGCGTGACCTTACCGAACATTAAATGGGCGCTCTTGTACGGCGTCATTCTCTGTAATGCGCGTGCGATGGGAGAATTTGGCGCCGTCTCCGTGGTTTCTGGACACATTCGCGGGCTTACCAATACGATTCCTCTCCACGTCGAGATACTCTACAACGAGTATAACTCTGCTGGAGCCTTCGCCATGGCTTCGCTGCTGACTATTCTGACTTTGGTTACTCTGCTCCTTAAATCGCTGATTGATTGGAAGGCGAAAATTCAGTCGCAGCCGGCTGACGAAGTGGCTGACGGAGAGATCATATGAGCATCGAAATTCGAAATATCACGAAGACGTTTGGAAATTTTGTTGCGCTCAAAAACGTCAACTTCAAGGTCGAAACCGGAGAGCTGGTTGCACTGCTCGGGCCTTCAGGCTCGGGTAAAACGACACTGCTGCGGATCATTGCGGGCATCGAAGTTCCAGATGAAAACGGCGGCACAGTTCTCATCCACGACGAGGATACAACCGACACAAGCTTCCGCGACAGGAAGGTCGGCTTTGTGTTTCAACACTATGCACTCTTTCGCCACATGACCATCTTCGAGAATGTTGCCTTTGGTCTCAGAGTGCGTCCTCGCAAGTTTCGTCTTTCGGGGCAAGAAATTGAAAAGAAAGTTTTGGAGTTGCTTAAGCTCGTTCAATTGGACTGGCTCGGCGATCGCTATCCTTCACAGCTTTCCGGCGGGCAACGTCAGCGTGTCGCCCTCGCGCGCGCGTTGGCGGTCGAGCCCAACGTACTTCTACTGGATGAACCGTTCGGCTCGCTGGACGCCAAGGTTCGGAAAGAGCTGCGCCGTTGGCTCAGGCGATTCCACGATGAGCTCAAAATTACCAGTGTCTTCGTCACGCATGATCAAGAAGAGGCCTTAGAGGTCGCGGACCGCGTCGTTCTGATGAACGAAAGCCGCGTGGAGCAGGTGGGCACGCCAGCCGAAGTGTATCATCACCCGGCCAATGCATTTGTTTACAACTTTCTCGGTAACGTGAACCTGTTCCATGGACGCGTGGAGGAAGGCAAGGTTTATCTAGGCGATATGCCGATCGATCTGCCATCCGAAGCAGCGAATGACGCGAAAACGGCGCTCGTGTTTGTGCGCCCCCATTTGCTGGAAATCGAGCTTCAACCCAACGGCGCCGATTACTTTCCTGCCAAGGTGGAGCACATCAACGCGGCAGGTCCTGTGGTCAAGGTCGATCTCGTGACCGAGTGGGGAGATCCAGTCCATGTCGAGCTGCCGCATGATCGGTACCGGGTGCTGGGGTTGAAAAGGGATGACAGGGTGTTCGTCATACCTAAGGAGAGAAAGGTATTTACTGATCAGCCAAGAGGATTCAATGAATCAACAGATTAACGCTAGCCAAGTCAATGCGGGGCATTACGTCTGCGCGCTGAAGGCTCGATACGGCCAACCTTTCGATGACGCGGAGAGCAGGAGCAAGCACTGGGGAGAATGCTTCATCTCCCTCGCCTGAGTTCAAACTAAATAGTCGGCCGGCCATTGGAACGTGGAAATGAGTCGCATCTCAGAGGCAGGTCCATCGCGTCAGTGCCGCTTGAAGTACTGAATGGCTCTTTCGTGCTTCTCGGCGGCCTCACGTGTCTTGAACGTTCCGAGATTTCTTCGTTTGCCCGTCTTCGGGTTTTTCTTTCGGGAGTACAAGCGGTACTCCCTGGAATTACTAGGAAGATCTCCCCACCGGGCGATTCTAATATTCAACCTTGATATAGTCGCTCTCAAGCCCCTATTTCCCCCTCCTCCAAGTTGACATAAGTGTACTTTATTGGATACGCTTTGCACCAATTCGTGATCTCGGGATCGCTTTACTCCCTCTAACTGGTTTTTTCCCCTGAGCGCGAGCTGGCAGGTGGCCACTGGCACAATTTCCCAGTTCCCAGTGAACATTGCCGCAAAAGGAACTTCCTCGTTATGGAGACCCTTATAGTAGCGGCAACTGGACGCAGATGACCGAGAAGAACTCGGAAAAAACAGAGCCTGCTGCCTCGGAGCTTCCCGATCGCTACTCGATCCGGACCAAAGGCGAAGAGCGCGAACTAGTTTGCAGCGAGTCACCCAACATGGGTGTGCGCGTCGAGCGGGGCATGACGATGCCCGCCGGAAACGCCGGCAAAGCGCCGCCGGGGACCATTTATCTTGACGGAGCGGCCGAAGGGGGACCTTTTCTCGATGTCGAAAACGCTGTCTTCAACTTGGACCACCACGAGGGCTGCGTACGGTCTTTCACGCTCGCTACTTGCGAGCAGGCTATAGTACTAATCCGCAAGGGGCTGGATCTCCAGGCAAGAGATTGGACCATCTACTCCAACGACCCCGACCTCGATACCGTTCTAGCCATATGGGTGCTGCTCAACCATATGCGCTTGAACGACGCGGACCCGGAAATTCGCCGGAAGCTAATGCCTCTTGTGCGCCTTGAGGGCACGATCGACGCTCACGGACTGGAGATGCAGGAACTTTGCGGCTTCCCCCCGGAGCTCCAGGAATCGGTCTTGGATGAGTTGGAACAGCTACGAAGCAAGGAAGTCGCCCTGAAGAAAGAGGGGAAATGGCAAGAGATCGACTTCCTGGAATACACGGCCGAAGTCTTGGGTGTCATCGACGCGATGATCTATTCCTCGCGTCACTTCGAAGGGGTGCTCGAAGTCGAGGAACTGGCACGCGCTGAGATCGGCGAGAACGAGCTGGCGATAGTCTGTCGGGCCGAGACGGGGATCTATGAAGTGGAACGGCATCTCCGCCGCCTCCACGGCAAGCGGTTGGGGCTCATCATCCTGCAAAAGAATTCGAGCAGCTACACCTTGCGCCAAGTCGACGCGTTCCTGCCTGCCACACTTGAGAATGCTTACGAGCGGCTCAACCTGATCGATCCGGCTGTGGGACACCGGCGCTCCGGCAACCGATGGGGCGGTTCAGGGGAAATCGGAGGTTCGCCGCGGGCCACGGGAACGGCGCTGACGCCGCAGCAGATCGCCGATGCCGTCGCCTGGGCGTATCGGAGGCCGACGACGGCGCAGCGCATGGTTGCCATGGCAGTCGCGCTGCTGGAAACCACTGCCGTCATGGTTGCCTCCTTGATGATTACTTACTTCCGCGGATGGCTTGACGATCCGGGCGGGTCGATCGAGGGTTACTTCCGGAGTCAGGCAGCGAGCTACGCCGCCGTGCTAAGCGGGCTCAGCGTGGTCCTCGTCCTTGTCGCTCTGAAACGCGGGCCGAAGCTTTTCGGCTTCTGCATGCCGGTCGGATTAGATTGGCTGGTTTTGCTCCCCGGAGCGCTGCTGGGAGGAATGGCCGGAGGCGCATGGATCTTTGCAGCTCCACTCACGACCGCTAGGGATTTACTATCGCCACACTGGACCAACCTGGCCATCGCTCTCAGCTTTCCGGTCGCGGCTGAAGTGCTATTCCGAGGGCTGGCACATGGAATCCTCGCGCAGCGCTTCGCCACCCAGCATGCGGGTGGCCCGTGGCTTCTCTCCTGGCCGGTCTTCATCTCGAGCATGCTCTATGCTCTCTGGTCTATCCTTCCGTTCCTTCCCTTTTTCTCCCGCGGTCTGGTTTGGACCTACGTTGGCGCTCTTTTGTTTGGAGTCAGCTCCGGGATGGCACGCGAGCGTTCGGAAAGCCTGCTGCCTTGCCTGATCTTGCACTGGTCCTGCCTGTTGATGCTTATGCTGCTGTCATCTTATTCCTTTCCCGTCCTGACTGATTAGTAACGGCTGCAGTGGGTGATTAATGCCGCTTGAAGTACTGGATGGCTCTTTCGTGCTTCTCGGCAGCTTGGCGTGACTTAAATGTGCCGAGATTCTTTCGTTTTCCAGTCTTGGGATTCTTCTTTCGCGAGTATAAGCGGTACTCGCCTGATTTGAGTTTTCGAATCATAATGGAATTCTCTTCTGTTTATCGAATTCTGCTCATTTCTAAGTTTTGAGTGGCCATGCCTCAAAAGGAACCTCCTATCGTTCGCGCTTCCCTTGACCAAGCTCTCCCAGAGACCTACCATTCCCTCTATGCCTCTTATTAGGGCTTGGCTCGTAGCCTTAGCGGTTGCAATTAGTTTGGTGGGCGCACGGGGTACGGCGGATGTCGCCGAGCCTCTGCCCAAAGACCCTGCGCTCGTCACGGGCACGCTCGATAACGGTCTCACCTATGTCTTCCGCAAGCATGGGACCCCCGCGGGTCGCGTAAGCATCTGGCTTCACGTCGGGTCGGGCTCGCTGAACGAGACCGAGGATAGCCGCGGCATCGCGCACTACCTTGAGCACATGGCCTTCAACGGCTCGACCCATTTCCCGCCCGGCTCCCTGGTGCCCTTCTTCCAGTCACTGGGGCTGGCCTTCGGGCGCGACCAGAATGCCTTCACGAGTTTTGACCAGACGACTTATCTGCTGGCCCTGCCCGACGCCAAGCCAGAGACAATCGACAAGGGAATGCTCTACCTGTCCGACGTGGCGATGCGCTTGAGTCTCCTTCCTGTTGAGATCGAGAACGAGCGACAAATCATTCTCGAAGAAAGGCGCTCACGGGCCGGCGCGCAGCAGCGCGTGCGCGAATACATCTATGAGCGGCTGGCCCCGGAATCGACGTTCGGCCGGCGGCTTCCCATAGGGACCGAACAGACGATCCGTTCTGTCACGCCCACAGATTTCCAGGAATACTATACGCGCTGGTACGTCCCGAGCAACATGATCGTGATCGTGGTGGGCGACTGCGAGGCTAACGTGATCAGCGCCTCTATTCAGAAACACTTTGCGGCTGGCACCAACGTCCCGCGCCCGGCCGAACGCGACGTGGGTGTCAAATTTCAGACTACGACACGGGCGATCGTTGCCACGGACCCCGAGCTGACCCACGCGGATGTCTCGATCGTGCGGATCGAGCCACCCCGTGCGCCGACGACGACCGTGGAAGCGCACCGGCGCGATCTGGCGGAGTCGATCGGCATCTGGGCGTTCAATCGGAGGATCAGCGCGCAGCTTGCAGAGGGGAAGGCACCGTTTCTCCAGTCCAGCGTCTCGGTGCGCCAGGAGGCGAGAGCGATCCGGCTGATCACGGCCCAGGCCTCGGGCAAGCCCGGCGAATGGCGTAGGATGCTGGCGGACCTTGGGATCAACCTTCAGAGAGCGCGCCTCCACGGGTTCAGCGAGCGCGAGGTTCAGGATGCGCGTGCGTCGCTGATATCTCAGGCAGAAGAGGCGACGCAGCGCGAGGCGACGCTCCCCGCCCGCGCGATCCTCCGCCAAATCAACGGGGCGGTGGCGCGTCGCGAACCGATAGTCTCCGCGGCGCAACGCTTGGAGCTACTCAAGCGTCTTCTACCCGGAATCACGCCAACGGAAGTCTCCCAGCTCTTTGCAGCCAACTTCGACTTGACCAACGTCACCTTCATCGCGGAGCTCCCGTCCGGGGGTGACGTCCCCAGCGAGAACGACTTGATGAGTCTCGGCCGCTCGGCGCTGAACGTGAAGCCCGAGAGGGAGGCCGAGGTTGCGCGCGCCGACTCCCTGCTCGAGAGGCTTCCCGCCGGGGGAAAGATCGTGGAGAGCATGGAGCATGCCGCGAGCGGCGTCTTGTCAGGATGGTTGGATAACGGCGTGCGGTTCCACTATCGTTTCATGGCTGAGCGCAACCACGAGGCGACTATTATCATTACGCTCGCCGGCGGGCAGATCCAGGAGACGGCGGCGAGCCGCGGAATCACCGAGGCGGCGGCGCTGGGTTGGAGCCGCCCGGCCACTAGCAAGCTCTCCAGCATCCAGATCCGCGATTTAATGACGGGGAGAAAAGTAGGGGTAAGCGGCAGAGCCGATCAAGACAAGCTAACCCTCACGGTCTCGGGAAATTCCGGCGAGTTAGAGGTTGGTCTTCAGCTCGCGTACCTCCTGTTGAGCGATCCCGTCATCGAGCCTGCGGCGTTTGAGCAATGGAAGGAGACAGAAGCGCAGAGAATCGCCTCCAGAAAAGTGCAGCCGGCTGGCGCGCTGAGCGAAGCCGTGGCCGCTGCGTTTTATCCGAAAGATGAGCCCCGCATCAGGCCGCTGGAGGTCGAGCAGCTGCGCAAGATGAGACTCGATGCCGCTCAGGCATGGCTGAAGAAGATCATAGCCGAGGCGCCCATCGAAGTGGCCGTGGTGGGCGATGTGACTCAATCAGCGGCGCTGGGCCTGGTCGAGCGGTACCTCGGGTCGCTTCCGGTGCGTGAGCGCATCGGCAACAAGACGCTCACCGATCTGCGCAAGATCACGAGGAGCGCTGGACCCATCAGCGTTGAGCGGAAGATCAACATCAGGACGCGACAAGCGCTCGTCATGGACGGATTCTTCGGCACTGATATCCAGAATATCCCCGATTCGCGCCTACTGACGATGGCGGCGCGCGTGCTGTCCACGCGCATGAACGCGGTCATCCGGGAGGAAAAGCAACTGGTGTACAGCGTGAGCGCGTCGTCGCAGCCAGCGAGCGCCTATCCAGGCTTTGGGCTCTTCGTTGCCCGAGCGCCGACAGATCCAGCCAAAGCGGAGGCGCTCGCGACGGCGCTGAACGAGATGTACGCCGTCTTTGCGAAGGATGGCCCGAGCGAGGATGAGATGGCTGTCGCCAAGAAGCAGATCGCGAATTTGCTCGACGAGACGATGAAAGAGCCGGACTTCTGGCTGAGCCGCCTCTCGGTCCTTGACTACCGAGGGCTCTCCCTGACCGACCTGACAGAGGCCCCTGCAGCGTACCAGCAGTATACCGCTCGGGAAGTGCGGCAAGCCTTTGCCCGCTATTACAAGCCCGAGTCCCGCTTCCGCTTCGTGATCACGCCGCTCGACGCAGGACCCGGCCAGACCAAGGCCGAAAAAAGCCCAGGCGATTAAAAAATCCTTCAAGCTTTATGAGGCTGGTGAGCAAACCTTCAACTTTTCAGTGACTATGCCTCAAAGAAGTTCCCTTTCATTCATCTTGAAAGCTGGCGGCAGCACCTCGTCCACGCCCTTTCCCGTCCAATGCCACTTCGGTACGCTTTCCCAAACCTCTTCGCCCTTGGCTTGGACTTGGTCGATCAGCTCGTCTTCGTCGAGCCGGAGATATTTGCCGTTGTCAACCAGCGTCTCTCCATCCACAATCACAGTTCGCACGTCCCGGCTTACCGCGGTCTCCACGAGAGCCTTAATGGGATCACGAACGGCGCCGAAGGCGATGTCTTTAAGATTCACGATGGCAATGTCTGCCTTCGCCCCTTTTTGAAGTCGACCCAAATCGTCTCTTCCGATCATTTTCGCTCCGCCGAGCGTTGCGGCGTTAAAGACGTCTCGGGGGTGGCCGGCGGTAAAGCTCTTTTCCGCAACTCGTGAGGCAAGCGAGGCATAGCGCATGTCCGAGATAATGTCCTTGGGAAAGGTATCGGTGCCGATCCCCATGTTCACCCCTGCCTTTAGATACTTGTCGAAAGATTCCATCAGGATGCCCAGTTTCAAGTATTTTAAGGGGCTGTAGGCTACCGACGCACCGGAGTCGGCGATAATCTTAAGGTCGTCTCCATAGGGATAGGCGAGCCAGCTATGGCCGCTGATAAAAATGCAGTGGGCGAGAGAAACCTCCGGGTCGAGAAAACCAATTTTGTGTAGCAGCTCAATCGGTGTGCAGCGATGGAGGCGCATGACTGTATGGAACTCGAAGAGATTGATCGTTGCGTGAATCTGAACACGTACTCCAATCTCCTGGGCGGCCTTTCGGGTTTCCTTCAAAAGCTCGGGAGTGCAGGAATCCACATGGCCTGGAAAGAGCATCGTGTGGATGCGCCCGTTGGCGGCCGCGTGGTGTTTTTTGGCGAACGCAATCGCTGTCTTTAACCCCTCACTCCCTCTTTCGTCACTCCAATCGTACTCCAAACGTCCCTCGCGATCGTGATAAAAGTCGACGTTCATGTACCTTGGTCCCGTGTAGCACCGTATTCCGACCTCATCGAGCATCTGAACGTAACGGTCTGGGTTGCGTCCAGGACCGCCGACATCCAAAGTCGTCGTGACACCGCTTTTTAAGACGTGAATCAGCGAAAAACGCTGGCCGATATCCACATCCTTCAGATGGGCGTGCTTGGCTCCTTCGCGGGTTGGCGCACCGTGGGCGAGATAGTTAGAAGCAAAGTAGTCTACCTTATTCGCATCGTTCAGCAGATAATCACTCGCGTTGATGCCTGAGTGCAAATGCGTGTCGATGAAACCTGGCGAGACGAGACATCCCTTGGCTTCGATTTTCTTGTCCACCGGCTCGGAGCATTGCTTTCCGACAAACGAGATCCGGTCGTTTTCAAAGACCACGACGCCGTCTTTAATGATTTCATGTTCGTGGCCGTTAAAGCCGACGACGTATCCCCCTTGAATGAGAGTCTTCATTTTCCTGTCCTTTCTCTACTTGCCTGACAGCGCTCCACACGTTTCAGTTTTTAGACAGCTTGCAAGCGGGCCTCTTTTTCAATAATGGAAAGAAACATGCGAATTCGCCCTGCTTGAGCCTAGGCGTTTAACCCTTATAACAGGGGGTTGTGCTCGTCAAAGCCTAGGTTCGAGCGAGGTCAGAGTTGAAGGAGAGTCCAGCTATGATGACAAGGATTCTTGCGCTGCTTGCGTGCCTTTCTATTTTCCCCGCCGATGTTTTCGCCAATCCGTATTTGGCCAAGGCTGGGGAGGCGCCGCAAACGGTGCGTATCGCCACCTGCGCTGTATCGGGCGGCTTTGCGCATCTCTACACGGCTCTGGATAACGGACTCTTCGATAAATACGGGATCCGAGTCAACCACATTTATATCCGGGGAAGCGGCGTCTCTCTCGCCGCACTCACTGCAGACGAGATCCAGTTTCTCTACTGCGCGGCGGACGCTACGATACCGGGCATGGCCAGCGGGATCGAGGCAAGGCTCGTCGCCGCTCCGCTTGTCGGACTCCCCTATGTGCTCGTCGCCCGGAAGGACATCAAACGGGGGGAGGACCTTAAGGGAAAGTCACTGGGAGTAGCCCGGCCCGGAGATTTAAGTGACCGGTTGTCTCGCCTGGTCCTGAAGAAGTTTAATCTCACGCCCGCCGATGTGGCGATCCGACCGATCGGCGGAAGTCAGTCGGAGCGCTATCAGGCGATGCTGGCCGACGTCGTCCAAGGGGTCGTTGTGACTCCGCCCTTGGACGTTCGCGCCAAGAATGAAGGCTTCAACACCGTCTACCGGTTGGTCGAACTGAACCTTCCTTTTATCTACAGCTCGGTGCACGCAAGCTCCAAGATGCTCCATGAGCGCCCTGAAACGGTTCAGCGGGTCGTTGCAGTGTTCGCCGAAGCGCTCCACTTCGTGGAAAGGAATCCGGATAAGGCTAAGGCATCCATTGGGAAGGCGCTCAAGCTCAAGGACGTCGAGGCTCTCCAGGTATCCTACGACAGTTACGCGAAGGATATTGCGAACCGCACGCTAACAATTCCGGGAAAAGCCGTAGCCGAGGCCGTAGACCTCGCCCGTGAAAGCGGGACAAACGTCAGAAAGAAGGCTGAAGAGATTTACGACAACAGTTTTGCCCTCCACCTGGAGAAGAGCGGTTTTCTAAAGGAGCTCTGGGGAAGTCAGACCTACAAGCGCTAGCCTTAAGAGTTTGTTTTTTTTCCTTCGCAAATCCGCAGAGACGATCCTGAAGGGTGCAATATTTCTTTGTTCAAGGCCCGCTGCTATCCGTTTGGGCAAGGGGTACGCCACGTACTTGGGTCCGGTTCCATTCCCATAGGATGATGAAGACGCCAAGGGCGAGGCCGAACGCATCGGCCAACAGCCATGGCCCGCTCCACGAAGGAAGCATCACGAGGGACCCAGCCAGCCAGAGCAACCCTCGTTTCAACCAACCCAGAGTGCGGAAGAGATAGCCTGCGCATCCAATCGCGAGAAGGAACGTTCCAATAGAGGAGGCGATCACCGCCAGTACGATCTCTCCTACCGTCCCTTTAAGAATCAGGGCGGGATGGAGAGCGAAGACGAACGGAACCACGTAAGCGGCTATGCCGAGACGCATCCCGGTCCATCCTGTCTTCCAGAAGTCGGAGTGAGCGATGGCGGCCGCCGTGTAAGTGGCCAGACAATCAGGGGGCGTGATCAGCGAGAGCATCCCAAAATAAAAAAGAAACAGATGGGCGGCGAGCGGGTCCACCCCGAGCTGGGTCAGCGCGGGTCCTACGAGGACCGCCAGGGTGATGTACACGACCGTAGTGGGCAACGACATTCCGAGGAGGATGCAGACAAATGCGGTTAGGGCAAGGAGGAGGAGCACATTGCCTCCTGAAAGGGTCACCAAGATCAGCGAGAGCTTGAAGGTGAGGCCTGAGAGCTGGAGGGCGCCGATCACGAGTCCGGCCAAGGCAGTGATCACGACAATATCCAGGAGGGTCCGCCCGGTTTCTTCGATGCAGGTTAAGATCCCTCTGAAAGTCGGGCGAGTCTCTTTTTGCAGCGCACCGACAATGAAGGTGAGCACCACCGTTGCCATCCCCGCCTTCCCCGCCTCCCAATTTTCCCACATGAGCGTGTAGATCAGGAACCCGAGTGGGAACAGAAACACCCACCCGAGCCGCATCACGCCCCGCAGCTTTGGGAGCTGCGCTGCGGGGAGGCCACCGAGGCCGTATTTGGCCGCTTCTAAATCGACCTGGATGAAGAGGGCAAGGTAATAGAGCAAGGCCGGAACCGCTGCGGCGAGAGCGATTTGACCGTACGGGATATTGAGGAACTCGGCCATGAGAAACGCCGCCGCCCCCATGACTGGCGGCATGATCTGCCCCCCATTTGATGCGACGGCCTCGATCGCCGCGGCCACGTGCGCGGGATAGCCGGCGCGTTTCATCATGGGGATCGTGATGGCGCCGTCCACCGCCACATTGGCCACCGCGCTCCCCGAGACGGTTCCAAAAAGACTAGAGGAGACCACAGAGACCTTGGCCGATCCACCGCGATACCGTCCCATGGCGATCAAGGCCAGTTCGGTGATGAACTTGTCGCCGCCCACCGCATAGAGGGCCTGACCGAAAAAGATGAAAGCCACGACAATGCTCGCGGCAACGCTGAGAGGGACCCCGAGGAGACCGCTGGAATCAAGATAAAGGTAGCTTGCAATGCGCTCCCACGAAGATCCTTTTGCATAGAAGAGGCCAGGGAAGAGGTACGCGAACTTCGCGTACAGAATGCATCCGACCGCGACCCAGACAAGTGCCCACCCTGCGATACGGCGGGTGGCTTCGAGGATAAGGAGGACGGCCAGTCCGCCAAGGAGCCATCGTTCCGGCGTGAGGAGTCCGAGCTGGTAAGCGATGGACGGGTACATAACCACGATGTACCCGCCGGTGAGGAGACTGCCCGCTGAGCAAAGCCAGTCGTACCACGGCACCTTATTGTCCCGCTCACTGGCCCGGCCCTTGACGCGAAGAAAGACACCTGCCATTCCGAGAGAGAAGAAAAGCCCCAGGAACTGCTCTTTGAAGAAGGTGAAGTTGAGAAAGATGTGAACTTCCCCAGCCCATGCCGCGCTAATTAATGTCAGAGCGAAGACGAGAGTCCTTTCAATCGCTCTCGCCGTTCCAGTCAGCGAACGAAACTTAGTTGCGGGATTAAAGTCGTCGGTCAATGTCCCCTCTTAGCGAATTCCGCATCCCTTCACCTTTCCCTCTCCCCTGTCGTCGGGGGAGAGGACAAAGGAGAGGGGGACCCTGTCACGGGTTGAGTGCAAGCAGCCTGCGTTGCGTGTCGTCCATCTTCGCGGACCAAACCCCTTTCTCTTTATAAAATTGCATTGCCCCCGGATGATACGGGATCGTAACGTCGGCCGATGCCGCTCGCTCGCGTGTCCATTCCTTGAAGCCGGGGTGGATCGGCTGAAGCTTCTCTGTATTATCCCAGATCGCCTTCAGGATGGTGGTCACGACTTGATCCGGAGCCGCTTTATGGGTGGCGAAGTGGATGTCATAAGCGACCGTGCAGGTGTCCTCAACCACGGCGGCTGCGGTCCCGGCCTTGACGACCCTCGTGTAGTAGCCCGGGACGGCTTGGCGAACGCGCCGATCACCTTCCGGTGAACAGTCAAGCGAGAGGTGTCGCACACCAACCGACGCATCAGCTTCTCTGATCTTTGCCATGTTCAGGGCGCCCGTGGTAACGTCAGCGCGCCCCTGAACGAGGGCATCGATGCCGTCGTTGACAGCGGGGACGGGGACTACTTTGACGTCCTTCCACGTAAGCCCTGCGTTCGACAGCTGCCCGAACATGTTAAACCAGACCGCCTGATGCGCGGGATACTCTCCGGTTACCCGCTTCCCCTTGATTTCGTGGACGCTCTTCAGTGGTGAATCCTTCTTGACAAGCAGCCCAATGATCAGAGGGGCGCCCTGCATCACGAGGCGGATGTTGGGGGAATGTGGGAAGTCGTTCTTCCCGCCGACCTTGAGCTTCTGCGGCCCCTGGTACGCCATCCCCATGTCCACCGCGTTGACAATCGCGAAGTCCAGCTCCCCGTTATTGAGAAGTGGGATAAAGGTGCTGGTTCCCGTGTACGGCTGGATTGTCGTCTGAATCGGTCCTGACTCGGTGGCGACCTTAGCCAGCCCGCTCGCCAGCGCGTAGAAGACAGTGCCCGCCGGGTTTGTCCCGATGGTGACCGCACGCGGCAACTGCTGGGCCTGGGCAGAGTCGAGCAGGAACAGCGGAGCCGTAAGTGAGACGGCAATGACTAACCATTGTGTGTTCCGTAGTGCGCGCATAGGCATCCTCCATATTCTATATTCGCTCCCACTCTATTTACGCTCCTTCCATACTGTAAGCTAGCATAAGTTAGAATGCCTAGGGGTTCAGCGTCAGGAGCTTTGCCTGTGTTTCGTCCATCTTAGCTGACCAGAGCTTATTTTCTTTATAGAACTGCACCGCCGCCGGATGATACGGGATCGTCACGTCGGCGGAGGCCGCACGCTCGCGCGTCCACTCTTTGAATTGTGGGTGCAAGGGAGGAAGCTTATCGACATTGTCCCAGAGGGCCTTAAGAGTAGCTTGAACGACTTGACCCGGAAGAGCTTTGTGACCGAGGAAATAAATGTCAAAGCTAAGGATACAGGTGTCCCCAACGATCCCTGTGGAGGCTCCAGACTTTAGGGTGGTGAGATAGTAACCTGGAACCGCCTTTCTCACACGTTCTTCTCCCTGCGGCGAACAGTCCAGGGAAACGAAGCGGACGCCGACGGAGGCATCCGCTTCCTTGATCTTGGCGGCGCCAATCGCATGGTTGCTGACGTCGGCCCGTCCCTGAACCAATGCGTCGATTCCCTCGTTGACGGCGGGAACCGGCACGACTTTGACATCGTTCCAGGTCAGCCCTGCGCTCGCGAGCCCCGTAAAGATATGGTACCAGATAGCTACGTTAGCCGGATATTCTTCAGTCACCCGCTTCCCCTTGACGTCGTGGACTGTTTTAATCTGAGACTCCTTCTTGACTACGAGGCTTACCTGCAACGGTGAACCGCGCATTATCAACCTTGTGTTTGGAACATGCGGCAGCGGATTTCGGCCGCCGACCTTAAACCGGGCCGCCCCCTGGTAGGCGAGGTTCATTTCCACGGCGTTAATAATACCAAAATCGATTTCTCCGTTGTCGAGGAGGGGCAAAAAGGTGCTGCTACCGGTGTAGGGCTGAATCACCGCCTGAAAGGGCGCGGTGCCGCTTACCACGCTGGCCAGGCCACTGGCTACGGCATAGAAAACTGTCCCGGGAGGATTGGCTCCAATCGTGGCGGAGCGGGGAAGTTGCTGGGCCCGAGCGGAATCGAAGAGGAGCACTAGGACGGCAATCGCTAACGAGCTTAGCGTCTTTTGTGCCCGCACGTCAGTCCTCCTCTGTTAGAGTGCATCAGTCTAGGCTTACCCTTTCGCCATTGTCAACCGTCGCGCCAGCATGGGTTCATGACTATTCATCTGCCGGATTGGGAGGCGTAGAATAAGAGTATGCTATTTGCCGAATTTTGCGTGCTCTGCCGCAATCTTGAAACAACGCGCAGCCGGCTCGTCAAGACTGCGGCCACTGCCGAGTTTCTACGCGCCTTGAGCAGTGAAGAGATAGGGCCGGCGATTGCTTTTTTGGCCGGGCGCCCGTTTGCCTCTTCGGATGCTCGGGTGCTGGACGTGAGTTGGGGAATCCTTTCCGAGGTATACAAACAGAGCGGGCTCCCTTCGGAGGTTCCAAGCCTGACGATTGTGGACGTCGCCCGAGGTCTCGAGGCGATCGCGCAGGCCTCGGGCGCAGGATCTCGAAGAGCGAAGATGGAGCGATTGGCAGAGCTTCTGGCGCTTGCCACCTCCGAGGAGCGGGAAATTCTCAAAAGGATATTGCTCGGAGAGATGAGAATCGGGCTCCACAATGGCTTGATCCAGGACGCAGTCACGCGTGCCGCCGGCGCCGATCCGAAGCTTGTGCGCCGCGTCGCCCTTTTCCTCTCCGATCTATCCGAGGTTGCGAGGATTGCGCTCACCGAAGGCGTGGAAGGTCTGCGGCGCGTTGGAATTCGCTTATTCGTCCCGCTTCTTCCCATGCTGGCGGAGCTTTCGTCCGATTTTCACGAAGTTTTTGAGGCTCATCAAGGCCAGACAGCGCTTGAGTTTAAATATGATGGAGCTCGCATCCAGATTCATAAAGAACAAGATGAATGCCGCATCTGGAGCCGCCGCCTTTCTGAGGTGACTTTGAGCCTGCCGGATATCGTGGAGATCGCGCGCCGGGAATTTCGGTGTCGATCTTGCATTGTCGAGGGAGAGGTGATCGCGGTTGGCCGCGACGGTCGACCTCTGCCGTTCCAGGAACTGATGCGTCGCTTCCGGCGCGTGCGCGAGGTGGCGTCCGCGGTGCGTGAAGTTCCTTTGGCTCTCTATTTGTTCGACTGTCTTTTGGTCGATGGCCGTCCGCTCATCGATGAGCCCTATGAGCTTCGTTGGGAGGAGCTCAAGCGCGTGACAGGCGGAAACTATATGGCGCACCGGATAGTCCCGGCCGACGTACAAGCGGCAGAAGCGTTCTTCGCGGAAGCACTGACTTCCGGCCATGAGGGGGTTATGGCGAAGGCGCTCACGAGTCCGTACATGCCGGGAAACCGAGGCAAGCATTGGTTCAAAATCAAGTCTGCTGAGACAGTTGATTGCGTGATCATAGCTGCTGACCGAGGTTCCGGGCGTCGACGAGGCTGGCTTTCGAATTATCATCTCGCGGTCGTAGACGATGCGGTAGGTTTCGCGCCGGTGGGAAAGACCTTCAAGGGGCTTACGGATCTGGAATTTACAGCTATGACGGCGCAGCTTGAGAAGATTAGAAGCGCTGACGACGGCTACACCGTGACCGTCCAACCGAAGGTCGTGGTGGAGGTAGCCTATAACGAGATTCAACGAAGCGATCAGTATCGGTCCGGCTTTGCCCTGCGCTTTGCCCGCATCACTCGGATCCGTGAGGATAAAGAGCCGTCACAGGCGACCACTCTGTCTGAGCTACGTGCTCTTTACGAGAAACAATTCGTCTCAAAGAGCCGCGGCGATGTCTAAACCCGGGTTCTTAGTCTAAACGTTGAAGCGAAAATGGATGATGTCTCCGTCTCGGACGACGTAGTCCTTGCCCTCTAAGCGCAGCTTTCCCGCCTCCCGGCACTTGGCCTCGCTGCCAAGAGCGATGAAGTCCTCGTAAGTGACCACCTCGGCGCGAATGAAGCCCCGCTCCATGTCGCTATGGATTTTCCCCGCGGCCTTGCGTGCCGGCGTTTCTCTCTTAATGGTCCAGGCGCGAAGCTCACCTGACACCGTCGTGAAAAAACTTATCAGATCCAAAAGGCGATACGCGGCGTGGATAAAACGGTCCCGCGCTGATTCTTGAATGCCCATCTCTTTCAAGAAGCTCTGGCGATCCGGTTCCTCGAGCTGCGCTATCTCCGTCTCGACTTTGCCGGCTAGCATAAGCCCATGGATTTTGTGTCGCTCAAGCTCTTTCTGATAGGCAAGGGGCAAGGACTTCCCCGCTTGTTCGTCCACAGCGTTGAAGAGGGCCAGGACCGGCTTCCGGCTAAGAAAACCGAAGCCAGACAGGAGGGCTTCCTCGTCTGGCGTAAAGGAAACGTTTCTCAGACTCTCCTCCCTCTCGAGGATCTTGCGGCAGCGCTCCAGGAGTTCCGACTCGTGTGGCCTAGCAGTTTCCTTTTTCAATCGAGCCAGGCGATTCTCCACGACGCCAAGATCCGCCAGAATCATTTCGGCCAACAGACTGTTCAACTCTTTCAGCGGGCTGGCATCGGGACCGAAATCGCGCAGCACGAGAGCGATGGCA
The DNA here is from genome assembly GCA_036004365.1 of Binatia bacterium. GTDB lineage: Bacteria > Desulfobacterota > Binatia > UBA9968 > UBA9968 > DP-36. The sequence continues at coordinate 67,014 of DASYRN010000175.1, forward strand.
TCTACGTCCCGCATCTGGTTAAGAAGTTCGCCGCCTTGCAGACGGTCACTCTTTTCGCTGGGTGGAACGTCCGTAAAGCGGATCTCTGCATAAGTGGTCTTTTTCGGCTTAAAAATCTGGCAGAGGCGCTCGATCCTTGGATCGGGAACCTTAATGACGCCAAGATGAACTTCCGTATGCCCGGCAGAATACCCCACATCGGCTCTCAGCCCGGTCAGCATGTTAAAAATTGTTGTCTTACCAGAGCCTCGAAGGCCTATGAGACCGACTTTCATCAATGCTCGTCCTTAAAATCTTCAGAATTTCTAGCGGGCGAGGAACACCCCTCTAGCGGGAAAAGATCTTCCAAGGGTTGGATATTAGAAACAGGGGCAGGGAAAGCTACTCAGGGGCAAGAGACGACGGGCGACGTCTCGCTCGTCGGCCATCGTCAGTTAGACTAACGAGTCTGGAGCACCTGCCCCCCGAGATTGGTTACCTTGTCCACCCGAATGACCACTGCCGCCCCTTTACGCTCCGGATCCTTGTCGATTTCGTCCTTGACTGTGCGTCCCATCACCTGTTCTCGGATAGGCCCGCTCTCATGGATAGTGGCCACCCCATGAAAGCGGAAGTTAAGTCTGGTCTTCCCGTCGCGGAAGAGCACGGTCACCTTCGGGTTTTCCTGGACGTTCTTGAGATGCTGCCGCCTGGTCCGCTCCCAGTAGGCCAGAGACTCGTTGTCAAAGACCATCATGCTGCCCTTGTAGCCGATATCAGGTTCTCCGCCTTTTGAAGCCGTGGCGAGAACGCAGGGGCAGCCGTTGGCAAGGGCGTTATCAATCATCTCGCGCATCTGATCGGTTAATTGAATCATGGGCGCATCCTATGAAAGGTCAAGTCTGATGTCAACTCCAAACGCCGAGGAGTTCCCTACACGGGCCACTTCTCCAATCGATAAGCCTGATCCCAGAAAAGAAACTCGTAGCGGCTGCTCAAAAGGAAATGGGAGATCATGAGCCTTTTCTCTTCGCCCTGCGCACTTGCCCCTAAGTGATCCATCAGAGCGATCTGTTCCCACACCGGCTTCCAGTACTCTTCGGACGCATAGATCTGGATCCACTGGCGGTAGATCTTGGGGGCTTTGGGGCGGTTCTTGTAGAGTTTTTTTCCAACCTCCCCGTAAATCCAATAACACGGAAGAATGGCCGCTACGATCTGTCCTAAGCTCGCTCCTCGCGCGACGGTCTGCAAATGTCTCGTATAGGCCTCAGTGACGGGTCCTTTGGGCGCGGTATCGAGCTGTCTTTGGGACAATCCCAGACTCTTTCCAAAAGCGGCATGAAAACTTCTCTCGACCTCGACGGCAATCAGAGCGTGTCGAGTAAAGATCTCTAGGGTTTTAAGATCGGGAGACTTAGCCGCGCCAAGGCAGAGGACCTGAGCGAAATCGAGAAGGTAGAGATAGTCTTGGAGCACGAAGTAAGTGAATCGGTCCATCGGTAAGGTCCCCGCATGCAATTCATCCAGGAAGGGGTGGGCGAAGATCCGGCTCCAGATCCTGTCTGCCTTGTGTCTTAAGTGCGCGCTGAATTTGGCTCCCATATTTGACTTCTACGATTCTCTTTTTTGAGTGGGTGTCCTACTTGCACTTTATGCGGATTCTTTCTATAACATACCGCCGACGGACAGTCACACGACAACCGAGGAAGGGAAAACCGATGAATAAGAAAATTCGCCTTCATGTGAACGGGAAGAAGGTTGAGCAGGAGGTGCCGACGCACCGCCTGCTGATCGACTTCTTGCGCTACGATCTGGGGCTCACGGGCACTAAGGAAGGATGTAGCGTCGGAGTCTGCGGTGCCTGCGCGGTGCTGATGGACGGAAAGATGATTAGCTCCTGCCTCGCCCCGGCGGTTTTTGCCGACGGTCATAAGATCACGACGGTCGAAGGATTGGCCAAAAACGGTGAGCTTCACCCGGTACAAAAAAGTTTTATCCAATACGGAGGTTTCCAGTGTGGTATCTGCACGCCCGGCCAAGTCATAGCGGCCAAGGCTTTGTTGGATGAGGTGCGCAAGCCCACTGAGGAACAGATCAAGGAATGGATGATGGGGAATTTGTGCCGCTGCACGGGTTATTACAAGATCATCGAATCCATTCAAAAGGCACACCAATTTTTTAAATAAAGGACGACTATGATTGCATTTGAATATCGTACCCCGAAAAGCCTCAAGGAGGTCTATACAGACCTAAAACAGTTCGGAACCGATGCCAAACTGATTGCCGGAGGGACGGCCCTCGTCATCATGATGAAGCAGCGTCTGGTGCGTCCGACCTCGCTTATCAGCCTCCGCTCAGTTCGAGGACTGAGCGATATTGCGCAAAAAGACGGCGGGCTTCGCATAGGCGGTCTGGCGACGCATCGGGAGGTGGAGACGTCTCCCGTGGTGCGCAGGCGAATTCCTCTCTTAGCGGAGACCTACCGGCACGTGGCGACGATCCGTGTGCGGAACATGGCGACGGTGGGAGGGGGTCTTGCCCATGCGGATCCGAACCAGGACCCGCCGCCGACCCTGATCGCTTTGGGGGCAACGCTCAAAACAGGGTCGAATGGTGGCAGTCGGGTGATCCCGCTGGAAGAGTTCTTTAAAGACTATTATGAGACCGTGCTCAAGCCCGATGAAGTCATCACCGAGATCTTTGTTCCGGGTCTTCCGCCCAACAGCGGCGCGGCGTACCTCAAATTCCTTCCCCGCACTGCTGACGACTATGCCACGGTTTCAGCCGCTGCCGTGGTGACTCTAGACAAAACCAGGAAAGTCTTTACCGACGTGCGCATCGCCTTAGGAAGCGTGGGGACCACGCCGGTTCGGGCGCGCGAGGCCGAGCAGGTGTTGCGTGGTCAGCCGGTGAAGCCGGATGCGCTGCGCGAGGCTGCGGAGAAGGCTAAACAAGCGGTCGATCCGATCAGCGATTTCCGCGGATCGGCAGCCTACAAAAAAGAGATGGCCGGCGTTTTTGTCCGGCGCGCCCTGGAGAGAGCTCTCGAGAGCCTTTCTAAAAGGGTTCCGGCGAGAAGGAGCAGGCCAGCATCGAAGAGGGGGAGAAGAAAGAAGTGAAATTCACTCAACGTGCAGTTATTCCTGTTGCCCGTGAACTGCTCTGGGAGTTTCTCATGGACGTTCCCAAAGTGGCTCGTTCATTGCCCGGGGTAGAAAGCGTGACTCAGATCGACGATACAACGTATCAAGGAGCCTTGAAAGTGCGCGTGGGGCCGATTTCCCTCAACCTGCAGGGCAAAATTATTTTGGAACAGCGCGACCGAGAGAATTGGCGCGCGGCTCTAAGGGCCGAAGCAAGCGACCGGATGGCTGCCGGCGCTGTCAAAGGGCGAACCAACATGGAGCTTAAGGAGATTAGTCCGAAAGAAACAGAGCTCTCAGTCGAAACCGATGTCAACATCCTGGGGAAAATCGGCGAATTCGGTCAGCCGATCATTCGCAAGAAGGCCGACGCGATGCTTCAGGAGTTTGTGGAAAACATCAAGCGACAGTTGACGGGAAGCGCCGGTTAGTTCTTTCGAAGAAGCGAGCCCGCAGGCGCGCTTTTCTGAACTCGCAAGTCCAATCCACTCAAAACGGCATCATAACAAACTTGGCTGAGCTGTTTCCGGCTCAGCGAGTCGTTCTTGAGGCCGGTTGTGTCGATCCTCGGATGAACTTTCACCACGGCGTCAATACTTCGGAGGGCCAAAAGATTCCAGAGGTGGCCGGCAAATTCCATGTCCCCATACCAGTAGACTCGGTCTCTGTTGGATGGAGAGACTGCCTGACCGTCGATCCGCTTATAAATAATGGAAATGGGTAGGATCGGTGCGTGCATTCTTAGAGGCGCCGCGAAGGGGGTCGACTGAAAAGGAAGCAGTTTTTCTCCATTGGTTGAGGTCCCCTCGGGAAAAATAAGGACGTTCGCCCTCTGCCTCAACTTTTTGACCATCTCTTCCACAAGCAGAGGAACTTTGTCTTTTCTCTCGCGGTCGATAAAGACCGTACCGCACAATGCGGTCCATGCACCGATCACCGGCCAATGCCTAACTTCTCTCTTCGATACATAGAGGACGGGAAGAAGGCTGCCCAAAATAACTCCGTCCAGGTAGCCGACGTGGTTGCTGATGATGAAGTAGCCGCTGCTGGCCAGCCGGTCCCAGTGACCCTCGATGGTCATCTTGACATTCAAAATGTTTCTTAGTGATGCGGCCAGACACCTCGTCGCCCGGCTGATGATCCTCCAACGCCCAGGAAGCCTGAGCACAGTAATGGCTAGATGAAGGAGGACCACCAGGATGAAGAAAGAGGCCCAGGCCAATATGAGTGCTGCTAACTTAACCCACCGCATTCAGAACCTTCGATCCTACAGGACCGAAGCGCCGCAGATAGTCGCCCCCGAGGTGATTGATATCCAATAGCAAAAAAAAGTCGGCGGTCCCAAACTCCGCATCTAAAGCGGGAAGGCCGCAGACGAGCGCTCCTATCCGGAGATATCCTTTAAACAAATTCGGTAAGTGAGAAAACAGCGCGCGTTCGTCCTCAATCCGAGCACCCTCGTCCAACCCGGAGAAAGATTTTCCGGGTAGAGGATGAACTCTAAATTCTTCCGGCGCGTAATATTTCGCTTTGAGTAGCCCGAAAGCTTCGCTCACTTCGAAGGGGTCAGTGGTATAGAGGCTGGCACACCCGAATAGGTATTTTACGCGATGCGTCTTGACGTATCGGGCGATAGCTTCCCACATCAGAGGGATCAGCGCCTTGTCCCGGTAATCCTTATGAGTACAGGAGCGGCCGAGTTCCAACACCTCGCCTTTCAACCGTTTGATCTTCTCGAGATCAAACTCTCCTTCTGAATAGAAACCGACTCGTCGCGGAGCTTTTGAGCCCAAGAGGAGACGATACGTCCCTATGACGCGCTTGCTATGCGAGTCACGGACAATAAGATGGTCGCAAAAGGAATCGTATTCGTCCGAATCCAATCCCTTTTCGTAGGACGAGGCCAGGCCTTTTCCCATCTCAAGATTGAAAACCTCGAATCGGAGTCTCTGCGCCTCCAGGATTTCATTTTTATCTTGCGTGATCGTGATTTCAAAGTCGCTCATACGGAAGCGCGGGATTGCGGGCTGAGAACCGAAGACCATGCTAGACTGATGGGCTCTTGAAGGCAAGAGTTGTTCTTTAGGATTGGATGCTTTAACGGTGATTCCAGCGCGGCTTCCTTTTCTGCAAGAAAGCCTGCACCCCTTCCTCGACGTCTTCAGTTTTCAGAAGTTCGGTGAGATAAAGCTCTTCGGATCTTTGAAGGGTCTCGGAGAAGTTTTTTAGAGAAATTTCGCGTAGTCCCTTGAGCGCGATACGCAGGACGGCCCGGCTTTTTTCTTTAAGCTCTTGTAGGATGCTGTCGAGCGCGTGATCGATGTCAGCGTCGGCGGCGACGCGGTTGACCAGTCCAATCGTCAACGCTTCTCGCGAAGAAATTTTCTTTCCCGTGAGGATCATCTCGGCGGCGCGATGGTAGCCGAGCTGGGAAGGGAAGCGGGCCAAAGCTACCGGAGGATAACAGCCCACGTTGATTTCGGGAGTGGAGAAAAAGCTCTCTTCTGACGCGATGACGAGATCGCAGGACCTGGCCAGCTCACAACCCCCTCCCATACATGCACCCTGAACCACCGCGATGGTGACTTGGTGAAGCAATAACAGCTTGCGAATTACACTGTGGACAGCTTCCAACATCTCCGGGACTTTTGCCCGAGTGTGGTCGTTAACATCGACGCCGGCGGAGAAGGCGCGCCCGCCGCCCCCGCGAAGAACCAAAAAATCCACTTCCTCATCGCCTTTTATGGAATCCACCGCTTGGCTAAGCTCTCGCAGCATCGCGAGATTGAGGATGTTCAGCGGTGGCCGCTGAAGGGTGATGAAAGCCGCTCGGTCTTCTTTTGTGAGAACTATATTCATCCAAGCAATCTGGGACTGGGTTGACCTCTCGTCTTACTTAGTCTACTGAAATTCCTTTTACAAGGATACGCGGATTCACTGGTTTGACAAAAGAAACATAAATACTTAAACTCAAAGCCGTTTCCGGAGAACGGAGGGTTCCATGAAGAAGATTTATTTGCTTGTCTTGGGCATGTTGGTGTCTGCTGCCCTTTGCGGCGCGCCGCGGCCGGCCTTTGCGGCTGCTGATGAGTACGACGATAGCCAGTCTCATCCTCTCAGGGTCGTTGCCTATCTAGCGCATCCATTCGGGGTTTTGATCGAATGGCTTCTAGCACGACCCGGCCATTTCTTAGTGAGCGCAACACCAGAGCTGGAGTATATCTTCGGCCACCGGCCTCATCCTCCTATTTTGGTGGAGCCTCAACCGCTGCATGATTACGGCGTCCCGAAGCGAGTTCCTATGAAAGAGTCGCCGGCTCCAAGAGCGGCTTTACCGCAAGAGCCAACCGCTGAGCGTGTCATTATCAAAGAGGTCGTGCTCGAAAAAAACGTCCTCAAGGAGACGCCGAAGGTCGTTGAGATAGAAAAAATCGTTTTCCCGAGCGTCGCGTTTCGCTTCGATTCGGCCGATCTCACCGATTTGGGCAAGGGTCAAGTGTACCTGGTAGCCCAAAGGCTCAAGGAGAATCCGAACACCCTGGTGGCGATTGAAGGACATGCAGATGACGTCGGCAGCAACGAATATAACATGCGGCTCGGCTTGCGTCGGGCAGAGAGAGTGAAGCAGGAATTAACCCAACTCGGTATCGAATCCGATCGTTTATCCGCCGCCAGTCTAGGCAAGTCAAAGCCACTCATCGAACAACAGACTGATTGGGCGCGCGCAGTCAATCGCCGCGCGGATTTTAAGACCTCGGCTCCCTGACGTGAATTCTTAGTTTTGAGTTTTTAGTTTTGAGTTAGATTTTGGAGCCCAACCGTTACAGGGTTGGGCCTCTTTCTTTCCAAGTTCTATTTCAACTCAAAACTCAGAATTCAGAGCTCCAAGCCGGTGATGTATCAGCCCAAAGATGCGTTTTATCGTAGGGCAAAAAAAGAAGGCTACCGCTCCCGCGCGGCTTACAAACTCCTAGAGCTCAACCGTCGTTTCCATATCATCAAGACCGGAGATCAGGTTGTCGATCTGGGCGCAGCGCCCGGCGGCTGGCTTCAGGTGGCTTCTCAACTGACAGGGAAAGAAGGGCGAGTGGTCGGCATAGATCTGGAACCGATCGAAGCCATTCCTGAAAAGAACATTGTCATTGTTCGTGGCGATATCACCTCCGAGGAGAGCGTAAGAAAAATACAGCAGGTCTTGGGAAAACCGGCTGACTGTGCAATCTCTGACGTAGCGCCGCGGCTGAGCGGAATCCGCGATGCGGACTTGAGTCGCTCGATGGAGCTGAATCGTTCAGCTCTTAAGGTCGCGTGCCACCTTGTTAAACCAGGAGGTCATTTTCTCGTTAAGGTCTTCATGGGAGAAGAACTTAAGAGCTTCAGACTTGAAATCGAAAAGCACTTCCTTTCGGTCCAAAGTACCCGCCCCGAAGCGACTCGCAAAGGCTCCTCAGAGATTTATTTGTGTGCCAAAGGCTTGAAGAAAGAAGCAACGCTGGAACTCTAGTATTTGGGCAGCTTTCGCTTCGGCGTTTGCCGTGTCGTTTTTTCCGAATGTCTAATATAATCAACACCATCCTACCCTCACATGTAGCCCTGTAGGATATTTCATTCACCTCCCTCTCCACCTACATCCTAATAGATCGGAAATTTCTTTGGAACCAGAAGGTTTTAGGTCTTGGTACGTCGTTTGCTCCATCTTCTAGTGGGTGTCCAGGAGAGAGGAGAATTTAATCCTTTGGTTCGAAGGAGGCTGTCATGAGCAGATTGTTTGTACTATCTGTGGCGTTATTTCTAGCCCTCGGTTTCGGATCCGGATGCTCTACCCACTCAAGGACTGTAACAACGGAGACTGCCTATTATGACTCACCCCAAGATCGCTACCAGGGTAGGCCGGTTACGGTGGAAAGGGAGACGACTGTGAGAACAGAGTCGGAAAATCCGGGCGAGTCCACGGGTCTAGTGAGTGGCACAGTCAATGTGGTGGGTGAAGTCCTCGCTCTTCCTTTTCGTCTTGTCGGCGGCTTGATCAGTCTCATTTTCTAAAAAACACGGCGAGCGGGAAGTGGTGGACAAACGTTTGGGATGAACAGCTTTGCCGCTCTTATAGTCTGTGTCGGATCCCTGGTGCTTGCAATCGGCACCAAACCCCCATTGGTTGACGCTCAAGAAGCGGTGCGGGAACGTCGCGTCCAGCTGGGAGAGAGCGTCAGCGAGGAAAAGCTCAAAGCTTTTGCTAGAGCCTACGTCGTGCTGCAGCAGATACGACTGGAGTACGAGCCCACGATCCAGACCGTCCGAGATCCGAATGAGATTACAAGGATCCGACAAGAAACCAATTCAAGGATAGAACAGGTGCTTCAGAAACAGGGCCTCGACGTAGAAAGCTACGCGAAGATTTTTACGGCGGTAAGTTCTGACGAGAAGCTCAAACAGAGAACCATCGAGTTCATCCAAATCATTCCACGGTAACGCTTTTGGCAAGATTGCGCGGTTGATCGACATCTGTCCCTCGCTGGACGGCGATCTGATACGCGAGGAGTTGAAGGGGAACGGTGAAGACGACCGGCGCCAGGAAGTGGGTGGTCTTAGGGATAACCAAGAGGCGGTGAGCGACAGCCCCGATAGAGGCATCTTCCTCGTCGGTCAAGACAATGGTCTTGCCGCCTCTGGATTCGACTTCTTTTAAGTTCCCCAAACCCTTGTGGAAATATCGGTCCCTGGGCAGAAGCATGACCACAGGCATCTTTTCGTCGATCAGAGCAATCGGTCCGTGCTTCATCTCACCCGCTGGATATCCCTCGGCATGGATATATGAGATCTCCTTGAGCTTGAGGGCTCCCTCAAGAGCGATCGGGTAGTGAATGCCTCGACCGAGATAGAGGAAATCAGAAGCGTGGGTGAGATCTTTGGCGACCTCCTCGACCGGAGTTTCGAGCTTGAGAGCCTCTTCGACCCAGTTTGGGAGGCGCAGGAGATCGTCCAGGAGCTTTTGAGCCTCGCCTCGCTTGAGATAGCCCTTCAGTCTTCCCAGACGAATCGCCAGCAAATAGAGCGCGGTGAGTTGCGTGGTGAAGGCCTTGGTGCTGGCTACGCTGATTTCAGGGCCGGCATGAGTGTAAAGGACGCCGTCGGACTTGCGGGCGATCGAAGAATCGACAACGTTGCAGATGGAGATGATGGGGGCCCTTTTTGCCCGCGCCATATCGATTGCGGCCAAGGTATCGGCTGTCTCGCCGGATTGACTGACCAGGAGAAGCAATGAGCGCGAGCTGATAAGCGGCGAGCGGTAGCGGAACTCCGATCCGTAATCAACTTCGGCCGGAATTCCCGCGATCTCTTCGATCATAAATTTTCCGACTAAGGTCGCGTGCCACGCCGTGCCGCACGCCACTAGATAGATTCTATCGATCCGTCGGAGATCCTTGGTCGTGAGCGCGAGCTCGGCGAGAGAGACGTTGCCTTCCTTCAGCGAGATTCGGCCCCGAAATGTGTCCGCGATCGCGCGCGGCTGCTCATGGATCTCTTTGAGCATGAAATGGCGATAGCCATCCTTACGGGCGGCCACGGCATCCCAGGTGATTTCTTTAAACAAGCGCTTGACCGCTCTTCCCTTCCCATCAAGGATGCGGTACCCGTCCGCTTTGACCTCTGCGACTTCCCCATCTTCGAGAAAGGTGACCTTACGTGTGTAGTCGAGGAGCGCCGGGATGTCAGACGCCACGAAGCTCTCTGCGTGGCCGGCGCCGATCACGATCGGCGTCGAATTTTTCGCTACGATGAGCCGCTTAGGATCCTTGCGATTGAGAAAGACCAGAGCATACGAGCCATGAATCTCCTTGAGGCTCTTGATCACTGCGGCGAGGAAGTCGGCGCCCTTCTGAATCTTCTCGTCGACCAGATGGGCCACGATCTCCGTATCGGTTTCCGACTGAAACCTCGCTCCGTTCTTTGAAAGTTGCTCTTTGAGTTCAAGATAGTTTTCGATGATGCCGTTGTGAACGACGATGATATCTCCGGCGCAGTGCGGGTGGGCGTTGGTCTCGGAAGGTCTGCCATGGGTAGCCCAACGCGTATGGCCGATCCCCACACTTCCTTCGACTGTCTTTTGGAACAGGCTCTTTTCCAGATTCGTGAGCTTTCCCTCGCAGCGGCGGATGGCTACTTCGCCATCATGGAGAACCGCGATTCCCGCTGAATCATAGCCCCGGTACTCGAGCTTCTTGAGGCTTTCTAGAATGAGAGGTGCAGCCTCACGGCTGCCGATATATCCAACAATGCCGCACATTAGAGTTTTCCCTTCATCTTCTTTCGCTTTTGCTCAGTCCAGCCTTCGCGCACCGCTTCGCGCCGCTCGTTATAGACCAACGCGCCGGCTGGGACGTCGTGGCGAACGGTTGTAGCTGTCGCCACATAAACGTCGTCGCCCAAAGAAACAGGAGCTACGAGCGTCGAGTCGCTGCCGACTTGGACTCGATCGCCGATCGATGTGGGGTACTTCTTAAAGCCGTCGTAGTTGCAGGTAATCGTGCCGGCTCCGATGTTGCTCTCTCGGCCTATTGTGACGTCGCCGAGATAGGTGAGATGGTTGGCTTTTGTTTCTTCGCCGAGGGTGGCTTCCTTGGTCTCGACAAAATTGCCAATGTGAACGGCACGGCCCAAGCGCGTTCCAGGGCGAAGGTGAGCGAAAGGCCCGATGATGGCATCGTCATCGACCTGGCAGTCCGTGAGCACGACCGAGAACCTTAGGTCGACTCCGTTACCGATGCGACCATTCGTGATGTATGCGCTGCCGTCGATCCGGCATCGTTCTCCGATAACCGTAGAGCCTAATAGGTGCGTGTTCGGGCCGATCACGGTGTCTCTTCCGATCCGCACGTCAGCCTCAATATAGGTGGTCTGCGGGTCCTTGAAAGTCACGCCCGACTCCATCCATTTCCGATTGATCTTCTCTTGCAGGTGTTTTTCCATAATCGCGAGCTCCTGTCTGGTATTGATTCCTGAGATCTCTGTTGCATTTTTGATCTGAAAGGTTTTAACCCTATCACCGTTTTTTAGGGCAATTCCCACGATGTCGGGCAGATAATATTCCCCCTGTTGGTTGTGATTTGTCAGTTGCTCCAAAGCTTTGTAGAGAAAGCGGGGCGAGACGGCGTAGATTCCAGCGTTGATTTCTCTGATCTCCTTTTGCTGCTGCGTGGCGTCCTGTTCCTCGACAATTTCCCTGATCTCCTTTTTATCGTTGCGCACGATTCTTCCGTAACCCATGGGCTGATTCAAATGGGCGGTCATGACGGTAAGCGTCGCATTTTCTTCTCGATGGCGCGACCATAATGCTAGCAGCGTCTCTTGAGAGATGAGTGGCGCGTCGCCGCTCAAAATCAGCAGATGTCCGGAAAAATCCTTGAGGATCTCCCCTGTGCATCGCACGGCATGACCCGTCCCAAGCTGCTGCTCCTGGAGTACCCAAGTGATGCCATCTTCGTTACAGGATTTTTTTACCTCTTCTGCCCCATGACCTACCACAATGGCGATTTTCTTGGGCTTTAAGCTCTTTGCTGCTTTCAGAGGATAGAAAAGCAGCGGTTTCCCACCTAAGCGATGAAGGACCTTGGGTAAGTTGGATTTCATTCTCTTACCCAAGCCGGCCGCAAGCAGGATGACTGCAAGAGCACTCATGAGAGAAGGTACATGGGAATAGATAAGCCTTTAAAAATGAAACGATTATAACGTATAAGAAGGTTCAGTCAAAGGGAGGCTAGCAACCTACTGATAAGCGGGTGACCCTAAGGCCAATCAGATCCATTACTGTAATGTGACCAGTCCGATGTCTGGAAGGTCTTTATGAAAACGTCTACAAACGGTCCGGAAGGTTGTTGTGGTAGGACTACACGGAGAACTTTTACCCTTGATGTCAGTTGTATCTGACGGACGTTGTGGGCAAAGCCAGCGTCTCTAGTAAAGCACAGATCGTAGTTCTGAGCTACCTGCCGATATAGAGTCCCGTTGTCAATTCCCTTTAGCTGTAGACGATTTACCGAATCCACCTGATGGCCGAATTGTCGCAGGGCAACCAGCAGAGATTCCGGCAGATTTTCGTCCAAGAGGATTTTCACCTGGCCGCGAGAAGATCAGAATGGGCAAGCTCCTCCAGCGTGCCCCGAATGGCCTCTTCTGTAAGACTTGGATACTCCTTGACGATCTCGGAGATGGTCATCCCCGAAGCCAGACACTCTAATAGCAGTGCAACCGAAATGCGGGTATCACGGACCCTAGGGGCGCCACCTAAGTGATCGGGATCTGAAACAATCCAGGTCATAGCTCTACCTCAGTAATTCCGGCCACAAAGAATTTGCGTCGGTCTGCGTTAGAAACGGGATGGAAATCTTAAAACAGATTGGTGGAGGCGAACTCCAAAGCTGGGCTGTATAACCAGAGCATTGCGTAGCGGTCATCTTCTCGGCAGCAGGAGCAACGACAAACCCGACGCTTAAGAGTGCGGTATAAGTCCACTTTTCAACATTCGTCATGGAAGCAATCTATCACGGGCCACAATTTCAGTCCACGCTCCCGAGAAAGTCTGTCTATTGCTTCCGCTTTTTCGTTCACGCTCATCCCAACGACCCCACTTTTCATACATTGGGAACGAGATCAATTCTTGGCCCATTGATAATAAGCTGCTTTTTCAGCTTGTAGCGCCCGTCGCGTTCATGCCCAACAATGTGCTCAAAGGGCACTGCCACAAGGTATCCCAGCGAATGCGAAAATCGCACTATGTGTTGCTTTCTATACACCATTTCAAATCTCCACCTGTTAAATTCATCAGGAATAGGTACTGCACTGGGCGTCCAAGTTAGGCTCTGTGGCGGTGGATCAAATGGAAAATCCTTGCCAATGTTCTTTTTGGATTGCTCAATATTCATTCTGCCTTTCCGTTCCTTAGCACCATGTCAACGTCATCCAGTTTTGGTCCAGCGAGAAGAGAAAACGCAAGATATAAAGGCCAGACCCCAATCCACTTTCCGTCTAACCCGAATAGGTCTGACAACTGGTACGACCTATAACCACCAAATCATATTCAGGGCTAACACCCTGGTCCTTCGCGGCCACCAGTCTAACTACTTCAGGCATAATCTTTACAGCCCTTTTTACCCTGTCTGACTTGCTCATGGCCGCGAGCAATTTGAGGCGTTTAACGACAGCGTTGTTAACCCATTTAGTAAGCTGCTCCGACTTCTTAACATCTCCGTTCTCGGAGAACAAAGGTAGCACCGACCGCCGAAAGGTTCCGTGTTGCAGGCGCGGTTTAAACTCCTCGAAAGAATAAAACCCCAAAAGAAAAGGTACTCCCCTTCCGTCAACTCCGCCTAGCAGTACGCTGGTGACCTGCTCTTTTTGAATGGCGGGATCAAGCCCTTTTGATTCCAGTTGGCCTATTACGTTGCGCCCCATCTCTTTATACTTTCTATCAAAGACCTCCGCCCATTCAGGGAGTTTCGGGACCAAGAGGTCCATGTCTAACGGACTATCTTTTACTACCTGCGGAAGGACCTTTAAGAGAAACCCCTCCACCAAGAACAGTAAGCCAGCCGCTGTTAAAAAGAGATCATCTCGAATTCTCCAGGTTTGGGGAGCCATCTTCATGGGTAGGAGATTCGGAATAGACATGTTTCGACGATCGGAGACTAAAATAGAATGCGATTCCAGCGTTATGCCAAGATAGAAACTCATAAAGGCTCTGACATAGCCTACCTTGCCTCCGCAACAGCAAATTTGCCCCAGCTTTGATGTGGAAGGTTATGCGTCAAGGAAGGACTGCCGACCCACTCTCGGCTCCCTTAGTAAATGAACTGCCACCCACAAGCACAATTCCGCGGGAGGCTGGGCGCAGGATGTTGCCTCCCACAACCCCGGCAGACCACCAAGAAGTCAACGGCTGGTCGAATTTCATCTGGATATGGGTGAACGAGCGTCGGGTTGTTTACGTTCACGAGTCGTACTGGTTGAAAGTATCGAGGTTGACCCGCGAAGACTCCTCTGCCAGTGGTGAAACCAAAATAGCAAATCAGGCTCGCGTTTCCGCCGTGTTGGCCAGGGCGAGGTACAACAAGACTCCCCGAGGAAGCCACCCACTGAATGGACTGAATAAGGTCCAGACTAGGATCGAAGTGAGAAACGCCCGGATCTGCATAGGGATTCCAAGCAGCCTGCGGAAAGTAAACTCCCGAGCTCACTATTGTGAAGCCGTGCTTCAAGAATTTGGATTGCTGGTATGAGCTGGGCGAAAGGACCATAAATGTCGGGTGATAGCCACAGTTCCCGCAGCCTTGTGCTGAGCTCCAATTTGCTGAACCACACCGGAGGCAATTGCTAATCATCAGGTTGCCTCTTCAACAATCTTAATTTCCTGGTCCGTCAACCCGTACAACTCGTAGACAAGTTGGTCGATCTGGCGGTCGGTGGCTTCGATCTCACGCTGAGGGCGAGTTTCTTGTCTGGGATTTTGAAAACAGACATCAGTGACTCCTTTATTCCTCTGCGAAGTAATCGGAGTCGATCCGTTTGAGTTCATACGTAGCGGTGGTGGTGGTCCCAAGCCCGCAATCAATCATGAGTTCTGCCAGCGACCGCCCGTCAATAAGAATCAGTTTGGGGTCAATAGCCTCAGCATACTTAACGGCTTCATCAGAGAACTTACCAGTTGTTATAAAGACACCCTTTTTCGCTTTCTTGCCGTGAAGGGCACCCACAAATTTCTGTATTTCAGGCCTACCTACCGTTCCATCCCATCGCTTTGCCTGAAGATACACGACATCCAGGCCAAGCCGATCTTCTTTGATGATTCCGTCAATGCCTTCATCCCCGCTCGTGCCAACAGACTTTCCGGCATCCGCCCTCGATCCCCCATAGCCCATTGCAACCATTAGATCGACAACCAGCTTCTCAAGGAACTGAGGGGTATTGCTCTTGATTCGCTCTAGGATTTGACTGGTGAGTCGTTCCTGATGCTTTCATAGGCCTTCTGTAAAGTTTCCTCGGGTGTTTCCCTGACTGGTTCAGGCTCCTCGTTTTTGGGTGATTTTGCGGCGTGGAACTCAACGAACTCAGGGAATTGGTTCAGCACCTTGATATCGATTCGTTGGTACCCTTGCTGCAGAAGGTCGCGCCCCCTCTGCGTGATTCTGAAGTAACCTCGCCGTGGAGTCTCAAATACTTTCGCCTGAACGAAGTAGCTCTTTGCCCAGGCAACTCTGTTCTCAAATTTTGTCTGGATCCCGCTTGGAAGCAGTTCCTTCAAATCTTCTTCCGAAATTGCCATCATTTTTGCGACAGTTTCCCGCGCCTCTTGGAGCGAATGCTCCTTCCCGTCTGCAGCAATTTCCAATAACGGCTTGAAGAAACTCTGGAAGTCAGGTAGGGCCATTTTGCTTACCCCCTTACTAGGATTCTGAAAAGACTCTCGAGCCTTTCCCCGGCCTCATTCACTTTTCTCGTCGGCTTGCGATAGGAAGTCAGGTTCTGCTCAAACTTGTTACCAGCTCACCTATCTGTAGAGGAGCCTCAGGCACGCCTATAACTCCCGACCGGCTATTAGGATACTGACGTAGGGGGTTTGGGACAAGGAAAATTTATGGCCCTGAGGCTCTTTCTCTGACTACTATCTTGGGAATGGCCCATGCGAAAAGTCCGGAAAGCACTGCGCTCGCGGCTACCGCGACGGGGACGGGTACCAAGGCCGCGATAGCCCCTATGGAAACAGCGCCTAAAGAGCCAAATCCGCGGTCCATAAAAAAGAGGCTCATCGCCCGACCCAAGAGGTGAGGGGGACATTCTTCTTGAATAATGGCTCGAGCCAAGACCCGGTAACTCATCTGCATCGCGCCCACGACGGTGAGAAGCACGAGGGAAAGCACCATG
>DASYRN010000176.1:0-6524 GCA_036004365.1 Binatia bacterium
CTTCTCGTCGTGCGTGTGATACGGCCGGTAGGACGTGCTCAGCTCAGGATCGAGTTTGCGATGCGAGGCCCGAAGCCATCCTTGACTGACGGGGGTATGCGGATCGATTGCCCCCTGAAAGACAACCTCCTTCCCATCAGGAGAGAAGAGGCGAAGCACAATGAAGATGTCAGCGTCTGAGGTTGAGGATGAGACGAAAAGTTTGGTCATAGAAGGACCGGTGATCTCCGTCTCTTGGGCGAGCGGTGGTGACAGGAAAGTGACGCCGTCGCCCATTGCGTTGTACTCAATACGTCCTATGGAAGCGACGGGAGTCCAGCTCAGCCTCCGGTCGCGTGGATCAAGGTAAAGCTTGGTCCAGCGTGTACGCGCGAGGGGCCAGTCGTTTTCCGTCCGGTCGACGAAGCCGTCAAGGCGACGAACCTGGAGGCGAACGTGCGGCTCGTCGAGCCAGCCGTTGTCGATGCCTTTTAGGAAGTAATCGAAAAAACGTTTCTGCAGCAGCCGCCCGTAATCGGTGTAGAAGTGGGTCCAATGCTCCAGCCCGTGCAGCTCGAGCCACTTCTGCTGTGATGCCGCGCGGACGAAGCCTTCGACATTCCCGCGTAAGTGGAGCCCTTGGCCGCCCCAGTTTCCGGCGGAGAGAAACGGCACAGTGATTTTCGACCATAAGGGGGAGCGGGCCTTGTGGTAGTCGTCATCGAGTGGATGGGCAAGAATCTCTTTGCCGAGATCGCATCGCTTTCTCGCCAGCTCTTCTTCCGACAGAGCCTCTGGCCCGCAGACGAGTTCGCCGGTGAGGCGGCTCCGTGGGCCACGCTCGCCGAGCCCATACTGAACAGTCTTCACCTGCATGTCGTACCAGTTCGCCCAGAAGGTGCAGAGAATCCCCCCATGATGCGTCATGTCGCGGTACCAGTCGGCAGCGCCTTCCCAGATGCACATCGCCGCGAGATGCGGTGGCTGAAGTGACGCCACGTGCCACTGATTGATCGCGTAGTAAGAGATTCCGTTGAGCCCCACCTTCCCGTTGCTCCAAGGCTGAATCCCCGCCCACTCGATGCACTGGTAGAAATCTCTGGTCTCGCGCGGCGAGAAATGGTCGACATATCCGGGGGAGCAACCGCACCCGCGCGAGTCCACACGCACACAGACGTAGCCGTCTGGCACCCACTTCTCCGGATCGACGACTTCCCAGTTCTGGTATTTGTTAGTTGAGCCAGCGGCAACGTCCGGGTGCTGCGCAGTCATCCGCTCCCACTGGTTCGGGTAGCCATCCTGGAACGTGAGTCCTTTTGCGTAGGGACCGTAAGTGAGGATGACTGGGTATTTTCCATCGGCGATCGGCCGGAAGATATCGGCGCGCAGGACGAGTCCGTCGTCCATGGGGATTGGGACGTTCCAATCGATTCGCATTCCGTCTTGTGTTTCAGACCGATCCATTAGCCTCTATCCAGTGGAGCTTGTACTCGTGGCGAGTTTAAAAACTTCCTCTCCCTTGATGGGAGAGGATTAAGGTGAGGGTGACTGAGGCTCACTTGCCCCCTCACCCTTGACCCTCTCCCGCATGGGGAGAGGGAAGGCTCTCTGTGCCGGCGTCACTAAAAAGCGCATTTATTGTCACATTGGGCCTAACAATGTTTGCAGGGCGGATAGTCACGGGAGTACACAGGGTTCTTCAAATACTCCTCCGGTTTGTAGGTCCAGAACTGAGAGACATTGGGAAAGGTATGGATCACAGAGTTCTGGAGTCGCCCTCCCACGCGCTCGACCTTTCTCACGTAGACATTCTGAATCGGATTTCCGTACTCGTCGAAGCGGATCGGCCCTCGAGGTGTTTCAGCCAGCTCCACTTTGCGAAGGGCGCCGATGAGCCGCTCGGCATTTTCAGCGTCTCCGCCGATTGCTTCGAGCGCGCGCTTGAGCTGCAGCCCGGCCACATAGGTGCCCTCAGAGTAGTACGAGGGGACTTGCTTGTACTTCGCTTCGTAAGCCTCTGCGAATTTTTTATTTCCCGGGGTGGCGAGAGCCGCCGAGTAGTGGAGCGCCGTGGTGACGCCGAGGACCTCGTCGCCCATACTTCGAAGCACGTGTTCGTCAGTGAACGTGCCGCCCCCGATCAGGGGAAATCGCGTCTTGAGCCCGGTCTCTTGGTACTGCTTGGCAAAGCGGAGCGCGTCGGCGCCTGAGAAGACGGCGTAGACAGCATCTACGTCGCGCTTGAGCTGGGCGAGATAGGGGCCAAAATCCGAGGTTCCCAGCGGTGACCAGAGTTTTTGCACCACCTGCCCTCCAGCCTCTTCGAATGTGCGTTGGAATCCTCCTGCCACCTCCCAACCGAAGGCAAAGTCAAAGCCGGCCATGGCGATCCGCCGGTACTTAAGGTTGTCATAGACCCATTTGCCGAATGGATGAGACGGCTGAGCGCTTGACCAGCCGGGGCGGACGATGTAGGGACTTCGCTTCCTCTGGGTGATATCCTCACCCGACACGATAGGGTAGATGGCTGGAAACTTTTTGCTATCGATGTAATCACGCAGAGCGTAACCGACAGCAGCTGAGAGCGGCCCGATGAGGATGTGGATTCCTTGGCTCTCCACCATCCCTCGAAGCTTGGTGAGGCCAGTAGCGGGCTTAGATTCATCGTCTTCGATGAGGAGCTTCACCTCTCGGCCCGCCAGCTTGCCGCCTTGCTCATCGAGAAAGAGCTGAAAACCATTGACCATATCCTTGCCGTTGGCCGCTTGCACTCCTGTAACGGGAAGCAGGAGACCTACTGTTATGGGCCCTTTTTGCGCCTCGGCCAGCGGGATGCCGAGAAGCGCGATCAGAGCCAGAGCGATGACGATAACAAAACCGCTACGCATACAAACCTCCTTTCAGATTGCCCTTGTCCAAATTAGTTTTCTGGAGTCCATTAGAAGAACATTTGTCGACTCAACTGATCCACGCCATGTGTAAATTATTCTTCTCCCCGTTCACCCTCACCCTGACCCTCTCCCGTCAAGGGAGAGGGAAGCGAATCGCAAAGCGGCTCTCGTTTTAAATTTAAAATGGAAATCCAAAGCAATACAGGAAGATCAATGCCCGTAGGAAAGCTTGAATATAATTTCAACAGCACCGTCTCTTACTCTTTCTTTAGCAATGGACGATCCTGTTCCAGTCCAGCGAGCCGTTCCAGGGTCGTTACGATGGCAGCCAGATCTTCCTCGCCTCGTCCGGCTGCAGCGGTGGCGGTGGCCAGTTGCTGCGTGACGCTTGTCAGCGGCAGCGGGACTCCGAGGCGAAACCCTTCTTCCAGCATGAGCTTAAAGTCCTTTAAGAACAGGTCGATCTTCATCTGCGCGTCGAAACGATGACTCACCATGAGTGGGCCGCGAACATCCACCATCTTGGAGGCTGCCGCGCTCTCTTTTAGGATGTCAAGCAGCACGGCCGGCGCCAGACCGCCTTTTGCCCCGAGCACCAGCGCCTCGGCCAGAGCCGCGGTGTTGAGCCCGACAAGAAGGTTTGTGGCGAGCTTGGCGAGCGAGGCCATGCCGACCTCTCCCACGTAGTGCGTTTTCTTTGCGATCGCGTCAAAGATGGGACGGCAGGCCGCGGCCCGGCCGCGGTCACCCGCGACGAAGATCGCGCAATCACCGCGCTCCACCATAGCGCTCGTCCCACTCATGGGGGTGTCGAGAAACCCAAGCCCCTTGGTCTCTGCGGTCTTGGCGAGACGGCGAGTCAGATCCGGTGAGATCGTGCTCATCTGGATCAAAGTGCAGCTACGCGGTGCCGTTTCGATGAGCCCGCCTGCACCGAGGAAAGCGTTCTCGACGCTCTCAAGTGACGGCAGGATCGTGAAGATAGCGTCAACTTCTGCTGCAACTTCAGCCAGGGTCCTCGCCGCGATCAGTCCCTGGACTTCCAGTGCCTTGAGCCGCTCGGGGCGTATGTCATAGCCTTTTACTTCAAATTTTCCTTGGAGAAGGCGCGAGGCGACCGCGCTGCCGAGGAGCCCGAGGCCGATGATGCCGATTCGTTTCATATAGTCTCCATCTTGATAGATTTACCTTTTGAACGATCGGCAGAGCGATGGCGAGTTTTCCCTCTCCCCTTGCGGGAGAGGGTCCAGGGTGAGGGGTGCATGAGCCATCGATCACCCTCACCTCGGTCCTCTCCCGTCAAGGGAGAGGAAGTTTTAAAACTCACTACGCGTGAAAGTTCCACTTGTGGCTCCATGCTTCCCGGGGCTTGCTGAGACCAAGAAAGTTTTGGGACTATGGCTAAGTTCCTATTGAAAGGGTTAAAGGCCAAGATACCTCCCCTTGATTTCTTCGTTCTGCCAGAGGGCTTGCGGCGAGCAGGAGTGCACGATCCGGCCGCGCGAGAGCACGTGAACCTCGTCAGACACTCGGAGCGCAAGAGGAAGGTTTTGCTCTACAAGTAGGATCGACAACCCTTGGGATTTGAGATTCTCGATGACGCGACCCACCTCGCGCACCAGAAGCGGAGCCAACCCTTCGGTCGGCTCATCCATTAACAAAAGCTCAGGATTAGTCATCAGCGCCCGTGCAATGGCCAGCATCTGTTGCTCGCCGCCCGAGAGTTTGCCTGCGCGGTTCTCACGCCGCTCTCGAAGACGCGGAAAGAGCTCCATCACGCGCTCGACCGTCCAGGGGCCGCTGTTGCGCCTAGCGACGGTGAGGTTCTCGTCAACAGTCAGCGACGGAAAGACCCGGCGACCCTGGGGTACCAATCCCAGCCCGAGCGTCACCACTTGGTTCGAAGGCCACGCGGTGATGTCATGGTCCTTAAAGAGCACCTGTCCTTTACGGGGTGGGGTGAAGCCGATGATCGAGCGAATCAAGGTAGTCTTTCCCATCCCGTTTCGTCCGAGAAGGCCTACGACCTTTCCCTTCTCCACCTTGAGGGAGACTCCCTGGAGGATGTGGCTGTCGCCGTAGTAAGTGTGAATGTCTCTGACTTCCAACATCACACGCTCTCCAGAGCGGCGCCGAGATAAATTTCCTGAACGAGCGGGTTGACCTTGACGTCATGACCGAGGCCGTCAGCGATAACCTTCCCGTAGTGCAGCACCGTGATTCGATCGGTTAACTCAAACGCGACATCCATGTCATGTTCGATGACAAGCAGGGTAATGGCGGGATCGAGCTTCTTAAGCAGCGCGGTCATCATATGGGACTCAGCCGGAGACAGCCCCGCGGTGGGCTCATCCAGCAAGAGGAGCTTCGGCTTTCCGGCCAGCGCCAGCGCGATCTCAAGTTGGCGCTGCTCACCGTGAGAGAGGTTGCGGACAACCTCGTTTTCTTTTCCTTGAAGCCCGACCGCTTCCAGTACGGAGTGGGCGCGCGTGAAATGGTCGGTGTAACGGGAGAGTGCGCGATGGAGATGGAGCTTCGCGGGAGTTAAGGCCTGAACCCCGAGAAGGCAGTTCTCCAGCGCCGTGAGACGAGGGAAGAGATTGGTGATCTGATACGTCCTGGCCAATCCGAGCGCGGCGCGGCGATGAGGAGGCAGACGTGTCACGTCCCGACCGAAGAGGTCGATTCGCCCTTCGGTCGGGCGAGTCTCTCCGCTGATCAGACTGAACAAGGTCGTTTTTCCGGCACCATTCGGGCCGATGATGGCTCGGCGCTCGCCTGCTGCGACTGCAAGGCTCACGCCGTCCACGGCGCGAAGTCCCTCAAACGCTTTGGAGACGTTCAAGAGACTCAGTGCGAGAGCGGCAGGGTTAGTCATTGTGTGCCTACTCTGACCTTTGTCCTTTTTCTGCTAGAAGTGGACTTTATCGCCTTATTTCCTCCCCCCTTGCGGGGGAGGATCAAGGAGGGGGTATCAAACTCGACACCAATTGTCTCCCCTATGACCTGTTTAACAGCTTCAATATGTCTTAAAACTTCATGATCCCAGAACCTCAAAATGCGAAATCCTTGTGCTTCTAGCCATGCACTCCGCCTAGCATCGTACCCGGCTTGCTCGCTATGTTGCCCTCCGTCTACTTCCACCACCAACCGCTTCTCTAAACACACAAAATCTACAATGTAGGATCCAAGAGGTTGCTGCCTCCGAAACTTAAAGCCCCCAATCTGACGCAATCGAAGATGTCGCCACAAGAATCGCTCTGCATCTGTCGGGTTTTTTCTTAACGTTCTAGCTTTACTCGTGTTCATTCCCCCATCCTGGCCTTCCCCCACAAGGGGGGAAGGTATTGAAGGAATCCGAAAGGACTTATGAGCAAATGACAAGCCTCGCCGTAGTAGGATAACGAGAGCCCTTTAACAATACTTGCACGCTGGGTGGTTCCGATCGTAGACCGGTTGCTTCAGGAACTCCTCCGGTTTGTACTTCCAAAACTGAGAGACCGATGGGAAGGTATGGACCACCGTGTTCCAGAGCTCGCCCTCTTTCTTCTCGACCTTCCGGACATAAATATTCTGGACCGGGTTGCCGTGAGCGTCTATCTTGATCGGTCCGCGCGGCGCATCGGAAATCTCCACCTTCCTGAGCGCGGCCAC
>DASYRN010000177.1:0-8819 GCA_036004365.1 Binatia bacterium
AGATCGGCCAGAAGTGCAGCAGCGTAGGGTCCGGTCACAAAAGTGGCACACTCGATGACCGTGATATCTTTAAGGGCGTCTGTAGGCACGAGATTGGTTACTATTTCATGGATTAATTTCATAGGTCAACTCGTATGGCCGCTTATTCTCTCGGCGGCTTCGTTGTTGACACAGATGGAAAATGATAGTCTGCTCTTCGCAATGCAGGATATTGGTTTTACAATGCGAAACACGGAGGCGTACGCATGCGGATACGAATTCAAGCCCCGCTCGGAGTGCAGGGAAACCATCAGGAAATTTATTGCATGAGAAGATTTGCGAGACCAAGATGAAGATTCTTAGACAAGAGAGCTGCTGGCGGTCTGTAGGAAGAATCTTTTTTTCGTTACAAGATAGAAAGGAGAACTCTAATGACTTTTGATAGCAACGTGAAAAGTCCCGTCATCGATGCAGACGCTCACGTGGTCGAGTCCGCTCGCACCTGGGACTACATGGATCCTTCCGAGAGACAGTACCGGCCCGTGCCTCTGGAGGCGCCCGAAAATGCCGGAGTGAGGCTTCAGTTCTGGCTCATCGACGGCAAGGTGAGAGGATTCCGCTTTCCGGCTTTTTCCCCCGCCGAGCTGCAGAAGCGCTCGCAGTTGGCGGGCCGCAAATTCGCCGACTCGCAGGAGTCGCGCGAGTTGGGCAACGTCGATCTACGTCTGGAGCACATGGACCGGACCGGAATCGACATCCAGGTGCTGCACAATACGATGTTCATTGAGCCGGCGACGGACCGCGCCGCGGTGGAAGTGGCCCTGTGCAAGAGCTATAACCGCTGGCTGGCCGACATCTGGCGCCAGGGAAAAGGGCGTCTCCGCTGGTCTTGCATGGCGCCGACCTTGAGCATCCCGGACGCGCTCGACCAGATCCGTTTCGCCAAAGAAAACGGCGCTTGCGCCGTGCTGATGCGTCCGGTCGAAGGCAACCGTTTGCTCGTCGACCCGTACTTCTATCCGATCTATGACGAAGCGAGCCGCCTCGATATGGCAATCGCCATCCACATCGCCAACGGCAACTCGTGGCTTGTCGACCTGGTACGCCATCCCGTGTTTACGGCGGCCGCGTTTCACCGCTTCAGAGTGCCCACCGTAGCGGGCTTCCACGACCTGCTGTTGAGCGACGTCCCGCAGACATTTCCGAAGCTCAGGTGGGGTTTCATCGAGGCCAGCGCGCAGTGGCTGCCCTGGGTGGTGCACGAAGCCAAGAACCGTTACAAAGCACTGGGGCGCGAATGGCCCGAGAAGGGCGTGCGCGAGTACCGGATGTTCGTGACGTGCGAAAACTCTGATGACCTAGCCTACATCGTGGAGCAGGCCGGCGAGGACTGCCTGGTGATCGGGACCGACTACGGGCACACCGACACGTCGAGCGACGTCGATGCCATCAAGATATTCAAGGGGAGGACCGATGTGACGCCGGAAATAAAGCGGAAGATCCTCAGCGACAACGCCCGAGCGCTGTACGGATTATAAGAGTTTCTAGTTCCGCGTTTCTGGTTTCGGGTTCAAACTTGAAACTCTGAACTCGAAACCTGAAACCGTGAAGTTGTGAAGGAGAGTGATTCCACGGTTTGTCCAAAAGGTAAAACGTAGAGGATAAATCATGAAAACCAACTATCCCATTATCGATGCCGACGGCCACGTCCTGGAAAAGGACTCCGAACTGCACGATTTTCTCGAGGGGCGCTACCATGGCATGCCCAGATTTGAAACTTACGGCTATTTTCCATCACTCGACGGATGGCACCGCGGCTCCAGCGTGCCTGGAAAAGATCAGGAGACTCCAGCTCCGCGGTGGATCGAGTTCCTCGACGAACTCGGGATCCAGATGACCGTGCTCTATCCGACCGCGGGTCTGGCCCTGGGCCTCAGCCAGGATCACGAATGGGCCTGCGCGCTCGCCCGCGCCTACAACACTTGGGTCCATGAAAAATTCACCAAGCAGAGCCCACGCCTGAAAGCTGTTGCGCTTCTCCCGGTTCAGGAACCTATGGAAGCTGCGAAAGAACTCAAGCGGGCAAAGCAATTGGGTCTCGTCGCCGGCCTCCTTCCTGCGGTAACCGTGCTGCACAAGGGCTACGGCCATCCGGATTTTGACCCGATCTTTCAGGAGGCGGAGCGGCTCAACATGCCGCTCGCTATTCACGGCGCTCCAAGCCGAGGTATGGGCTTCGATTTCTTCGACAAATTCATCGAGGTCCACACCTTGGAGCATCCCTTTGCGATTCTAACCCAGTTCACCCACATGGTCTTTGAAGGTCTCTTCGAGCGCTTCCCGCGCCTGCGCGTCGTTTTTCTCGAAGCTGGCTCCGGATGGCTTCCTTACATGATGGACCGGATGGATGAGGAATTCGAAAAGCCCCAGCGCCGGGGAGCCCCGCTGCTGAAAAAGAAGCCGAGCGATTATATCCGCTCGGGCCAGGTTTGGACGACGTGCGAAGTCGAAGAAAAGGCGCTGACGCAGGTATTAAAACAGTTCAACCCGCATTGCATCATGTGGCCGTCGGATTATCCCCACGAGCGGTTGCCGGACATGTTTAAGCGCGATATTCCTGAATTTCTTGAGCGCGACGACCTGAATGACGAACAAAAGCGCTTGATCCTTTACGAAAATCCCAAAAAGTTTTACAGTCTGGAAATCTAGAAACAGCAACCGGGAATAGCATCGAAAGGTTTAACAGCTCACGACTTAGGGGGTACTTATGATGTTTGCCCGCATAAGACATGTTGCCATTTACACC
The DNA here is from genome assembly GCA_036004365.1 of Binatia bacterium. GTDB lineage: Bacteria > Desulfobacterota > Binatia > UBA9968 > UBA9968 > DP-36. The sequence continues at coordinate 2,786 of DASYRN010000177.1, forward strand.
GAAAACTATGATAAGACCGCCCGTTTTTATCAGAGCCTGTTCGGTATGAAAAAGATCACCACGGGGATGACCGACGAGAAAGGAAACTACAATCCCAACCGGGGTCACATCAGCGACGGCGTCATCGGTCTCGCCTTACTCCAAAGGCATGCCGGCATTCGCTCCGGACTCGATCATTTCGGCTTTGAAGTTCAATCCAACGAAACCGTGCTGGAGAGACTGCGAAAGAGTTATCCCGATGTGAGAGTCGCCACGAGCTTGGAGCATGTACCGTTCTCGGTCTTAAGGGTTCAGGATCCGGCAGGCACGCACATCGACGTCTCGCAAAAGGGCATCGCCAAAGTCAGAGAGGGTTATCTGGACGAAGGCTGGGAACAGCCGCGCCGCCTTCACCACGTCGCTATCAGAGCAGCCAAGCCCTCCCTGCTCGCCGATTTCTACCAGAACGTTTTCGAGTTGAGGCCGGTCGAAGGTGTCTCGGAAAAAGGCCAGCTCTGCTTGAGCGACGGCAAGGTCTCAATCGTCATCATCCCGACTGAGAACAACTCCTACCGAGCCATGACGGAAGGGCTCGACCATATCGGTTTCAAGGTGGAGGCTCTGAAGAAAGCGGAACAGGAGGTGGCAGAGCTGAGCCAATCCCATCCGGAGTCTATGCCGAAAAAAATCGATCTCGGAAGATTCGGCCACATCACGAAGCGTGAGATCGACAGCTGTATGCTGGGCGGATGGTCGCTGGCTGACCCCGACGGCGTGCTCATGGATCTCGTGGAATGAGAAGGACCCTCCGCGTTTTTTTTCCCTGCTTCGCCGCTCTGCTCTTACTGCTCGCGGCATCCCCCCTGGCGGCGCCCGCCCAGGATAAAAAAATCGTTGTCGGACTCACAACCCGGACCGGCAGCAACTCTTTGCCTTTCGTCACTGCGGAAGAGAAGGGATTTTTCAAGAGCGAGGGGCTCAACGCCGTCGTCGTGATCATGCAGAATCAGGTCGTGGTGAACGGGGTTTTGAGCAAGCACGTCGATTACGGCGGGACCTTTTCCAATTTTGTCGGCGCGGCGATGGCCGGCTTGCCGGCCCGGATCGTCATGTCGGTCATGGACGGTTCCGATCACGTCCTGGTCACGAGCCCGAACATCAAGCGCATGGAGGATCTCAAGGGCAAGACGGTAGGGATCAGCAGCTTCGGCGGGACGCCTCACAGTGAAGTTGTCGCGATCTTGAGAAAGTACGGCATGAACCCCGAAAGGGACGTCACTTTTCTACAGATCGGAGGAAGCTCCAGCCGGTACGCCGCCCTGGAGAGCGGCACCATTCACGCTGCGATGCTGACACCTCCTTTCAACAAGATCGGCCTCAAAAAGGGCTTCAACGAGCTCGTCTCGTTTAACGACGTGATGCAAATTCCGCTTGGGGGGTTGGCTGTTCATGTGGACAGGATCAAGGAAAAACCCGACGAGATCGTCAAGGTGATCAAGGCCCTCTTCAAGAGCACCGACTTCATCCGGAATCGCAAAAGCGATGTTCTCTCTTTCATGGAGAAAAGCTGGGGCATCAAAGACGTTGAAGTCCGAGAAGGGATCTACCAAGACCTGGTAGGTCTCTATAGCCGCACCGGGATCGCCCCTGACGAAACGATGAGGAATGTGATTCGCCTGGTACAAGAGTCCCGTAAGAGCAGCGGCAATGTTGCGATCACGGACGTGGCCGACTGGAGCTTCGCTAAAAGGGCCTACGAGGAGCTAAAGAAGAAATAGCTTAGGACCCGAAGGTCTTGAAAAACCCCTCCTTCTCTAGTTCGTCCAGAACCGAATGATCGATAAACTCCTGAGGGCTGCGGCCTTTCACCTCAGGGTTCGTCTCGGCATAGAAATCCAAAGTATCCTTGATTCCATTTGTGTTCACCCGCGGGGGGAAGGAAAACCTCGGTGCGTAATAGTCGTAGGTGGCGTTGAGAATTTCCTGATCATCCAGTCGCATCCGTTTGGCAAAAACCTTGACCGTCCGCTCGCGGTCCGTCTTGATGACGTGAACCGCTTCGGCGTAGGCCTTGAGAAACCGCTTAACCGCATCTCGATTCTCGCGAAGATAGCTGCGCCGAATATAGACTGTGGACTGGGAAAAATTTCCCCTCATCTCTCCCATATCAGCTAGAACCCGAAAGCCGGCCTTTACAGCTTTGGTTAAATGGGGTGGCGAAAGCAAGGTCGCATCTATTCTTCCGGTCGTAAGAGCTAACAGGCGCGTGGGCGCGTCGCCGCCGATCATGACGTTGACCTCGTTTTGCTTCATTCCCCACTCCTTAAAGGCCAACTGCATGCCGAGATCGTGCGATCCGCCGAAGTTAAGAATTCCAAGTCTCTTTCCTCGCAGGTCTTTGGGAGAGCGAATATCGGACTTCACAACGATGGCGGCGGGAAACTTATTGTACGAAGCGGCGATGATGACGGCGTCCGATCCGCGCGCGGCCGCCAGGAGCGGTGCTGTGGCCGAGCCCGTGGCGAACTGGGTACCGCCGCCAAGAAGCGCGGCCATGGAGCGCGCGCCGCCGGTGATCATAACCAAATTGACATCAAGACCGTGTTTTTCAAACAGTCCTAGGTCCTTTGCCACCCATGACGCGCTTTGAAATCCGGACAAGCCGCCGAAATCGGCGACGATCTTATCCGCGCCTTGCGCGGTGGAAAAGGAGATCAAGAAAAGTAAAACTGTAAGTAACCGAACGAAACCGATCATGACTTACCTCTGCGCTATTCTGGCTTCTGCTTTTAACTTGTCATTCTGAGACCGCAGGCCGAAGAATCTCGCAGCAAACCGAGACCCTTCGCTTCGCTCAGGGTGACCGTTGGTGAACTTGAGGTTGAGACTTCTATTTCTGTTCATCAGACGAGTTCTTATGCTTTTAATCAATCTCCTCGAACACGCTTAACCCTTCAAGATTCTTCCCGATAGAGCCCTAGAGCCTTCACCACGGGCGTGTCGCTCATGGAAAATAGAATTGCGTCCGCCGAAGAGGACCGGTTGAGATGGCGATGTAGATACCAAAGGGGCACGATGAAGGAATCTCCCTGCTCCCAGTCGAACCGCTCGTCGCCCACAAAGCTCGCACCCGTGCCTCGAAATACGTGATAGATGACTGTGCTTGTGTGTCGATGCTCCTTTGTCTCCTGGCCAGCCCCGAGAAGCTGAAGCGCGCACTGGATCGTCGGCAGGGTCGGGCCGCCGCTCAACGGATCGCGAAAATCCAGGAGATAACCGTCAAAAGGATCTGCTTGACTCGTACTCGCTAAAGCAGGCCCGGCATCGCGCCACTTGTAGTGACAAAACCGTAGCGCGGGCGCAGTCACAGGCCGGGCATGACCGTACAGTGAAGCCACCTGCTCGCTGTTTCTCTGAATGGGTTGATTCTTTTCAACATAGGGTTCAAACGTGAGCTGATGCAGCATCTGGACGAGGGGAAAGTCGAGCCCATCGAGCCACAAGATAGGCTCGTCAGAGGCATTGGCGTGGTCGTGCCAGGTGAGTTGGGGAGTGAGGATAAGGTCTCCCTCTTCCATGATGCACTGCTGGCCATCGACTGTAGTGTAGGCGCCCTTTCCTTTGATGACGAAGCGAAACGCGGCAGCCGTGTGGCGATGGGCCGGCGCGATCTCTCCCGGCTTCACGTACTGGAAAGAGAGTTGGAGCGTGTGGCTGGTCGAGCGGATTTCCTTCAGCCCGGGATTGACGAGACGGACGACGCGTCTCGCGCTCTCTTCTAGGCTGATAACGTCTCCGGCCCGACGGAGGCTCTCGTAGATATCGGCCCATTTCCAGAGATAGGGTTGGACGGTGGTCTTAGGGTGCGGGAGATAGCTCTCGAAGCCCAGGCGCCAGAAGCCCTCCAGGTTCTTTCTGGCCATGTCTCGGTCGAGAAGTTCAACGGCATCGGATTTTCTGACCTGCCTCATTCCCGCGGTTTCCTCGCGCTTTTCACGGACATTGCCGATCCTGCTTGCTAGACTTTCCAACCCTTCACTGAGATGTCGATGCCGTTTCCTTCGGGATCGTGCAGGCGATACTCGGCATAGGGAATACGGTCCGGCCGCTTTGCTCCCCTTTGAACTCCTCCCCTTTCGGCCCTATCGCGCATCTCATCGAGGTCTCTCACATGAAAACCAAAATGATTGTAACCGTTCTTTTCCTCGCCCACTCGCTGATAAAGCAGCGCTACATTGAAATATCCGTCCGAAACGAAAATCGATGAACGATCCGAATAGTCAACCTCCTTCATTTTGAAAACATCCCCATAAAAATGAGCCAGCCTCTTGGGATCGCTCGTGTAGAGCGCAAGATGGCGAATCGGAAATGGGCTCGTCTCTTGCGACGGGCTGAAGCTCTTCCTAGTTACATCGATGAGATTTCCGTCGGGGTCTGCTACCTGCCACTCACTGTGAGGAGAAGCCTCACCTCCACAATCAACCTTTTTCCTGACCTCGTCCAAATTCTCTATCTCGAAGCCGCTGGCATGCAAGCCGGTCGGGGCGCTACCCTCTTTCACAAGGGCGAGCGTGAAAACGCCGTCCGAGAGGCCGATCCAAGAGTCCTCCTCCGAAACCGTTTTCAGCTCAAAGACTTGGCGATAAAAATCAGCCAAGCGGTCCGGCTCCTTTGTCTTAATTGTCAGACAGCGCAACTGAGGCATTACGATCTCCCTCCCTTCTCTCTCAGTTTCTAGTTTCGACTTTCTGGTTTCAAGTGCTAACCCGGGTTATGCAGCTCGAAACTCGAGACTTGAAAACTCGAAACCATCTAACGCGGCGCGATCTGAATTTCGTCCCGCGGGAAACGGTCCATGATCTCAGCCCCGTCTTTGGTGACGACAACCATATTTTCCAGCCTGACGCCGCCGACCCGTCTCTCGCCCTCGCGCGATTCGACCGCGATGGTCATCCCCTCTTCAAAAACCTGAGGATACTTGAGGGACCACTGCCGGTTAATAATCGGTATGTCGTATCCGCTGCTGCCTCCACCCCCTAGCCCTATGCCATGGCCGATCTCGCTGGCGAGAACCTCGACTTCTTCCTTATAGCCCCAGGTAGATGCCGGAGGGAAGTACTTGGCGGCATCCGCTGTGTTCTTACCCGGTTTGATCTCCTCGATGATCGCGCTGATTCGGTCCACCACTTTCTTGTACCAGTCCTTCTCCTTATCGGTCGGCTTCCTGCCGACGATGAAGGTGCGGTAAGTGCAGGTGCCATAGCCCATATACATGAGGCCGCAGAGAGAGCCATAGACCAGATCGCCCACCTGAATGACCCGGCTTGACTGATGATAGGCGCGGTCAAACGTGTTCGGTCCGGTGCGCCAGCCCCCGGGAATAGCTGTTTCCGCGCCATACTCATATCCTGCGGCCGAAGCGACCGTCGCAAGATCGGTATCTTGAATTCCTGGTTTTAAATTTTCCCAGACGCGGAACCAGACGCCATCCACGATCGCGGCCGCCATCTTGAGACAATTGATCTCATCCTGGTTCTTGATCATTCTCGCTTCGAGCATCGTCGCCCGTGTGTCGACGATATTCTTGATGCCGGCGGTGCTGAGCGCCTCTCGAGCGAGACCGTCGAACCCACCCAGGCCGAGCTTCTCGCCAAGGAGACCCCGCTTTTCAAGCTCACTCTTGATGTCGGCGGCAAACTGTTTGGCTTCGTCTTGAGAGGCCTCCAAACCGCACGCGCCTGTGAGCCAGCATCGTGCCGGTCGCCACTCTTTGATCCATGGCGCCTGATCGGGCATCATATGGTAATAGCCGTCATGCTCGTACATCACCGGATCGTGCTCAGCGAAGAAAAGCACGAAGCGGCACATCGGATAAGCGAAACCTCGAAGCCCCGTGAGGTAGCGAACGTTCACACCACTGGCCTCAAGCATCACAGAAATGCCGTTTTTACGCATGATCTTCCTGGCCCGTTCCACGCGGTATTGCCGCATACGCTCCATATTCAACCGTTCCTGCCAATCCGCGATGGCGCCACCAAAAGTGAGTTGCGAAGCT
>DASYRN010000178.1:0-4748 GCA_036004365.1 Binatia bacterium
CAGCTCAAAGGCAAAAGGATCGGCATCAGCCGATTTGGCAGCACCGACGACTTCGCGGTAAAACTAGCTCTGGCGCAATTTGGCTTGAACCCGAAAACCGATGTCAGCATCACCCAAGTTGGCGGCGCCGCCACGCGGCTCACGGCGCTCCAAGCAGGCAGCATCGATGCCGCCGTTCTCACCCTCGGTCTCGTGCAAATCGCGCAGACAGGCGGCCTCAACTTGCTGCTGGACTTCATCGAAAAGGACATCGAATACCAACAGGTCGCGGTCATCGCGCGCGATGATTTGCTCAAAGCGCGCGCCGACGTCGTGCGCCGCTTCATGAAAGCGTATTCGGAAGGCATTCGCTATTACAAAAGTCAAAAAGAAGTCGCCGTTCGAAGAACCATGGAGAAATTGCGCACCAATGATCGGTCGATCGGAGAATTCGACTACAATCAGCGCGTCCGCGCCCTCCCCGACGACGCCAAACCGACGATCAAAGGGATGCAACTCGCGCTCGACGACATAGCGAAGGACAATCCTAAGGCGAAAACTCTCACGATCTCGCAGCTGGTGGATTTGAGTTTTCTGCCGTAACGTCGGAGTCAGTCTTGATGTTACGTCCAAGCCGGGGTTTTCACCTTCTCCCCCTCGAGAGCCTGTTTCGCAATCGAGAAAGTCGCTTCGATGTCATTCTGAGCGTAAGCGAAGAATCTCGCATTCATTTCCGCTTCTAAGGCGAGGTCCTTCGGCCATCGCCTCAGGATGACATTACGACACAATCTCTCAAATGGGGAAGAAAGCCCCTGAGCGCACAGCAGACTTACGCTTTCAAATGAAAGGATTACAATATGCAACCCGTAATCGATGCCGACACTCATATCGCCGAATCGGAAGCCATGTGGCGGATGATCGAAGAGAAGATGTACCCGCGCAGGCCGGTCTTGCTGTCTCTGCCGGACGACACCTTATACGGCGGCTGGAATGCGACCTGGCTCATCGACGGCAACATTTTTCCCAAGCCGGTCGGCAAAGGCGGCTTCCGTCTCGTCACCCCATCGGCATCGAAGATCCAGTCGAACAGAAAAGACATTCAGGTCGCGTGCAGAGAGCTGACCGACGTCCCGGCCCGGCTCGCCGATATGGATCGCGGCGGCATTGCGGCCCAAGTCGTTTATCCGACCTTGTTCCTGATCTATCTCACCGACGACGCCGAGCTCGACGTCGCGTTGAGCCGCGCCTATAACCGTTTCATGGCGCAAGCCTGCGCCAAGAGCCACGACCGCATACACTGGGTGGCGATCCCGCCGCTGCGCTGCATCGAGGAATCGGTGAAGGAGTTGAAGTGGGCCAAGCAAAACGGCGCCGTCGGGGTATTTTTCCGCGGCATGGAAGGCAACTTGACGTTGGACAATCCGTACTTCTTTCCGGTTTATCAAACGGCTACGGAGCTCGATCTACCGATCTGCATTCACACCGGCTCCGGAACACCCGCCGTCACCGCGATGTTCGATCTCGAACGTAACCGGCAATGGTCTCACTCCGGCTTCCCGCCGCTGCACGCGTTTCGCGATCTCGTGCTGAATCAGATCCCCGACATGTTTCCGAAACTGCGCTTTGGCTTCATCGAAGCCTCCGCCAGTTGGATACCGTTCTTGATCCACAAGCTACGCCGCGATAACACCAAACGCTGGAAAGCATCATGGAAATCCCCCGCCGATCTTTTCGATGATTGCCGTTTCTTCGTCGCCTGCGAGGCCGACGAAGATATTCCCTACCTAATCAAATACACCGGCGAAGGCCACTTACTCACCGGCTCTGATTACGGTCACAACGATCCTGCGGAACAAGCTCATCTGGTGACACAGATGAGAGCACGCGAAGACGTGCCGCCGAGTCTCGTGGAAAAGATTTTGTGCGACAATCCGAAGAAGTTTTATCGGATATGAGGCGACTCAATCAAAAGGACAGAATCACCGCAAAAATTTTTATCGCATCGTTTCTGTCTCCACAAGCCAAATATCAATCGACAGTGGCGCCACAATCTAAACCTTTCAAAGTTCAAGCGCCGGACGGCGTGTCGATCGCCGCGCAAGAATGGGGTAGCTCCGAGGGACTCGAGATTCTGTTCATCCACGGCTTCTCACAAAGCCATCTCGCCTGGTCGCGTCAGTTCGGCAGCGAGCTTGCGAAATCGTTTCGCCTGATCACCTACGACATTCGCGGCCACGGCGGCTCGGACAAACCTCTGGACGGGGTCTTTTACCGCGACCGCAACCGTTGGGCCGATGAACTGAAAGCTGTGATGGAATCGGCGAAGCTCAAAAAGCCCGTGTTGGTCGGCTGGTCCTATGGCGGCCGGATTGTCGCCGAATATCTGATGGAATACGGCGATACAAATATCGCCGGTATCAACTTCGTCGGAGCGTTCACCAAAGTCGATCGGGAGACCCTCGGCCCGGCGACGCCCGCCGTGTTGAAGATGGCGTCGGAAAGTCTGGCGGAAAATATTGAGAACACGCAATCGTTTCTGACACAATGCACGGCCCAGACCCTGCCGCCGCACGAGCTTCAAACGATGCTCGCCTATAACATGCTCGTGCCGGCGCAGATCCGCGGCCATCTCTTGGGCCGGCCCGCGCCCTACGAAGATGCACTCAGAAAGGTCACCGTGCCGGTGCTGGTCAGCCACGGTGTGGAAGACCGCATGGCACTCGTGCCCATGGCCCACTACACTAGGAGAGTTATTTCCCATGCGCAGTCTTCTCTTTACGAAGGCGTCGGCCACATGCCGTTTTGGGAAGCCGCGCCGCGGTTCAACCGCGAGCTAGGTGAGTTCGTAACCCAAGCCAATAAACGCTGATCACATCGTCCTCAAGGAGCCAAGCGGATGAAGAAGTCACGCGGATCATCAGTGCGCGGCGAGCGAGCCGAAAAGAAGGATAGAGTATTAAGAAAGTCGACGAAGATTAACTTTTCCGATATTCCCGCGCCTTCCGAGGCGCAGCTCTAGCGCGTGCGTCGGGTCGGACTTCCTACCGTAGACGACGTACCGAGAATGCCCATCGCAATTCGCCTAGACGCGAAAGACTTGAGCCGGTTGCGCCATCTATATCTTAAACGACTGGAACGTTTTTAACGTTTGTCGCGGTAGGAACCGCCCTCGCGGGCGGCCCCCCGCACGGATCCGGACGTGCAGCATTACTGCATCCGGCTCTTGCCTTAGGTAATAACGCCAAAGCGCTGCCAGGGATAAGGATGACACACGTGAGTTTGCGGGACCCAGCGAGCCATTCGGCGCTCCATCTGAGCCCGGGAGACACGGGCTTTCTGGCTCCGGCGCTTAAGCACCCGCCACCACAGCCGTCCCACGGCCATGCGAAAGGCACTGACCGAGACCGCATTCATCGGCACCGCGTAATAGCGCATATATCCGAGAATCACCGAGCGCACATACTGCCCCATTGCGGCAACCGGCGTGTGCATGCGTCGCCTGAGTTCGGCTTTGACTTCCTTGAGTTTGCTCTGCCATCGCTTGCGCCTCGTCTGCCTCAGCACGACGAATCTTCCCTTACGGGTCTTTGCGCCGCTGTGCGTGAAACCCAGAAAGTTAAAGGTCTCGGGCTTTGCTTCGCCTCGGCTTTGCCGGTCCTCTTCCGCCTGTCTGCCAAACTCGATCAGGCGCGTCTTTTGGGCATGAAGTTCCAACCCAAAGCGCCTAAGCCGCTCCACAAGCTCGCTCAAAAACCGCTCCCCGTCCTCTCTGTGCTCAAATCCAACAACGAAGTCATCGGCAAACCTCACCACAATCACCTCTCCTTGAGCCTTCATTCTTCGCCATTGCTGGACCCACAGATCAAACCCATAGTGCAGATAGAGGTTGGCCAAAAGCGGACTGATGCTTTCGCCTTGAACCGTCCCCATCTCCGTGTCGATGTGCTTGCCCTCCTCCAGCACTCCCACCTTGAGCCACTTCTGGATCAGCCGTACGACGCGCCGATCCGCCACGCGGTGCTCGATAAATTTCACCAACCATCCGTGGTCCAGAGTGTCAAAGAAACCGCGGATGTCGGCATCGAGCACCCAGTTCACTTTTCTCTGCGTAATCTCAACGCTGAGCGCATCCAGTGCCTGATGCGGACTTCTCCCCGGTCGAAAACCGTAGGAAAATCTCACAAAGTCCTGCTCGTAAAGGCAACTGAGCACTTCGGCCGTGGCGCGCTGAACAATTTTGTCTTCCCGCACGAGCACTCCGAGCGCACGAAGCTTCCGTGGCTCGTCCGCCTTGGCAATATAGGCCCGACGCACAGGCTGCGCTCGGTACGCTCCTCGTTTGATGCGCTCCGAAAGGGCCACAAGATTTCTCTCAAGCCCCTCTTGGTACTGCCTCCAGGTGGCGCCGTCGATGCCTGGAGCTGCCCCTCGCTTCAATCCAAAGTAGGCCGCTCTCAGTCGCTCCATGCCGTACACCTGGTGCCGCAGAGCCGTGAACCGCTGTCCTCTATCCCTCCTTGCTGCCTGACGTATCCGCTCAAGCGCGCTGCACATGCTCATCCGGCTCTGTGTCCGGGACATGTTACGCTCGGGCGTTTTCCCCTTGGCCAGCCCCCTTCCCTCCACCGCCTCCTTAGCCTCAGGCTCGGCCTCGTTCGGCGGCTTCGTAGGTACTATGGGTCTGTCCGACTTCCCGTGGCCGTGCATCATCGGGGTGCGTCCTTGGACTTTCCGATGCGGTCTGGGATTTGTTCTCTCCCAGACGGACA
>DASYRN010000179.1:0-22462 GCA_036004365.1 Binatia bacterium
CCGAAGCGGCTGATCGCAATTCTCTTTCCTTTGAGTTGGTCCCAGCGCGTGATTCCTTTGGCCGTAGCCAGGCTGTAGGGGAGGATGTTCATATGGCCCGCGATGATGACCGAATCCGCTCCGCCGGAGCGAGAGGCGATGATCACGGGACCGCTGGTGTCGGAGAATTTCACTTCACCCGCGATCGAAGCCTGAGCGAGAATCGAGCCCCCTTCGAAGACGACTAGGCGGGAATCCACGCCATACTTTAAAAAGAAGCCCCCCATCTTTGGATATGAAGGGATGGATGGAGTTGGTCGAGAGACCCACTAGCCCGATGATCACGGTCTCAGGCTGCTGCGCCGGAACGGATACGGGCAGCGGCAAGAGTATCATAAGTAACAGCAACCACTTTTTCGCAGGAAATAGGCTCATTCTGTTCCTCCGCTGCGCAACCATGAACGTTAGACTTGCTGCTGTTTGATGAGCTGCACTCTAAGGGGTTTCAGTCGATCGTCGCTTAGACGGAGAACACGGATATTATTTAATGGTTGAGAGCTTGGCAAGGGAAGTTGAGCTGACTAGGCGGCGTTGTTACACCCTGCCGGTTCTGTTATGGTCGGCTCGGCTTGTCCGCGCGTTCAACGTTCTGCACAAAGGCATTGAGGACAAGGAGAAATTGATATGACTGTAATCCTACGGAGCGAGACGTCATGAGCGACTCTCGGCAGCGCGAGGTGGTTTTTGTTCACAGCTCGGACCTGCACCTCAGCGCTGACTCTTGCCTTGGACCCTCCAGCTCGCATGATCCATTGTCCGTTCTCAGAGATGTTCTAGCGGCTGCCGCAGCGGCGCGCGCAGATCTCGTCGTGCTCGCCGGCGACACCTTCGACCATAATCGCCAGCCGCCGGAATTTATCGGCGGCGCGCTGCAAATCATGGGAGAATTCGGCGCACCGATCGTGATTCTTCCCGGCAACCACGATCCGCTGACCCCGGACTCGGTCTATCGGCGCGCAAACCTGTCAGCCGCCTCGAACGTCTGTGTGCTCGGATTGACCGTCGAAGATAGTGTGGCTTTCCCCGATCTGGGGCTGGAGATTTGGGGCAGGGCGCACAAGGATTACTTCGACATGTCGCCGCTACCCGGAGCGCCGTCCCGTGCGACGCGCTGGCGGCTTGCCGCGGCGCACGGGCACTACGTGGAGGAGCGAGACGAGCCCGGCCGCCTTCTCGGCTCGTGGCTCATTCGGCGCCAAGATCTAGTCGCGACCGGCGCAGATTATGTTGCGCTCGGACATTGGAATCGAGCGGCGCGGGTGGGTGAGGGACAGATCAACGCCTATTATTCAGGCTCGCCTGAGTACGCGGGTACGGTCAACGTTGTCCGGCTCCTTCGGGATGGCGCGGTCGAGGTGACGCTCGCTCCTGTACGCCCTTCTACAATATAGGTCTTCCATGCTCACCATACGACGGGCGCACAAGCCGGATCAGATCGAAGAGGTGGCACAAGAAGCCGTCGCGGATCTTTTAAAGACGGGTGATTCGTCACTCTGGTTTCATCTCGATTCACCGACACAGGAGGAGCTGAGCTTTCTGGAGAAGGAGCTCAAGATTCACCCGCTGACCATCGAGGATATATTAAAACAAAACCAGCGGCCCAAGATCGAGTGCTTTGAAAACTACGTCTATCTTGCGCTCCACCCCTTGGCCACACGAAACAAGCTCGAGATTGTTCCGAGTGAGCTCGATCTGGTTTTGGGAAAGCAGTGGCTGGTGTCTTCTCATTATGGCGCTCTGCCGGGGGTGATCGAGGGCTCGTCCGTTCATGAGCGGCTCACGAACGCTCTCCCGCACGGCGCCGATTTTCTTCTCTATACGATCGTCGATTTGGTCGTCGACGGTTACTTTCCTATTTTGGATGTGATCGAAGAAGAGATTGAGGATCTCGAGGATTATCTTTTAACGCGGGTTCAGCCCGAAGATATGAAGCGGCTCCTGTATTTGAAGCGCTCATTGATCCGAGTGCGGCACGCGGTAACCCCGCAGCGCGAAGTCTTCAACGAACTCACACGCCACGATTTGCCTTTTATCGGAGCGCAGCACGCCCTCTACTTTCGAGATGTTTATGATCATCTCATCGTGGTCGTGGAGGAGCTCGACAGCCTGAGGGAGATTCTTTCCGGAGCTCTTGAGATTCATCTGGCTTCCATGTCGAATCAGCTCAATGTCACAATAAAGCGCCTGACAGCTTGGGGAACTATTTTCGTCGTTATCACGGCAATCACCGGCATCTACGGTATGAATTTCGAGCATATGCCGGAGCTGCAATGGCGCTATGGCTACCCGGCAGTGCTGATCGCCATGGCAGCAATTTCTATCGGGCTGTACGCTTATTTCAAGAAAAAAGACTATTTGTGAAAATTCCGTTTTTTTTCTTCTTGACGTCCATTCACGAGTTCGGTTAACTTTCCGGTAGTTAAGGGCGGGTCCTGGGATCCTGCCGCATCTTGGTTTTGACTTCTGAGCCTGGGCTGGTTCTCTCCCGCCCGGGCTTTTTCATTATGCAAAGAAAACTTCTCGTAGTGGAAGACAATGTCTACCTAAGGGAGTTCATGAAAACGTCGCTGGAATCGCTGGGTTACGAGGTGTTGCTGGCACATGATGGGTCGGAGGCGATAAGGCTTGCTATTTCTCACCATCCGGACTTAGCCATTATCGACATCCTGATGCCCAATCTCGACGGTTTCCAACTGGCCTCGCTGATAAGAAAGAATCCTGAAACTCAATCGCTGAAGATGCTCGCCATGACGGCGTCGACACCGCGGACTCGCGCCCAGTTCTTGGCTGGCGGATTTGACGGCTATATCGGTAAGCCTTTCACAGCCAGGGAGTTAGACGTTGAAATTAAAAAGCTGCTTGAGGAACCGGTCGGCTAATTTTTTGAGCTGTTTTTCGGCGCCGAAGAATGATCTTCGCCTGGGACTGTTTTGTTCCTGCAGCTGCTTTAACGCTTCCTCGATATGGGGTGGGACAACGCGGCGGTTCTTCAACACCCAGGGCAGGCCCGCCAAGGCGTCGAAAAAGCCACGCGCCGAGACCGGATCGCGCGCCGCAGAGCAAAAAGTTTGAAGACTCGATTGTAGGGCGCTTGCGGCAGGCCGACGTAGCCAGGTGAACCAAAGGGCGTTTCGAGTTAACAGCCGGCGTCGGGTGAGCGCGTCCCGATATCGCGTCGGGTGATGGTAGGCGACGATTTGATCGGCGTAGACCAACCCCCAGCCTGCCGCGACAAGATCAACGGCCGCTAAAACCTCTTCTCCACCCATAAAGAAGCGAGGTTCGAACCCGCCAACTTCGAGAAAGGCTGACCTCCGGACTACGGACGCGCCAGCAAGGAAACCCAATATGGCAGGCCCGGGCAGTCCTGGGTCGAAGCAGAGAGGGCTGGCCGCCATGCGGCTGCATGTCGGGTCCAACTTTTCCTCTCGTCCCACCAGCAGCCGGCCCGTGAGCAGAGCTAACCGGGGATACGCTTCGAGTAGGTCGGCCGCCCGCTTCAGCGATCCGGGCGCCCACCAAGTGTGGTCATCGCAGAGGGCGACGAAGGGTGTTCGAACGTGCTGAACTCCCACGTTGCGGCCCGCGGCTCCGATGTTGTGCTTGAGCCGGATGATCTCGACCATGGGAAAACGGGATGCGATCGCTTCCGGAGTTCCGTCTGCGGATCCGTTATCGACAACGACGATCTGGGGCCGCTCCGGAAGTCGAAGAAGACGCTCGACAGTTCCCAGAAGATAGTGGAGTCGATTGTAGGTCAGAATCACGACCGCGACACGGCGTTCGACCTCGGCGGCGCTGCTTTGGGTTTCGCGGGCGTCAGTTTTGAGATTTCGGGTGGCAAGTGCCTCTCGCTCTCTTTTTAGCATGGCCATTCTCGTAGGTCATAAGGATTGAAGGAACCCATATCTTTCCGGCTCGAAGACATCACCACAGCACGGACCCCCTGGAGTCGAGAGATGCGAAGACGGGAAACGATAGGATATCCCAACATGGTATCGATTCCTTGTCCCGTCCTTATGTCCGAGTTGATCCAGCTGGTGGAGTGCAAGAACCGCAGCTCCAATTCAGGCGTCTGGGAGATCGGATTAGTGGCTGTCTTTGCTGAGCACGAAGAAGGCATCCTCCTGATGGACATATCCACGGATCGACCCGTCATCGATTGAATGCACCTTAAAATAATTTCCGATTCTGCTTAAGACTTTGACCTGTGTGTGAGGTTGCAAAGTGGCGATGATCTCGGCGTCCGACCGCGGCATGTTCCGAACGAAAGAACCCCTGACTACATCATAGTTTCCCAGAGACGACTGGCGCTCTCGCCTTTCAATCTCCCGATGCTTAGGTTGGAATCGCTCTGCGTTCAACGGAGTGAGCCCTGGCTTGAGGCGCTGCAACTTCGTACTGTCTGTCTCCAGACTAATGGCGAGTCGGCGGGGTTCTTGGTCGCCTAACAGAGTTTTGGTTGTTAGTTTTGGCTCTCCTGTAGCTTCGGCAGGCTGGAGAAGCAGCTCAAAGCCGGCCCTAGCTTTGGGATGCTCAGAAAAGAAGCCGACCAAGTTATTGAGATTTAGGACCGACAATGCAGTCCCCGCCGTAAGAAAAAAGACCGCCCATAACATCCCGGCCCGTACCCAAGCCGAACTTTTGGACTGATTTGGCGGCGCTTTCTGGAAAAAATTGGGCTTTGGATTTGCCGCTGGCGTTTCCACCAGAGAATCGTCGATGTGGACCATGTCGGACTTTGCCCTCAGTTGCAGATCATCAGCAGTTTCCTTGATCATGTCTGCGGCGACCCTTTTCTGCCCGCTCGCATACGCGATCAGCAGGGCATTGTCACAGATCGTGTTGATGAGACGGGGGATTCCTCCGGAATAGAGGGCGATCCGCTGCACGGCAACAGCATCGAATAGAGGCTCTCCTTCATAGCCGGCTATGCGCAGCCGGAAGTCGATGTAGGGACCGACCTCGTTGTCCTTAAGCGGTGCAAGCCTGCAGTGAAGTACCACTCGCTGCTTAAGCTGGCGCAGAGCGGGTTGATCGAGTTTGGCTTCGAGTTCGGGCTGGCCCATGAGCACAATTTGGAGCAGCTTTTCCTTATCGGTCTCCAGGTTGGTGAGGAGTCTAAGTCCCTCCAGGGTTTCATCGCTTAGGTTTTGGGCTTCATCGATCAGCACGGAGACGACGCGCTGTTGTTTGAACTGCTCGATCAGGTACCGGTTAAGCCCCTCAGTCATCGCCAAGCCATTATCCTCTTGGGGTTCTAAGTCGAGCCCACGCAGGATCAGCTGGAGCAGCTCGGTGAAGTTTAGCTGGGTGTTGAAGATAAAGACCGAATGGGTAGTGGCTTCCAAGTTGCGCATGAGTTTCCGCAGAAGAGTGGTTTTGCCGGTTCCCGCCTCGCCGGTAATGACGATGAAGCCTTTTTTGGCCTCGATGCCGTAATGCAGGGTAGCGAAGGCTTCCTGATAGAGGGTGTTGGTATAAAAGAAGCGGGGATCCGGAGTGACACTGAAGGGGGATTCTCGGAAGCCGAAGTATTTGTCGTACATGAAGTCTGACTCAGGGAAGACGATCCAGCCCGTGCGCCAGTTATTTCACAGCTAAATTACATTGCCAGCCCAAACGTAATCACTTTCAAAGCAAGCGCAATGCCACACGGGAAAATTGCTCCTTATAGAGTGGGATTGTTACAAAAACTTACTGCAAAAGGCCTTATATGAAGGCTTTTTCCAACACGCGGGTGAGCTCCATGGCTACATACGATGAGACAGCGCCAACAGGCTCAGGTCGCCGTAGGATTCGGCCCGGCTGAACAGCAAGGCTCGCAGCGAGAGATAGAGAACGACTCCATTCAGCACGTGCCAAAGAAAATGAGTGCCAGTCGGCACGAAAGGGCAGATCGCCTGATCGATGGTGCGAAAGAACAGTGAGAGGATAAACACTCCCGTTGCAGCAAGCAGAAAGTTTTGGGACTTAAAGTGGAGATAGTGAAAAAGTCCCAGGCCAATTAGAAAAATGAGCGCTGGCGCGTACATCAGCGAGCCGTTGAGGAGATGGGGAAAACCCTGAGCGTAATGCAGCATGGCGTAGTAACTGAGGGTCGATATGAAAGCGGTGCCAAGGCCGATTCCCGCTACGGTCCTGAGATAAACCCATAGAAAACAGAGCTGAAAAAGCAGGATGGGAACGAGGTCAAGCAGCCTCGCCCAACCTGTCGCGAAGGTGTGGTACAGAGTGCTTCCAATGCCGATTGAGAGCAGCAAGGCGATGAGAAGCCAGACGCTCGCCGTCAACAAATGCAGATGACGGCTGAGAACCCAGGCTCGCCAAGCAGCGATCAGAAACGACAGATTGGTGAGCGTATTGAGCGGCTCTGCAAACAAGCCGGGACCGGCGCGCTCACAATAGAAGTCCATCGCATTCGATTCCATAGCTTCCAGTCTGCATGGACCCCACGCGGATTGCGGAGAGGCCAGCAGTGCTTAGCTCGGATGTCTTGACGCTCTCAACCATTAATCTATAGTGGCGCCAAATGGCAAACGTAAGCGGTCCACCGAAATCTCTCCCGCAAATACTTCCGGTTTTTCCTTTGACCGGCGTCCTAGTTTTCCCTGGAATGATTCTTCCCCTTCATGTCTTCGAGCCGCGTTACCGGAATATGGTCGAAGATGCTCTTAACGCTGACGGGATTTTCGGAATGGTCCAGCCAGCCGTTCCCCGGCAAGACAACCGCCCTTTGCCCGGCGCAGAGAATGAGAGCCCCGAGCTTTACAGCGTGGGGTGCGCGGGTTACATCGAGAAGTGGCAGCAGCTCGCCGACGGGCGCTATGTCCTGGAACTGAGGGGAATCAACCGCTTCCGTTCGGAAGGGGAGCTACCGCTTCATCGCGGCTATCGGAGAGTCAAAGCGGCATACGGTGAGTTTGCCGATGCTCCGGCCGAAAGGCACTGGCACTGCAATCGTACCGATATTTTGAAGGCTCTTGAAGGGTACGCGGCGCGCCACGGTCTGGTTCTACAGCTGGAGCCGGTCAAACAGATTGCCGATGTCGAACTGGTCCATCTTTTGGGAATGTCTTTACCTTTCCATCCGGCGGAAAAGCAGGCGCTGCTCGAGGCGGCTTCGGTGCAAGACCGGGAAGAGGTTCTTCTCAATTTGCTTCGACTCGGCTCCAGCAGTACGGATCCCGAGCCATCTCTTCCGCCGCGGACCGTGCACTGAACTGATCGAAAATTTCGCTAAACTCTTGCTCTTAGTGTTTTGGCGTCAAGAAGTTGACAGCCTCGTAAGGCGCTAATATAGTGCGTCCGAAAAAAGTTACGATTTTCAGAGTCGTCTAGCAGTCAGCTGAGGTCATCACGTGGCAAAGAGAAAACTCGAAGGGGTTCAGCGCGTTTCTTGCTTGATCTCCGGCCTCGCCCTTCTTGTGCTGTTGCAGTTTCCTGCTTCGGCCTTCCCGCAGGAGTTGAAAAAAGTCCGATTGGCTTACTCCGCCTTCAGCGTGGCCTTCCTGAGTGTTTTCATTGCTCAGGACGCGGGAATCTTTAAGAAACATGGGCTCGGGGTCGAGCTGATCCAGATGGCTGGTCCGGTTCCCATTGCAGCGCTCGTAGCGGGAGAAGTCGACTACCTGACCGGCTTCACGACGGGTCTGGTAGCCGCAGCACAGGGGGTGCCGCTTAAAGGCATCATGGTGACCCTGCGCAAGCCGCCTTTTTATCTGATCTCGGAATCCGCCATTCAAAAGGCGGATGATCTCACGGGAAAAAGGATCGGCGTTGATAGAATCGGAAGCCTGCAGCACCTGGTCGCCAGGTTACTGCTCAAAATCAAAGCGGTAAATCCCGAGAGGGTGACATTTACGCAAACCGGTTCGGTGTCAAACACCGTGATGAGCCTCGGCCAGGGCGCGGTTTCAGCGGCGATCCTGTCCGGGCCGCATAACGTGATCATGACTCAAAAAGGGTTCAGGCAGATCGGCGCCGCCGAGGAACTGCCAATGCATTTTCCCACCAGTGGTTTGGTTGTCCACGAAGCCAGGCTTAGGAGTGATCCGGCAAAGATCAAATCGGTCATCCGCGTGATGCTCGAGTCTATGGCATTTAGCCAAAGAGAGAGATCGTGGGGCATCAATTACGTGAAGGGTAAATGGAAGCTTGAGCCGAAAATCGCCGAGGAAGTCTACGAGCACTGGCTATCGTCTCTTACAACGGACGGAAAGATTAGCGTGAAGGATGTGCAGGAGTATTTCGATCTGGCCTACGCCTATCGCCAAATTAATGTTCCCGTTCAAGTGGCATCACTCGTCGATTATACCCTTCTAGAACAGGTGTTAAAGGAGACAGCAAGGTAACGACAGGACAAAGAAATGTGGGTGTTCATCAAGCCTAAGGAGGAAGTTTGGAATGGACGGTAGAGCCGTCGTTCAATCGGTCATTGAAGAGATCGTTCAGCCCGGGGTTCAGCGTCTCATGGAAAGCCGCTATTTCTCCGAGTTGAGAGCGGGAAAGCTGTCGATTGAGAGGCTTCAAGGTTGGGCGATTCAGCACTATCTGCACAACAAGGCGATTCTGAAGGCCTTTGCCCTCGGTATGGTAAAGAACGCACACGATCCTGACCTGTTCAACCATTTTGCGAACCAGTTCAGCGAGGAACAATCCCATCCCGACTTGGCCAAGCACTTCGGTCTTGCCCTGGGCCTCAAGGAAGAAGACTTTGCCGAGGCGACGCAGATCTTCGAATGCCTCATCCACACCAACAGGACCATAGCCAACACGCTGCTGGGAACCGCTGCGCAAAACCGGGCATCTGCCCTCACCAGCGAAAGCATGGTCTGCCGCTACTCCGAGGAATTTAATACCTATCTGCGCAAGAACTATGGTTTGGGCGATGAGGCGCTCGAATTCTTCACGGTTCACATGATTGCGGACAAGGAACATACAGCGCAATCAGCGAATCTTGTCATCCGTCAAATCAAAACTCCCAGAGATGAGCGGTTGGTGCGGGAAAGCGCGCAGCACATGGTGCGCATCAAGTTGGGCAAGTTCGAGGGGATCTACCAGGCCTACGCTTAGCGCCCGCTAGCCCTTTAGTTCAGGCGGACTTCTTCTCTTTCTCCGGTCGCAAAAGGAGAATTGACCAAGATCCGATTGCGGATGTACCTGACCTCGGGAACGCTGCGAGCCGCTCGTTCCGCGGCGAGTCGCTGTCGCTCGGTATCGACTCGACCGTCAAGATAAGCGATGCCGTTTACAAGGGAGACTTCGACGCCGGTTATCGCGCGGTTATGGATCGCTTTGTATATTTCAACCTGCACCCTTCGTCTTTCTTGGTCCCCGTCTGGAAGGGGAGAATCGACGACGATCCGATTGCGGACGTACCTGACCTCGGGAACGCTGCGAGCCGCCTGTTCGGCGGCGAGTCTCTGTCTTTCGGTATCGACTCGGCCGTCAAGGTAAGCGGTGCCGTTTATAAGTGATACCTCAATGCCGCTGATCGCGCGATCGCGAATAGCCCTATGGATTTGAGTCTCTATGACTCTCCTGCTGAAAACAGAATCTTTAGCAATTTGGGTCCGGGCTTGGCTTGTCGGCGCCGTGCGGTTTTCATCCGGTCTTCGTTCGTCTGACTTTGCCGCAAGCTTTTGATCTGGTGCGGGCTCTTGCAGTGGATCGGGTTTGCTTACTTCTAAGACAGAGTCAACCTCTCTTTTTTTCTCCTCCGTCGATGGAGGACTATCTGGCGGCGCGACGCGAGATGCTACAGCGGGAATTTCCCAGCTCTGAGCGCGCCTCGATGGATCCAAAGTTTCTTGATGGATGCCAAAGAAATTATTGAAATTGACAGGCAGGTCGGAAAGATAAGCTTTGCTTTGTTGCGAGTAAATTGCCGCCCCGGCGCCCCCAAGTATGGCGAGACCGACCCACGCTGCCATGCCAATCCAGGCAAAGGATCTTGACTGCGGTCGGATTGGATTTGTTTGGTTGTGCTTTGACTGGTGTCGAATCGGATTGGTTGCGGTGCGCTTTGGAAAGGCGTGCTTCCTGTCGCCAAACAGCGCCCGATTCTTCTTGGAGTTCGAGACGATCTCCTTTGTTTTTTTCGTTTCAGACTGTCTCGGCAGGGCGTGGCTCTCTTCTAGCCGTAGGTCATGGGCGGCCTCTTTGATGGTCCCTGCGGTAATCTCTTTCTGGGAGCCGGCGTAGGCGCTGAGCAGAGCGTTATCGCAGATCGTGTTGATGAGACGGGGGATTCCTCCGGAATAGAGGGCGATCCTCTGCACGGCGTCAGCATCGAATAGAGGCTGTCCTTCATAGCCGGCTATGCGCAGCCGGAAGTCGATATAGGGACCGACCTCGTTGTCCTCAAGCGGTGCAAGCCGGCAGTGAAGCGCCACTCGCTGCTTAAGCTGGCGCAGAGCGGGTTGATCGAGTTTGGCTTCGAGTTCGGGCTGGCCCATGAGCACGATTTGGAGCAGCTTTTCCTTATCGGTCTCCAGATTGGAGAGGAGCCTTAGTCCCTCCAGGATTTCATCGCTTAGGTTTTGGGCTTCATCGATCAGCACGGAGACGACGTGGCGCTGTTTGAGCTGCTCAAACAGATAGCGGTTGAGCTCCTCAATCATCGTTAGCCGCTCGTTTTCTTGGCAAGACAAGCCCAACTCACGCAGCATCAGCTGGAGCAGCTCAGTGAAGTCTAGGTGGGTGTTGAAGATAAAGACCGAATGGGTAGTGGCCTCCAAGTTGCGCATGAGTTTCCGCAGAAGAGTGGTTTTGCCGGTTCCCGCCTCGCCGGTGATGACGATGAAGCCTTTTTTGGCCTCGATGCCGTAATGCAGGGTAGCGAAGGCTTCCTGATAGAGGGTGTTGGTATAAAAGAAGCGGGGATCCGGACTGACACTGAAGGGGGATTCTCGCAATCCGAAGTACTTGTTGTACATGAAGTGTCTTCTGTTAGTACCGAAAGGGTGTCTATCCGTGCATCAATTTCATTTCACAGCTTAGACCAGAAGTAAAGAAAATTAAATCGGGAGATTGATTTTTTTGTATGCGCCCCCAAGGACTCTAGCTTCCTTTTTAACTCCCACAGGGTTTAGAAAGCAAGGCCAATGCCACCAAGTAATACCGCGATTTTTGGGAACTATCTTTCCTAAAAGTTACCGGAAAGGCGAAGAGCTGAAGGAATTTTCCTACGCTCTTGGTGCCGTGTAAGCTACACGGCCTCGGAAGAGTCATCGCGCCCATTCAACTATAGACGCTGGCGTCTAAAGAAAGTTAACGAGTAGACGTTGAGACTCGTTGCCCCGTGAGTCATTGTCGGTCAAGCCGGTGAGTGATAAAAGGGCTCTCGTGAAAAACAGCTTCCGTTTCGCGATCAAACCCCAACTCGTTGTCACGGGCTTGACCGGTGTCTTCATAGCCTACTTGACGCTGGTTCCTCTCTTGATGCTCGTGTACGGAAGCCTCCAGAGCGGACCGCCAGGGACCATCGGTGCGCTCACGTTGAAGAACTATCTCGTTCTGCTTGACAAATGGCGCCTCGTTCCCGCGTTTCTTAATTCTTTGATTTTCAGTTCGGGAGCAAGTTTCCTGGCATTTGCTGGAGGACTTTATCTAGCCTGGATGACGGAAAGAACCAACGCTCCGTGGAAAGGCGCGCTTTACGCTTGCGTTCTGGTACCGATGGTCGTTCCCGGTCTTCTCACCACTGTGGGCTGGATCATCCTGTTTGGTCGGCGCAGCGGCATCGTCAACCTGGTCGCAATGCAATACCTCGGATTGGAGCAACCTATAGAAATCAACAACATGCTAGGAATGATCTGGGTCTTGGGGACGGATCAGATCCCGCTTGCCTTTCTTCTTCTCGCTGCCGCTTTGCGTTCCATGGACCCGTCGCTGGAAGAGGCGGCGATGGTTGCCGGCTCCGGCATCGTCCGCACCACATTCCGCATCACATTGCGCGTCCTGCTTCCGGCCATCCTGGCCGTTTGGATGATCACGTTTGTCAGAGCGATTGAGAACTTCGAGGTTCCGGCGCTGATTGGAATGCCTGGAGGTATCTTGGTCTTCGCGACGGAGGTTTATCTCGCAACCAGGACAACGCCAACGGATTTTGGATTGGCGAGCACCTTCGGTATCGTCTACCTTGCCATTACGGCGGTGGGAATTTTTCTGTATCTCAAGTTGACCGCGGCGTCGGATCGTTTTGCCACGATTACCGGGAAAGGATATCGCCCCACAACCTTTAACCTGGGCCGCTGGCGATTTCCGCTGGCAGCCTTGAACGTTTTTCTCTGTTTTATTCTTTTCATCGTTCCGATTCTGATCGTGATTTGGTCTTCGTTCCTTCCTTTTTATATGCCTCCTTCGAAGAACGCATTCGCCAGCCTTACTTTAGACAATTACAAGAGACTTTGGGAATTCCCCTTGATCCAGCGCGCCATGTGGAACAGTTTCGTCCTGGGCGTCTCCAGTTCGACGATCACCATGCTGCTTACGGCTATCGTCGCCTGGATCATTGTCCGGACATCGTGGCGCGGGAAAGGCCTGCTCGACTTTCTGGCGTTCAGCCCGATCGCCGTCCCCGGTTTGGTCATGGGAATTGCGATCCTTTGGCTTTATCTTGTGGCACCGGTCCCGGTTTATGGCACGCTTTGGATTCTATTGATCGCCTACGTGACGAAATACCTGCCCTACGGGATGAGGGCGTGCTCCTCGTCGATGCTGCAAATCAAAAAGGAGCTTGAGGAAGCCTCGGAGACCAGCGGCGCCGCGTGGCCCCACACATTCGCGCGCGTGATCCTCCCGCTTTTGGCTCCCGGCTTGGTGGCGGGATGGATCTTTGTGGTGACCCATTCGTTTCGCGAGCTGGCGACGTCGATCATGCTCTATCGGAGCGGCACGGAAGTCATCTCGGTCGTGCTGTTTGAGCTGTGGGAAACCGGACAATATCCCCAGCTCTCAGCCCTCGGCATGGTCCTGGTGGCTATTCTTGTAGCCATCAGTCTCGTGGCGCGGAAGATTGGGGGAAGATTTTCAATTCAGCAGGTGTAGCCTGATCGACGGGAGAGGAAAGCGGTGAAAGTGAACGGTCTCCGGGAGAGGAGAGAAAATTTTTGCTCGATGCACGGTTCCAAAGCACAGAAGTTTTGTCGGATTAGGTTAAGCTCGTCACTGGATTTGTTTTCGAACGATAATGTCCTCTATGAGCTTGTAACCTTTCTCCTTTACCTGAGACATCTTCTCATGGCCCATCATCAGGATGCGGACGCCCTTGTCGTCTAGGTTTGAAACTTCTTCCCATGCAGCCTTCGCGCCCTTTCGTGCAGGCAGCCCGCCAGACTTGGCGAGGGCCGAGGCTCCTTCGGCACTCATGATGAAGTCAAGATAAAGCGCCGCCGCATGGAGGTTTTTGGCACTCCTGGCAATTCCCGTATGGCTCCCTACGGAGCCGGGCGTTGGGTTGGGAAAATTCATGGCGATGGGGCATCCTTTTTCATGTTTCATCTGGGCTACACGGGCGGGATAAACCTCGACCGCGATCTTGGTTTCGCCACTGCACAGAAGCTGCACTTGCAGCGTATGACCTCGGCGCGCAATCGTGCCATTGCGCATCAATGCCTTCATGTAGTCCGCGGTCTTTTCCTCTCCCCATTCGAGGAGCCAGGCGAAAACCGCCTGTTCCGGCTCGTTATCGATCGAAATGTCATTCTTCCACTTGGGATTGAGGAGATCCTCGTAACTCTTGGGAGCTTCCGCGGGCTTGACCAGGTTTGTGTTGTATCCAATCACCACAAGCGTGTAATCGACGGCGTACCAGCGGCTGTCTTTGTCCCAAAACGCGTCGGTAAAGTATTTCTTTTCGGGAGACTCGTAGCGGCCAGTGACGCCCGCCTTCAGCAATTCCGCGATGAAGTCGAAATCCACCCCCACGACGTCGGCCTGTAGTTTTCCCACCCGGTGTTCCAGGAGGATCCGGTCGAGTCCCTTGGCTCCTTGGAGGCGCGTGGAGTCGATCTTGACAAAGGGATACTTCTTACTGAAGGCGCCGGAGTAGGCTTGGATGGTCTCAAGTCCTTGATTGGAGTACACTATTACGCTTGCTTCTTTCCTTGCCCCCTCTTCGAGCCGCTTCTGTCTTTTCTTTGCGGGTAGTTTGTTGATCCCTGCAAGCAGCTCTTCCACGGATGCCGCATGAGCTGGCAAGGAAGAAATCGCAGCGAGCCATCCCAGAGCCAAAGACAAACCCAGAGTTCTCAAGATCTTCATATTAGACCCCCAGTTGATACGACCCATTTTTGGTGCCCATATATATTACTTAGCCGAAGCTTTTGGCAAGGCGAACTATCCGTTCATGAGCAGGAAGCAACGCTATACCCTTGACCCCTATCATGGAATTGCAATATGGTTCAGGCCGTTCGCGTAGGAAAATTAGCGTCGAACCTCTCAGGGTTCTCAAAAACACGAAGGAGGATTCTCTATGAGAAGAAAAATTCTGATCTTCCTTTTTTCTCTCTTGTTCTGTGGATTTTTCATTGCGGCAGCCGGGCAACTTTTTGCTGCTGAGCATCCATACTACGAGGGTAAGACGATCAGAATCATCGTCTCCTCCAGCCCAGGAGGCGGAACCGACACGTCGGCGCGGCTCGTGTCACGGTTTATGTCGAAGTACATTCCAGGAAACCCCAAGACGATTGTCCAGAATATGCCCGGTGGCGGTGGCACCATTGCCAACAACTACTTTGCCAGCGAGGTGAAGCCTGACGGTCTTACCCTTATGCAGGACTCCTCTTCCGGGATCGGGAATTTTGTTCGTGGTGGCCCCACGATCAAGTACGATCCGCGAAAGTTTAAGGTCATCGGTGGTGTCGCGCGCCCTGGGAGCCTGGTCATGATTAGAAACGACGCTCGGCCAAGGCTGATGGATTCCAGCGCCAAGCCGGTAGTCGTGGGCGACACGGATGGGATTCGCACCTGGGTTGCGATGACGGTTTGGGGCGCGGAATATCTGGGTTGGAACCTGCGCTGGATTTATGGGTATCCAGGGAGCAGAGAGCTTGCGTTGGCGATCCGGCAGGGAGAGATCGATATGTGGGCGACACAAAACGCGAAGCTGGTCAAAGACCTGCAGCGTGAGGGGGTGGTCCAAATCCTGGCGACGGAAGAAGATCGCCGGCGCGAGGATTTCGCGGATGTCCCGACTTTTGTCGAGCTCTTGGGTTCAAAGCGGCCCTCAGGTTTAGCTTGGCAGGGCTACCTCGGTTGGGCTGGTGCTCCTGAACTGGACAAGTTCTTAGTCGCCCCGGAAGGGACACCCGACCCTTTGATGAAGCTACTCCGCGAGGCGTTCAGTAAGGTCATGAAAGATCCGGAAGTTGACAAAGAAGGAGACAAGTTTTTTGGGGAAGGGTGGAGGCCGCACCCGGGAGAAAAAATCGAAGCCGTGATTCGGGAGCACATCGCTATTCCCAAAGAGGCACTGGATTTCATTACCAAGATGCGGCAGAAGTACGGCCTTCCGGTAGGCGAAAAGAAATCCTAGCTCGCCGTTCGAAACGGTTGGCGGATGGAAAATGCTCGAAGCAGCCCTTGAAGGCCTAGCCGGGGTGGTTCAGCCCGAGGCGATGGCCTTCATGGCCCTAGGGGTCCTGATCGGTAGCCTCGTTGGGTTCCTGCCAGGAATCGGCGGTCCCAGCACCTTGGCGATCATGCTTCCGTTTGTCATGACCATGAAGGATCCGCTTCTGGTCATAGCGCTCATCGTCGGCATGGATGCGGTGGGGAATACCGCCAGCGCTTTTACTTCGATTCTGATTTCGGTTCCCGGCAGCTCGGGCTCTCAGGCGACGATTCTGGACGGTTATCCCATGGCGAAAAAGGGGGAGGCTGCCAGGGCGCTCAGCGCCTCGTTTGTCGCGTCTCTCTTGGGCGGCTTCTTTGGAGCTTTCGTTCTTTTCGCATCGCTACCTGTGTTGCGGCCCGTAGTCCTCGCCTTCAGCTCACCTGAATTCTTCATCCTCACCCTTTGGGGGGTCAGCATGGTGGGGATCCTGAGCGGCAACGCGCCCATCAAAGGGCTGCTGGCGGGAATCCTCGGCGTGCTGATCGGAACCGTGGGTCTGGATACGAAATCGGGGATCGAACGCTACGCCTTTGATGTCTCCTATCTCTGGGAAGGGATCGAACTTGTCTTGGTTGCTCTAGGTCTTTTCGGAATCCCTGAAGTGATCGACCTGGCGAGCCGGAAGACCAGCATCGCGAAAGCAGAAGAATTCGGTCGGGGCTATCTGGAAGGCATCTTGGATGTCTTCCGTCATTGGTGGCTCCTCATTCGTACGTCGGTGATTGGCGCTTGGATCGGCTTTCTTCCCGGCCTGGGCAGCTCGGTCGCGGACTGGTTTGCTTACGCGCATGCCGTACAGACAGAGAAGAACCGGGAGAATTTCGGCAAGGGAGACATCCGGGGTGTCATTGCTTCGGAAGGCGCTAACAATGCCAAGGAAGGGGGAGACTACATCCCCACTCTAGCGTTCGGCATTCCTGGTGGCACCTCCACCGCGCTCATTCTTACAGCCTTCGTCGCTGTGGGTATCAACCCAGGTCCTGATATGCTGACCAGCCAGCTGAACCTGACCTTCGCGGTCATCTGGACTTTGGTCATCGCGAACATCCTCGCCACCGCCCTGTGCATGCTCTTCTCCCGGCCGATTGCCAGGATGTGCTTTCTCCCATTTTACGCGATTGTCCCACCCATCGTGGCCTTTATTTTTATTGGCGCGTTTGCCGCCAACTTTCACAGTTATGACCTTACAGCGCTCATGATCTTTTCCCTGCTCGGTTTCTTCATGAGGCGCTATGGTTGGCCTCGGCCACCTTTGCTCCTCGGTGTGGTGCTTGGGGAGAAGATGGAACTCTACCTTTGGCTCTCCTACACGCGCTACGGCCTCGAGTGGCTGAGACGTCCAATGGTTATGGCTTTAATGGTGTTGTTGATAGCTTCCGTCGTCTATCCGATAGTGGCCGGACG
Source organism: Binatia bacterium (assembly GCA_036004365.1). Taxonomy (GTDB): domain Bacteria; phylum Desulfobacterota; class Binatia; order UBA9968; family UBA9968; genus DP-36. Next base: position 17,066 of record DASYRN010000179.1, read on the forward strand.
AAAGGAAAAAAGAGCAGCGGAAGCATCCGTCGCCGGGGCGTAGGAACGAAAAGATGGCCCGCGGAGTCGAAAGGATTCTCTTCACCTCGTTCATTGGCCTTGTTGTGCTCGGCGCTCTTTTTGTCGCCAAGGATTGGCCTATCAGAGCATCCATCGTGATTCTTCTCTTGGGGAGCATTGGGGTTGTCTTAGTACTGGCTCAGCTTGTTCTCGATTTTAAGGCTTTGCGTGGCGCGGGTCCGAACCCCGAGCCGCCAACCTTTGAAGTAGCAGCTCTCGAGCACCAGGGCCGCTGGGGCAGCCTGGAGATCTGGGCTTGGCTTTGGGGACTTTTCGCGGCGATTCACCTCATTGGGTTTCCGATAGCGCTTCCTTTGTTTGTTCTTCTCTATGTCAGGCTGTACGGCGGCCGCTGGATAACGGCTTGCATCCTCGCGTCTGGAACTTGGGGCTTTCTTTACGGTGTGTTCGATCAGGTATTGCACGTCCCCTGGCCGGAGCCCTGGCTTCGATTCCTTGTCTTCTAAGGTCCCCGTCTTTTCTTTAACCTCTAAGCAGAGGCTTTTCGGTTTCACCTCTTTTGATTGAATTCTCGATGGGATAGCCGTAAAATCGATGTTGTCAAAGGAAAAACCATGAGGTGGGTGATTCTCGCTATTCTGATTCTGGCTGCCGTGTGGGTGATCTGGACTTACAACCTGTTGGTTAGTCTGCGCCATCGCATCCAGAACGGCTGGAAACAGATCGACGTCCAGCTCAAGCGCCGTCACGATCTCATCCCCAACCTGGTCGAAGCGGTTAGGGGATACATGAAATACGAGCAGGAGACTCTGGAAAAGGTCATGCAGGCGAGAAGCCGAGCCGTGAGCTCGACGGGCGTTAAAGAGACGGCGCAGGCGGAAAATCTCCTGACTCAGTCGCTCGGTAGAATCTTCGCTCTGATGGAAAATTATCCCGACCTTAAGGCCAACGAAAATGTTCTGAAGCTGCAGGAGGAGCTGACGACGACCGAGAATCAGATTAGCTTTGCGCGCCAGTACTACAACGATCTCGTCATGCGCTACAACATGCAGCAAGAGGTTTTTCCTTCGAGCCTGGTCGCGAAGTTCTTCAATTTTGGGCCCAGCGAATTTTTCTCCGTCCCAGAAGCTGAAAGGGCGACCCCACGCGTGAACTTATCCCTCCAGGCCTAGGATGGCCGGCTCCCCGGAGCATGAGGCTCTCGATTTCGCCGAGCGTCAGTCCCGTAATCGCCGGTTGAGCGCCGTCATCGTTTTTCTATTTTTGATTTTCTTCCTGTCGGTCGGGCTTTCGGTGGACTACCTCAAGCTCGATGCTTTCACGCCCGGAGGCCCGCAGTTCCCGCTGGCGACTGTTTTGGCGCTGGCTGTTTCCACGGGAATAAGTCTGACATCTTACTACTGGGGGAGTGACTTGATTTTGCGCGCGCTCGGCGCCGAAGCGCCAAATTTGGAGCTTCCCGAGCATCGAGAGCTGCGCAACATTGTGACCGAGATGGCTTTAGCTTCGGGTTGTCCAATGCCCAAGATCCATGTGATTTTCGATCCCGCTCCCAACGCCCTGGCGATGGGTCGCGATGAATATCATGCCTCGATCTGCGTCACCACCGGACTCCTGCTTCTTCTCACTAGGGAACAGACGCAAGGCGTGATCGCCCATGAGATCGCGCACATCCGTAATCAGGACACTCTTTTGATGAGCTTGATCAGCGTTCTCCTGGGTGGCATAGCGCTCCTCTCCGATTGGTCACAGCGCTCGGTCTCCGCGTCGGCGTACCGGCGTCACGGGCAAAGGAAAAATGCTCTATGGGTTGTCCCGAGTCTCTTTCTGGTCCTTTTTTCGCCGTTGATCTCACGGCTTCTGGCCATGGCTGTCTCGCGCCAAAGAGAATACCTGGCCGACGCGACAGCGGTGGAGTTCACGCGCAACCCTTTGGGTCTAGCCCAGGCCTTGGAGAAGATCCGCAACGCCGCAATGCCGTTCCACAAGGCGAGCCGGGGAACGGCTCACCTTTTCTTCGTCAATCCGCTGAGACGGCGCGTCGATGATCGCGAAGGAAGACTGGCAGATCTTCTCAGCACCCATCCTCCGATTGCGCACAGAATTATGCTGCTTTATCAGATGGCCGGGTTGGCTGGCGGACGGAGCCCGAAAGCATAGACAAAAACTGGATGGCGCGCTGTCCCCATTGCGATGTCGAGATGCAGGAGGTCTCCGCGCGGGCCCATCCGGGCAGGCTCATCGTCCTGGATCAATGCCAGGACTGCGGCGGGATCTGGTGTGATCAGTGGGAGCTTTTTCCCGTTGAGCCGGAAGAGAGCGAACGTCTGGACCCCCTCAACGAGAAGCTTCTCAAGAATTCGATGGCCCTCAAGAAGAGGGCTCTTTATTGTCCGAGATGCGGAGATCGGCTCCAAAGCTTTCGAGAACCGCTCTTGCCCTCCGACGTACAGCTTCAGCGTTGTCGGAGGTGCCATGGGATCTGGCTCAACAAAGGACAATTCCGTGGATTTAAAAGCTTTCAGAGAAAGACGCGCGAAGAGAAGATGAGTGGAGAGGAAGCTGTTCGGAAAGCGGTGCGAAACTTCCAAGACCCCCGTTCCTGGGTGACCACGGGCACTCGGGGGATCTTTGCCTATCCCCGCGGGGAGGAGCTTCGGGATGGGATCGGAGTAAGCGCGAAGGGTGCGTTTAGTCTGATTCTTCACAGTTTGCTGCGGCTGGTCTGTGGTTTTTAGGAAGTTGACAGTGAATTCTTTTGAGGGTAGCTAACTCATAGTTTGCGGGAGGAAAGATGAAGATGGCCCGAGTCGGTTTTGCTCTGGGATACGGCAAGTTCAGCAACGTGAGGGAAATGGCGAGCCTCATGCAGCAGGCTGAGGAGCGCGGCTATGAGATGGGGTTTTTTTCCGAGACCATCGAGTTGATGCGCGATTCTGTCACCTCTCTCGCCGCTATTGGTCTAGCCACAAAGCGGCTGATCCTGGGCGCGACTCAGATTGTGCGCCTGCGTGGTCCGGTGGTGATGGCTCAAAGTCTGGCCAGCCTGGACGAGCTCACGGCGGGCCGCATGACGTTGGCCCCGGGCGCCTGCACCCAAAGCCACGCGAAGGTCCATGCGCTTGTTGCCAACCTGAATGTCACGCCTGCGCAAGTGCTCAAGGAATACGTTGAAGCGATCCGGCTTCTTTTGACCGGAGAAAAAGTCTCCTATCATGGACAGTATGTGCATTTCGACAAAGTGGGATTGGCATGGCGGCCGATTCGCACTTCCATCCCGATTTATCTCCCGGCGACGAGCAAAACCGGTCTTAGACTCGCGGGCCAGATTGCTGATGGCGTCATTTTAAACGCCGTCTGCTCTCCAGAGTATACGGTCAACGCGCTCAAGATCCTGCGCGAGTCGGCGGAGGCAGCGGGAAGGGATTTTTCCAAGTTTGAGGTCGCACAGATTATCAACTGCTCCATGGAGGATGACCACAAGAAGGCCCTCGATCAGGTGCGCTGGGAAGTCGCCACCAAACTGGACCCGGTCCAGATTTCTTTCATTGCCGGCCCCAAAATCCGGGTCGGAGAGCCTTACATAAGGAAAGAGGACATCCCTATCTTTGAAAAGGCATATGCCAGCGGAGGAATGAAAGAACTGATCAAGGCTGTTCCGGATTCTTACGTCGAGGGGATGACTGCGAGCGGAACTCCCGATGAAGTCGAGAAGCGGGTGCAGCAGTACCGTGACGCGGGTGTGAAGATACCCTTGCTCCGGCCCGCCGCCAACCACCAGACTCAAAGACTCATGGATTTGTTCGCCCAGAGTTGATTCATCGAGGATCAAACGAGAGATCAATCGAGGATCGAAGATTGATGATAGAGGATAGATTTGGTTTTTGCGATCCTCCATTCTCGATCCTCAATCCTCAGTTTTTACGAGATGTATAAAGTCGGCGTGGATATCGGCGGTACCTTCACGGACCTTCTGATGATAGGAGATGACGGGAGCGCTGTCATCGGAAAGACGCTTACGACTCCGGTCGACCCGAGCTTGGCGGTGGAGTCGGCTCTAAGCGAAGCGCTCGGCCATCTTGCCGCCGATGCTCGGCAAGTGCAGGCCTTGGTGCATGGCACGACCCTCGTCACTAATGCCATCATCGAGCGCAAGGGGGCCCCGACCGCTTTGCTCACCACGGCGGGATTTCGGGACGCGCTTGAGATCGGGCGCGAGCACCGTTACGAGCTTTACGATCTCAACCTAGAGCTTCCCAGGCCGCTTATCCCTCGATATCTTCGCTTCGATGTCCCTGAAAGAATCGCTGCCGACGGGACTATACTTCAACCTTTGGATGAATCCTTCGTCCGTCGGCTCGTAGGCGAGCTCCGCAACAAAGGCATCCGAGCGATCGCGGTCTGTTACTTGAATAGCTTCCGCAATCCGGCGCACGAGCGCCGCACGGCCGAAATCGTTGCCCAAATCGCGCCGCGGCTTCGCGTGTCGCTGAGCTCGGATGTCGTGGCTGAGATTCGCGAGTATCAGCGGAGCAGCACAACGGTGGCAAATGTTTACGTGCAGGAGATGGTGGCGAGCTATCTCGAAGGGCTTCAGCGCCGCATGAGGCGTGTGGGATTCGACGGCAGCTTCTTTGTGATGCTGTCCAACGGTGGCATCGCCACCGCCGAGACGGCGGCTCGCTTCCCGGTGCGTCTTCTGGAGTCCGGGCCGGCGGCGGGGGCGCTGGCCGCGGCTCGATTGGGCTCCCGCTCGGGCTTCTCGGATCTGCTCGCTTTCGACATGGGTGGGACGACGGCGAAGCTCTGCGCTGTGGAGAGCGGAGAACCGCTCAAGGCGCACGAGTTCGAAGTCGATCGAGTCTATCGCTTCCGCCGCGGTAGCGGGCTACCGGTGAAGATTCCCGTGATCGACATGATCGAGATTGGCGCCGGCGGCGGCAGCATCGCGCGCGTGGACGCGCTCGGCCTTTTGAAGGTGGGGCCGGAAAGCGCTGGCGCGGATCCTGGTCCGGCATGCTACGGCCGGGGCGGTGAAAAGCCAACGGTCACGGACGCGGATCTTATCCTCGGCTATTTAAACCCCGATTATTTCCTGGGTGGTAGGATGCGACTCGATCTTCAGGCGGCTCGCCGCGCTCTTTCGCAGCTGGCCGGCCCGCTCGGCCTAACCATCGAGCAGGTCGCTTGGGGAATTCATCGAGTCGTGAATGAGAACATGGCCAGCGCCGCCCGAACGCACCTCGGCGAGCGCGGCAAAGATCCCCGCCGCATGCCGCTGTTTGCCTTTGGCGGCGCTGGTCCGGTTCACGGCTATCGTGTAGCAGAGGTTCTACATCTTCCTGCGCTCATTTCACCCGTCGGAGCAGGAGTCGG
>DASYRN010000180.1:0-5593 GCA_036004365.1 Binatia bacterium
TCCTTCACAGTAGAAAATGTTGCGCTGGCGCGGGCCGCGCTGGAAAAAGACCGGCAAGGCGACGAAGCGCTGGCCTTTCTCCTTCGTTCTAAGAAAAGTAGCGGCCGACATCTCCGCGACGTCGAACTCCCCTTGAACGAACCGGTAATGAAACTCGCCGGGGGAGTACTCGTGGACATATTCGAGGTCGTAGCCGTCGATCGACACGAGCCTATCGAATAAGGCGCGATTGCGCGGATCGGGGGGAGACCCTACGGTGATGCGAGGTTTTGCCGGTGCCATCGTGATACCCTCGAAAAAGTTATTAAGAAGCGGCGGCCCTCTTGGGAGCGACCTCGATCAGGTACCTCCTGAAGAAGTCCAACGTACGCGGCCAGGAGAGCTGATCGGCGGGGGCATGGTACTTGTTTCCGTGCCGATCCATGAAGCCATGGCCGGCGCCCGCATAAGAATGGAACTCGTGCGCCTTTCCGAACTTGTTAAGCTCGGCATCGAGCTTGCGCATATCTTCCGGTGATGGATTCTGATCTTCCGCTCCAAAATGGTCTTGAATCGGGCAGTGAATCTCCGCCGTTCGTTCAAAAGGAGAAGGGCCATCTCCCCATGCTTTGGCAATGTTGCCACCGTAATAGGTGACTGCGGCGCTGAATTGGGGGTTGGCGGCGGCCATCAGATAGGCGACCCGACCTCCCATACAAAAACCAACAATGCCTAGCCTCTGGCCATCGACCAGCTTGTGAGCTCTCAGAAAGTCCACCGTGGCGTTCACATCCGTGATGACCGTGATGTCGCGAAGTCTCGAACGGCGCGTCGGTCCGTCATCTTTGCAATCCGGATCATCACGGTGATAGAGGTCCGGTGTGACGCCGAAGTAGCCTGCGCCAGCGACTCTCTCTGTCATCTCCTCCATGAATTTGTCGACTCCCCCTTGATGCTGGATGAGCACGATAGCTGGGAAGGGTCCCGTGCCGTCAGGATGGCTGATGTAAAGCTTCATGGGATTGTTATCTACTTTTATCTCTTCCCGTCTCGATGTCATTGGATGAACCTCCCAGGTAAGATACTTCGCGTGTATCTTGCTCGCCTATGATTTGTCAACCCCCAGTCCTCGCTTCGTTCGGAAGCTCAGACCGCAGATCTCAAATCTCAGATTCGAGATATGCAACATGGCAGATTGACAACGCTCAAGGCCGAAGATATTCGTAGGCAGCCTTTGGAGGTTCTCTATGAGAACAGCGCTTGTTGTCCTGCTGGTCCTGATCTCTTCGTACTGCCGTGCTGCGTCTTCTACTGAAGAGCTCGCCAGAGCCGAGGGTGAGGTCGTTTTTTACAGCTCACTCAAAAACAGAGCAGATTGTGACCCTCAGAGAGGCCTTCCAAAAAAAGACCCTTTTTTAAAGGTTAACTTCTTTCGCGGCACAAGTGACCGGGTTCTTCAAAGGATTGTCACCGAGGCTCAGGTGGGTCGCCATTCGGTAGATGTTTTCTCCTCAGCTGGGTTTCAGCTCCATTCGATCAAAGAGAAGGGACTGACAGCAGCCCATTCCGTGGAGGAACCAACAGCTTTTCCCAAGGGCTTCAGAGACTCCGATGGCCACTGGACAAACCTTCACTCGCTGCATCTCTCGATGGGTTACAACACGCAAATGGTTCCGGCCCAAGATGCGCCGAAGCGATACGAGGATCTTCTTCAGCCCCAATGGAAAGGCAAGATAGGATTCAATGTCCGGGACGTGGAATGGTTTGTGAATATGCTTCGCGTCAGAGGAAGAGAGAACGGGTTGGATTTCATGCGGAAACTTGCAGCACAGCGCCCGAGCCATCACGAAGCGCACAATCTCGTGGCTCAACTCCTGGCCGCAGGCGAATTTGCCTCGGTGGTCAATACCTACGGCCATATTCTAGCGCGGGAAAGATCGAGAGGAGCGCCGGTCCAGTGGGTGTTGGTCGAGCCGGTTATCACCTATCTCCATCCAGTCGCTGTCGCGCGCCATTCCCCGCACCCGAACGCGGGAAAACTGTTCATCAATTTCTTGCTCTCAAAGGAAGGGCAGACGATGCTGAGCGCGCAGGGGAGGATTCCGAGCCGCCTGGATGTGGAGCCGCAGGTTCTTAAGGTAACCAAAGGGATGAAAATATTTCCCAGCGACCCGGCGCTGGCGCGGGAGTACGAGGCTGCCAGCCAGGAGATGCGGGTCATTTTCTCAGGAAGATAGACAGGATGCGGCGGCAGCGTTGGAGGCATCTCTCATTCGGGCCGGCTCCATTCCATGAACTCCTCCAAGCCGAGGTTTCTCAAAGTTTCCGGGAGAGGACGGCCGCTTCTTTCGTCGCGACCGGATAAGCGGTAATATTCATAGATCAACTCCGGAAGCCATTTCGCAATCGTAAAACCCTGGTATTTCCCATCGGGAATCGGCTCTAAAAATCTCGGCCCGACATCTTTCCAGTCATGCTCGGCTATCCAGCCTCGCTGCGTCCCAAACAGGCTCTGAAGGATCATACTGCGATGGCCAGCCTCCAGCGCCTGATCGAGGTCGAAGTTCCAGCCTGTGATCGCGTTGAAAGCATCGACGATGCTCTTGAGGCCGTCCGGCTTGGTGTGCATCTGGGCGAACCAGCAACCGCCGAAGACACCGGTGAACTGACGGTACTGTTCCGAGATCACCTGGGACCAGGCCCATCCTTCGGGGCTGTTCAGATCGAGCGGACCCCATTTCTCTCGGTAGCGGAGATCCGGCGGAGGCTTTGACGTGCCGCCTCCCTGCGGTTTCATGCCGCCGCTGGCTACCAGCTCGCGCAACATCTCGCCAAGCCTCGGGCGCCACTCGTGCATGGCCGGCGTCCCGCCTTTGGTGTGCACCGCCCATTTGGGCGCGTCCCCGCCAAGCGCCTCCGCAAGCTGCTTGGGCCCCTCTGCAAGGAGATTTCCCAGCCAGCCTTCACGCCGCGCCGCCATGTCGAGGAGCTTGTCGACCGCTTCGACATTTCCCCATTCGAGCTTCAAGCCATTAGTCTTATCCGGCCCGAGCAATCCCTTCTCCCAAGCCTCGAACGCGACGCCGGCGCCGCACGAGAAGTGGCTGCACTCGATGCCCAGGTTGTTGATCTTCTCCACGAGATACAGGACGGAATTCCCTTTGATGCCGAGATTAAAGAACGTGTCGAGCCACTCGCCGCCAGCATTGAAGCGGACGACCGTTCCTTTATAAGGCCCTTCGCCGATCTTTGCATCCCACGGACACAACCGCTGGCACTGGAAGCAGGGTCTCAGAACCACGTCGTTCTGATCGAAGCCGCGGATATGCTCGGGAGAGAGCTCCGTGCTGCGCCAGTTTAAATTATTGAGCACTCCCCACGACTCGCCGTGGCCATACTTGGTCTTCTTTTTCTTGACATCATGCACTTGCAGAGTGGCGCGCCACCTCATGCCCGCTTCGATCAGCGCCGTCTTGTCGTGAATTTTTGGCCGCGCAGTGCCAGAGACAACGATGGCTTTTAGTTTCTTCGAGCCAAAAACGGCTCCGCCGCTATGGGCGGCGAAATGGTTGTAATCATTAGCCAGCATGGCCGCGCGATTGAGATTTTCGCCCGCAGGCCCAATACAGAGGATCTTCGCATCTTTGATCCCCACTTCTTCGCGCAGGCGATCCTCGGTTTGCCGCGTACCCGACCCCCAAACTTTGCCGGCATCTCTCAGCTCTGCCTTACCTTCATGGAGGTGGAGATAACATGGCTTCTGCGCCGCGCCGCTGATGATGAGGCCGTCGTACCCTGCGGCCTTGAAATAGGTTCCCCAGAAGCCGCTGCTCGCGCCGCGGCCGAGCGTGTAGCTTGTCAGCGGGCTAAGATAGACGGCGGTCATCTTCGTCCCGCCAGGGGTGAAGCCATTCCCAGTGAGAGGACCGGTCATAATCACGACTCGGTTCTCGGGACCAAAGGGTTTGGCATCCAAGGGTAGCTCTCTGAGTAGAATATAAGAGGCGAGCGCCTGCCCCCCGATCAGTTTTTTGAGCACGAGGTCCTCCGGCAGGTTTTCGTCTTTCATCGAGCTTGATGAAAGATCCACTCGCAGGACTTTGCCCATGTAGCCGCCAGGAACTGGAGTCTTGCGCTGAATAGGGAAGAGATTGTTGCCGTCCATTTTGTCAGCTGCCTTGTTCGGTCAGCCGGACGATTTCCTTGAGGCTCCGGATTTTTGGGAACGAGTCTTGGGGAACTCTATCATTCCGGTCCAGCAGAACTCCGATCAATCCAGCCTGGTTCGCGCCCGCGGCGTCTTTCTCCCGGCTGTCCCCGACGTGGAGAGCCTCTTCTGGTTTGAGGCCGTGCAGGCGCAGCGCGGCGTGGAAGATTTCTGGGTCTGGCTTCGCGTGCCCGACCCGGCTCGATAGCAGAATCGAATCGAACCACGAGTCTATGCCGAGACCGTTAAGAATTCCTAGGAGGCGCGAATCGAAATTCGAGATCACCGCGAGAACGATTCGTCGCTCTTTGAGAAGCGATAAGGTCTCCATGGTTTCCGGGTAGAGGGACCAAGAATCTGGGCTGCTGAAGTACCGAAAAAGCTCGGAAAAATATTCATCAAATCGGGCGAAGGGACCCCAAGGCTCGAAGACCCTTCTCACGAGATCCTTCCACCAGGCTCGCTCCAGACCGAGAAGCTCCTCGGAAGAAACTTCAGGAAAGGCAAGTGGCGGTGCAGAGGAAAAGCAAGAATGGAACCGCTCTCTTATTTCAGCAGGCGGGACATCCTTGCCGTATTCTTTTGCCAAAACGGCGTAGCTTTCGCCGACGGGTTTGGTGGGTCTAATGAGCGTTCCTGCGGCATCGAAAAAAACAGCTTTGATAGCCATAAAAGAGGCACCGGGCATAAGGCAATAGGCAATTAGGAACCCTTTTCCCAACTGTTGCCTAATGCCTGTTAGTTGCTTGTAAGGTTCTGATCTTCCATTATAATAAAGAGCGATGCAAGCAGGCGATGCACTTTTAATCGTGGATGTTCAGAATGATTTCTGTCCAGGGGGTTCGCTTCCGGTGACCGAGGGCGATAAGGTCGTCCCGGTGCTGAACCGCTATATCGAAAAGTTCAGAGCAGCGTATCTTCCGATTTTTGCCACACGCGACTGGCATCCTGAAAGGACGAGCCATTTTAACACTGGCGGCGGGCTATGGCCGCCGCATTGCGTTCGAGGAAGCAAGGGAGCGGAGTTTCATCCAGATCTTCGGCTTCCCGAAGATGTCATCCTTATTTCCAAGGGAATTGGCGATGAGGATAGCTACTCCGGATTTCAAGGGGCAGACGCGGCGGGAGTCCCGCTCGCCAATCTTTTACACCAACGCGGAGTGAAGCGTTTGTTCGTAGGCGGCCTCGCGACGGACTACTGCGTCAAGCATACAGTGCTGGACGGGCTGAAAGAAAACTTTGGGGTCGTCTTGCTGGAGGATGCGATTCGCGGTGTTGAAATTAAGCTCGGCGATTCTGATCGAGCCGTCCACGAGATGGTCCAGGCAGGTGCCGGAAAAAGCAATGATATTGTTTAAGTCTTTCGTTACGCCTATCACCCTTTCTTCCAAAAAGTATCCACGGAAT
>DASYRN010000181.1:0-5044 GCA_036004365.1 Binatia bacterium
CAAGTTGAGATGCCTCGACGTTTCTTCATGCTTAACTCCCTGTTCCTCAAATTGGTGGTTTTTCTAGATAATCATAAACTGCTTTGCCGTCAAGCCCTAGACCTTCCCTAACTGTCTTAGGGCCTCATAGAGAACGATGGAAACCGCGTTGGAGAGATTGAGACTGCGGACGCTCTGTCCCATCATGGGAATTCTGTAAGAGCGTTCCTGGTTCTCTGCGAGAAGTTTTTCTGGGAGCCCGCGCGTTTCGGGTCCGAATATCAGAAAGTCTCCCTTGCGATAGGCCGCTTCGGTGTAGGAGCGGAAGGCCTTCTTGGAAAAAAAGAGAAGTCGCTGGTGCGAGGGATCATTTATGAAATGATTCCATGATTCATGGATGCGGATATCCACGTGCTTCCAGTAATCCAGTCCGGCTCGCTTTAGATGCTTGTCATCGACCTGAAAACCCAGAGGCTTGATGAGATGTAAGGTCGTGAGAGTAGCGGCGCAGAGACGGGCGATGCTTCCGGTGTTCGGAGGGATCTCCGGCTCGAGGAGAACTACATTCATGGCTGCGCGGTTTTCCGGCTTTCGACGATGAAAGTGACCGGGCCGTCATTGACCAAGGCGACTTCCATTCTGGCTTGAAATTGTCCTTTGGCGGTTTTGACGCCCAACTCGCCGAGTCGGCGCACAAAATGGTTGTAAAGCCCTTCGGCTTCCGCAGGCGGCGCCGCGAAACTGAAAGAGGGGCGCCTTCCTTTGGTACAGTCACCGTAAAGCGTGAATTCCGAAACCACGAGGATATCTCCTCTTATTTCGGATAAAGAGCGGTTCAGTTTTTCTGCTTCGTCTTCGAAAATTCTCAGTCGCACGACTTTTTCAGCTAAGTAATCGACATCTCGCTCATCGTCTCCTTTGGCGACACCGAGAAATAAACACAGACCCCGCCCGATGCTGCTGATTGCTTTCCCGTGGACGACGACTTTGGCCTCTTTTACCCGTTGAACCAGAAGTCTCATACTCATTTTATTAAGATGATTCCTTCGGCAACACAAGCGAAGGAATTTATCCCAGATCCGGTTAACATGCCCAAAAAAAGAGCGACCATTCCCTGCTGAAAGGCATGCTCTTATCGCTAGCTTGGGATGGAACGAAGTGCTAGGTTAAAATGCATGTATCCGATTCTTCTCCGTCTAGGTCCTTTCACGATTTACAGTTTCGGGGCGCTCATGGCGCTGGCCGCTCTTTGTGCTGGCTGGATTGTCTCACTGGAACTTAAGCGGCTGCGCTATAATCCAGAGTTTGCGACCACAATGGTGATTGCTGCGGCGGTCGGTGGTCTGTTAGGCGCTCGTCTCCTCTTCATTCTCGAAGATTGGGACAGCTTCATGCGCTTTCCCTGGAGCTATATCGTCAGCGGTGCCGGGTTCACGTGGTACGGCGGGTTGATTGGAGGGGCTCTTGCCGTCAGCTGGGTGGTCCGACGACAACGGATTCCGTGGCTTGAGGCAGCCGATATCTCTGTTCCCGCCTTGGCCCTGGCTTACGGAATTGGACGGATTGGCTGCCACGTTGCTGGGGACGGAGATTGGGGGACCATTACCGATGTTCCTTGGGGAGTCGCCTACACCAACGCTATCATCGGATGGGTCAACCCTTTAACAGGCATGCCCTATCCTCCTGGCGTGAAAGTCCACCCTACGCCCATCTATGAGTTCATCGAGTCAGTGATGATTTTCGCCATTCTGTGGCAGTTGAGAACGAAAGACTACTCCCACGGGACGCTCTTCTGGATCTATTTAGCTCTTTCTGGTGTTGCTCGGTTTGTAGTTGAGTTTTGGCGCGTCAACCCGGTCGTCGGTTTAGGCTTGACCGAGGCTCAATGGTTCAGTCTCGCCTCGGTCGTATTGGGATCTCTTTTACTCTATTCTAGGCACCTCGCTCGGCTGTCGACCACAAAGCAAGGCAACAAATGATTTTTCACCAAGCCTCATACATTATTCTGAAAATCCGCTTATAAGTTTTTTGATCATACATTCCCAGTCTCTTAAGGTCATCGCGGCATATTTTGTGAAAAAAGGCCTCAGCGGCTTGGGCAACGTTCATTCCTTTCCCATTAAGCGTCCGGTGGCCACTTAGCCGTCCGTGGCGGAGAAACACAGTCTCGGCGGGAAAGTAGATGAGATCGCAAAGAGCCACGTGGATCGGGATGGACAATGCCAACTTCCAAGAGAGGTGATTGTTGGCTTCGATATCCGACAACGAGGCGCTCAACCACTCCCGGTAAAATTCGGGCCTGCCGGCTGGACACTGCGTGCGGATGGCGGGATTGGCTGGAGCTAGAGCGGAATAGGGTTCAAGAAAGTTGCTCTTTCCGTCTAGGCTGACTCGTGTTGCCCCTTGCCCTTTTGTGGAGCAGTTGACGATCAATCCGACCCCTTGGGCTCTATCCGGGAGCTCTTCTTCAGGGATCGACTTGACGAGGGGGAAAAGTCTTTTCACGTCCGAAGCCAGGGAGCGAGCGGTCTCCTCTGTGCGATTGCAAATGAAAAGCTGCCCGTCACCTAAACCTTCAGCCAGGTGAAAGGCCACCGCCCTGGCAGAACCACCCGCGCCTATGATTAAAGTATCGGTACCTTTTAGTGATTTCAGGAAAGGTCTGGGCTCTCCTGGAAGTGCGGTGAGTAGGCTCTCGATAAATCCGGAGCCGTCGGTGTTATATCCTTTGAGCAAACCTTCTCGAGTGCGGACTATGGTATTGACGGCTCCGATCTTCTGCGCATTTTTATCGAGGCCGTCCAGATATTCTATAATTTTGATCTTGTAAGGAACGGTGACGTTAAGGCCCATGAACCGGGGCGATTCCTTCAGCGTCTGAACTAATGTAGGGAGACGAGCCTCTTCCACGTCGAAAGGAAAGTAGACAGCTTCCATCCCGAGGGCTTGGAACGTGCTGTTCCAAATAGACGGACTTTTTGCATAATGCGAAGGGGCGTCGCCAATAATTCCCGCGAATTTTTTTCTGCCGACTGGTTTTGGATCCAGTCGGTTAAGAATGCAGGACTGGATCCTTGTAAGGCAGCTATTCGAGGCCACTGAAGATCTTTCTTGGAATCCGGATAAGGTATAGGCAATCCAGAGGGTCGTCAATGGAGAGGTTTGACGACTATCTTCTCGTTTGCGAAGGATAGAAGGGATTTCTTCTCGTTGATGACGGTTTCCAGAGCGACCTCTCGACCCCATAGTTGATGGAGGTAGAGCAGGGTTTTCTCCGCGTATTCGAGATGGAGATCTCTGCTGTCGTGATCGTGCCTTAGGAAAAGCACTCGGTTATTATTGTAGTCTGCATTTTCAATTTTGATCACCGGAACCGTCCCCATACCGACATTGCGAATGAGGCTCTCCTTGATCTCGCGCCAGTTTTCTTTGTCGGCGACTCGGCTGATGATCTTATCGCCTCCCCGAGACTGGTATTCGAAGAGGTTGAGTTCCCGGATCAAATCCTCCGTAAGATAGCGTCGGAGAAAAGAGGCGTCTCTCTCGACTTCGCGGACCTCAAAGAGTTTTTCCATACCGTTTTTGGAACGCCGGGGCTCCTTTTCCGAGCCAGGAGCCGGCTGGTTCCACCGCTTTTTAATGTCTTCCCAGAGCTTAAATCCCAGATGGTAAGGGTTGATGGTGCCCGGACTCGGGTTCAGGACTTGAGTATGTCGGACGAGGAATTCGACTTTCATGCCCTGAGCCAGATTGAGGGCTTCAAGGATGCGCTTGTGCCAAAAACTGGCCCAACCCTCGTTCATGATTTTCGTCTCGATCTGAGGGATAAAATACTGCGCCTCCTCATGAACGATGGTGAGCAAATCCTTTTCCCAAGCGCTCAGAAGGGAATTGTGATCTCGGATAAAGAGAAGGAGGTCTTCATCCGGATACAGGGGAACGCGGTTGAGATCTGGAACAACGTATTCCGGTCGCCGGTGTATCGATCGGAAGGGATCTTCGGGCGGCGTAGACTCCTCCAGGAGTTGGTCCTGCTCTTCTTCAACAGATTGCTTCCGTATGGCAAAATTTCTGCGACATTGAAGAGAGACGGCGTGCGCCGCATCTAGAAGGCGCTCCACCTTTTCCAGACCGATACTGGGGTCCTCAATATAATGGCGTATTCGATCGGCGTGAGCCTTGAAAGTTTCTATTGTAAATTCAGCCCTTATGGTTTTGAAGGTGAAGTTATTTTTGAAGAAGTCGTTGTGGCCATAGACGTGGGCCATCGTGAGCACTTGAAGCAGAAGAGTGTTGTCCTGCATGAGGTGGGCGATACAAGGATTTGAATTAATGACCATCTCATAAGGGAGTCCGCTCACTCCGTAGTCGTACAAGGTTTTTAATTTCTCAAAGCTTTTGCCATAGGACCAATGCGGATAATGGGAAGGCATGCCGGAGTAGGCCATATAGGACAGCATCTGCTCATGATCGCAGAGTTCGAATTCCTGCGGGTAAGGGTCTAGACCGAACTCCCGCACGAGGCCAAGGATACGATCATTCCATTCCTCTAAATCCTTGATCGTATAAGGGGTAGACATCTGTCAGAAAAGTTTAAGCTGCATCTTCGCGGCCGCGATCCTTGGCGAGAAAAGCCCTGAAGGAAGGCCAGATTTCTTCCTTCCGCTGGATTTGGACCGTTTGGAAATTATCCGCCTGGATCTGAGAAAAGAAGGGAATCATGCTGCTTCCATAGTATCCCGACCCCAAAGGTTTGATCTCGCCGTAACCGAACAGATTGGCGATTTGAGTGATTTGTTGGGCGGCTTGCAGCGCGACTGGATTGTCCGATTCAAAGTTATCGCCGTCCGAGCAGTGAAAGACGTAAAGATTCCAAAGCGAAGGGTGATATCTCTGCTGAACGATCTCCAGGGCCTTATGATAACCTGAGGAAATGAAAGTCCCACCGGATTCCCCTTTGTGGAAAAACTCCTCCTCGGTCACCTCCCGCGCCTCGGTATGGTGTGCGATAAAAACGATTTCCACATTCTGATATTTGGTGCTGAGAAAACGATAAAGAAGGAAG
>DASYRN010000182.1:0-15753 GCA_036004365.1 Binatia bacterium
ATCGTTTAGCCGAACGAGGTTGCCTTCATAGACCAGGAGGCTCCCGACTCGTCCGTCCATGGGGGAATACATGTAGCAGTAACTGAGCTGAACCTTGGCAGTTTCGACAGCGGCTCGATCCGCGTCCACCGCAGCTTCGAGCGCGTTCGCGTTGGCCTGTACCTGATCGTACTGTTCCCGGGAGACATACTCTTTCTTCACCAGCTCCGCGTAGCGCCGGGCCTGCTCGCGTGCGTTTGCCAATAGGGCCATATCCTTGGCCAAGGTCGCTTCGGCCTGCTTCACCGTCGCTTCGAAAGGACGGGGATCGATCGTAAAAAGCAGGTCTCCTTTTTTTACATCCTGACCCTCTTTAAAATGGACGCGCATGAGCGCGCCTGTTATCTGAGCCCGAACCGAAACCGTCGAGTTGGCTTCTACGGTCCCAATGGCTGTCAATTGGACAGGAAGATTTTTCTGGACCACCGTGGCCACCATGACGGGCACCGCTGAAGCCTTTCCCGAGCGCGCTTCCGATTTCTTTTGAACGCCCGGCGATAACTGCCAATAACCCACCACCGCAATGGCGACCAACAGCGCGACGAACCAAAAGATGCGTTTCATCCTCTTTTTACTCTGAAGTAGGCCTCTGAACGTTCAAGAGTTACAAGGTTTAAGGGTTTCAACTTTCCAACCCTTTATCCCTTAAAACCTTTCAACCCCTTTCCATCTTCGTCGCATATCAAATTGCAAATTGTAAAATGAAAAATTCAAATTTTGCACTTTGCATTTTGCCTTGAGCCTTGGCTACTGTCCTCCCATCGCCCTGGCCAGCTGCGCCTCAGCGATTTTAAAGTCGTAGCGGGAGTTAATGAGATTGCTTTGGGCCGTGACGTAGAGTGTCTCCGCATCCGTGACCTCAATAATGGAGCCGACTCCTACTTGATAGCGCCCATTGGCTAGATCGAAGTTTTCCCTCGCGGCTTGTTCGGCGGCCTCGTTCGCCCTGATCCTGCCTTCGGCCTGGGTCATATTAAGATAGCTTTGTTCTACCTCTAAGGCAACCTGCTGTCTCTGCTGCTCTTCCTGGTTTTTGACGGTGTAATAAGTCCTAACCGCCTGCTCGACTCTGTAGGTCGTTCTAAAGCCGTCGAATATGGGAATGTTGAAATTCAACTGAACCTGCCATCTGGGTTGGAGCGGAAAGGTATCCCCTTCCCGGCTCGTGTTTCTCCTACCGTAGTTCGCGCTAAAGAGAAAATCCGGAAGATGCCCTCGGCGCGCGGTTGCGATCTGCTGGTCTTGTGCCTTGCGCTGGGCTTCAAACTGGAGGAGTTCTGGACGCGCAGTGAAAGCTGTCTTTCTGGCGTCTTCGAGCGAGAGACGAGGGGGTATCACGGTGAGCTCTGCAGTCTGGGGCACCCCGGGAAGCTCGGGCACACCGATAGCGTTCTTTAAAGTCACTAAGGCCACCTGGACGTTATTTTGGGCCGTGACCAGATCGGCTTGAGCGCTGTAAAAGTTAGCCTCGGCGCGCGCTAGATCAATCTTGGCCCTGGTTCCCACCTCATAAAAACCGCGAGCTTGATTCACGAGAAGCTCTTGGTCCTTGACCGCTTGTTCCCTCACCCTGAGAAGGGCAACCGCCTGGAGATAAACGTAATAGGCTTGCTTGACTGATAACACCACATTATTTGCAGTCGTCGTATAGGCGTAGCGCGTGGCCTGCACGGTCTCTCGGGCTGACTGGACGTTGCCTTCCCGTTTGCCAAAGTCGTAAAGCGTCATACTAACGTTGGCCTGGCTGGAGAATGTGTCGATGCCGTTCGCGTTGGTGGAATCTGTGCCGGAGTCTGTGGAGGTGGAGTTAGCCGTGGCGTAGCTGTTGACGAGGCTAATGGTTGGGTAATACCCGCCGAGTTGCTGCTTGAGAACAGCCTCCTGGGCTCCGATTTGCTCTTGGCCCGCCTTGATACTGGGATGATTCTCCAGGGCGATCCGCACCGCGTCTTCCAGCCTTAAACCCTTCTCCTGAGTGGCTGCTGGCTGCCCGGCAGCTGCGGACGGCTCGGCCGCCTTACTACGCTGGGGCAGCCATAGTGATAAAAACAAAAGCGTAGCGACATACAACCAAAGATGTATTTTCGCCTTTGATAACGACGATAGTGACATAGATCCCTCCAACGAAACGTGAGCTGGGTGTTATATATTGCTTTTTCCCTCACAAAGCAAAATAGCGCCCGTTGACAGCCCGTCAGAATCCAGTTAGAAGTGAACGCACGGTCAGTTTACTGAATACTTATTCAGTTTCATGCTCATGGCTTATCCGAGCCGCAAAGAGATCATCCAAAATTTTCGCACCCGGTCGCTTTTGGAGGCGACCCGCAACGTCATCGCCACGCAGGGATTCGATGCCGTGACTATGGAGCGGGTCGCCGGCGAGGTGGGAATGGCCAAGGGCGGAATCTATCTCTATTTCCGGAATAAAAATCAACTGATCCTGACGGCCATCGAAGAGATCGCCTCTGAGATGCTGCGGGAAATCGAAAGACAAGTCGAGCGAGATATTCCTCCTTGGGAAAGGCTCTGTCAGGCTGTGCGTGCGCAGATGGAGATCATGGAGCGGCACAAAGACCTGCTACGCATCCTGCTGCTCGATCGCAGGCTTCTCAGAGATAGCCCCAAAGGCAAACAGGCTCGGTTCCTGCTCCAGTATCGAGAGCGGCACGAAAACTTTTTGAAGCGCATCCTCGATGAAGGACGGAGGCAGAGGATTTTTCCTCCACTGGAAACGGCCAACGCCGCCTTTTACATCAACAAAATGACCATCGCCACCGCGGAGAAGAGAATGCTGGGCCTAAGCCAGTTATCTCTGAAGGAGGATACCGAAGGATTGCTCCGATTTATGGCACTGCTCATAAGGGCAAGAGCCAGGCCCGCCAGGCTTCGAGTAGGAAGAGCATGAAACGTGTTACCTACTCCTCATTTGATGATTTGGGCAAGGCCCAGAGACTGGGATGGTTCAAAGAAAAAGCCAGCGCGTGAGTAGGAAGGTTGCGGCACAGGGGTAGCCCACCTTTACCATCTCGCTCGCACCAATGGGCGAACGCGTCGGAGCCCCTAAAGTTCGATTGCCTACTGTAGGAAGGCGAAGATCCTTAAGGGAGCACCGCTGCCGCCCTTGATTTTCATCGGAATGGCAAAGACGGTTGTTCCCTTCACCGGCAAACGGTCAAGGCTCGCAACATTCTCGAAGATCGGGACATTGGCGCCGCCAAAGATCTGATGTGCAATGAAGTCGTGCGATGGACCGTAATCGATGCTTGGCGTATCGATGCCTACCGCTTTGATCGTGCGCTGCTTAACTAGAAATTCGGCAGCCTCTTTGGAAAAACCCGGAAAATGAAGATTGCTTGTGTTGCCAGGTTCATCCGTGCCGAAGTATTTTTTGCGGTCGCCCCAAAATCTTCCCCACCCGCTGTGCATGAGCACAATCGCTCCACGGGGAATCCTTCCATGACCCTTTTCCCAAGCCCGGACATCTGAAACCTGCAAGCGATAGTCGGGATTGAGTTCAGCCTTCTTCCTTACATCTATGATAATCGCCGGCCCAATGGTTCTACCCAGCGGGATCTGCTCCGTCGTCCACTTCCCTTGGGCAAAATGAAAAGGGGCGTCCAAATGTGTCCCGACATGCTCGGACCCGCCGTAGTTGTATGAAGCGTACCAAAAGCCACCGGAAGTGATCCCCTCATGGACCTTCTCTAAGGTAAACGGCTTGGCCGTTGGCCAGTGCAAAGTATCCTGCGCGAACGGATAGGTCATATCGACAAGTTTCTTTTCATCGATGGCAAAGGCCTGAAACGGTAATAGGAACAGTGCCAACACCCATGGGACGAGTCTCTTCATCTTCTTACCCTGTAACCCTTAAGCTATTTTGGATTTTAGATTTTCGATTTTAGATTGAATCAAATTCCAGTCTCTTCATCATTTCCTTATCGCGTCGAGCTGGCGCTTGGCATCCATGAAGTTTGGATTGATTTTCAAAGCCGCTTCAAACTCCTCCTCGGCTTCTTTTACCTGGCCGCTGCTTTGGAGAATTTTCCCCAATTCATAACGGGCGACGTCATCGTCGGGGCACAACTTCAAACCCTGCCGATAAAGTAAGGCGGCCTCCCCGCGCTCCTTAGCGGTCTGAGCTTTTTCGTAGTAGCGGAAGGCGCGATTGCAATTCTGCCTCTTTTGTTGCTCCATCTGCTGGGCAAGCTTAAGCTCCTCGATCTCCTTGCCTTGGCGGGCGATCTCTTCTTCTTGCTGGCGGATCTGCTCTTCTTGCTGCCGGAGAACTTCGGAATAGCACGAGGGAAGGAAAAGAACGAAGCAGAAAAAAAGGATTGTAAAATGCAAATTGAAAATTGAAAAAGTCAAATTTCCGGCTATCTTTTCGTCTTCATTTTGCATTTTAGAATTTGCATTTTACATTTTGCCCTGAACTTTGGCTCGCAGGGAATCGTAGCTTACCCCTTCGTCATTGTCCTCGCTCACCGGAAAACCAAGACTGGCCCAACCCGGAGCGATGATCTGGCCAAAAGGATCACGCATTCCACCAAATCCCCCCTGCATGCTCGCGACATCCTGATAGCCGGCTTCCTGAAGCAGCCGCGCAGCCGCATCTGCACGGGGACCAGCCTGACAACCAACAATAATCTTTTTGTCTTTCGGGAAATGGCTTTCAACAACCTTCACAAACTCCTCATTCATTACCATCCCCCTACCCGGGTCGGGAAAAGCAACAGGAATATTCACCGCTTTCCTGGGATGGCCCGCCACAAATTCCCTCACGGTGCGCACATCGATGTAGACACGGTCCGGCTCTTTCTCGAGCAGGTCGTGTGCCTCTTGAACCGAGATCTGCTTGATGGCCATAAAAGCTCCTTTACGCGGTCAGTTTAAACGTTGACCTCTCAGATCCTTTTCCTTGGTCTGCTCAGACCTTTCTTCTTCCCGTCTGACTGTGGTGTCTTGAAGAGCCGATGCATCGGACGAGCAGATTCAAGCGTCATAACGGTCGAGCGTAAAACAGGCGTATTGCATCGGCTCGGAAAGATGCCCAGGCAGACTCCTCCCACCCTACATTCCCATAATATGATAGCCCGCATCGACATGGATGACCTCGCCGGTCACCGCGCTGGCCAGGTCGCTGACTAAATAGAGCGCAGCGCGAGCGACCTCGTCCGCAGTGACGTTTCTTTTGAGCGGCGAGCGCTCGCTGCTGTAGTGCAGCATCTCTTTAAATCCGGCGATTCCGGAGGCGGCGAGCGTTTTGATCGGGCCCGCAGAAATCGCATTGACTCGAACGCCTTTGGGACCCAGATCGTAAGCCAGGTATCTCACGCTGGCCTCGAGAGCCGCTTTGGCAACCCCCATGACGTTGTAATTCGGAATGACCTTTTCCGATCCCACATAGGTCAGGGTCAAAATAGCGCCGTTGCGGCCTTCCATCAGCGGCGCGGACTGGCGCGCCAGAGCAACCAGAGAGTAGGCGCTGATGTCCAAGGCTAAGTGAAATCCCTGCCGGCCGGTCTGCAAATAGGGATTGGAAAGGTCTTCTTTGGCTGCGTAAGCGATCGCATGGACAAGGATATCCAGACCGCCCCACTCTTGCCGCAGGCTCTGAAAGACCCTTTCAATCTCTTCATCTTTAGCCACATCGCAGGGAAGGATGATCTTGGCGCCAATTCCCTCGGCGAGCGGCTTCACCCGCTTTTCCAAAATTTCTCCAGCGTAAGTGAAAGCAAGCTCCGCGCCTTCATCATGAAGCGCTTGGGCGATGGCCCAGGCGATGCTCCGATCGTTCGCCACGCCGAAAATCATTCCCCGCTTCCCATCAAGCAACCCCATAACCTTCCTCCCATTTACGGTTTTAGATTCTTAGCGGCTTAGTCCGAGAATATCTCTCTACTTGCGTATTAGCAGCCTCCGCCCGAGGTGGATCAGCCTCAGGCTGAAGCCATCAACGATCAGCTTTCACTCTCACCTTCCTCTCCCTCGAAAGGAGAGGATTAAAGGTGCGCGTCCCACTTTGCATTTTTCATTTTGCATTTTGCATTGACTTTTTTCTTTTCGGTTTTTCCAAAAGTCCTCTCTGCCACAGATATTCCTTTTCCCCGGAGTGTTTTGCGATCCAACGGGAAAGAACAAAGAAAAGATCACTCAAGCGGTTGACGTACCGCAGGAGGGAGTCGCTGACTTTTTCGACGCGCGACAACCTAAAGAGTTCCCGTTCCGCCCTGCGGCAAACTGTGCGGCACTGATGGAGATAGGCCCCAATCTTTCCGCCTCCGGGCAGGACAAAAGACTTAAGCGGATCGAGGTCCTTCTGACACTCATCGATGATTTCTTCGATTCTCTTCACTTCGGCCTCCGTCACACGATACATCCCCTCATAGGAAAAATCGTCCGGCGCCGCGACCTCGCTGCCCAAATCGAAAAGCTCATCTTGGATCTTGCGCAAGACCCCATCAAGAAACCGATGGGCTTCGCTCTCTTCCAATCTCTCCTCGTTGAAAGAGCGCGCCAGCCCAACCACCGAATTGAGCTCATCAATGGTTCCGTAGACCTCGATACGCAGACCATCCTTAGCAACCCGCTTTCCGCCCACCAGCGAAGTTTCGCCCTTGTCTCCGGCGCGCGTGTAGATTCGGGTAAGTCTAACCATCGCTATCGATTTTCGATTTTGGATTTAGACTTCATCGAGAGCTCAGTCGAACGATTGAATCCAAATTGTTCATAACATTAATATCCTATATGGCCAACAGATGGGATTATGCCGGTTCCTCTAGAGCTTACGGCTTGGAACGGGACCAAAAAAAGTAAGCAGGGATACCCAAGCCGACGATGACAACGCCCCATAGGGACTCCAATGGTTTCTCAATCAGCGAACCCCAGACGATCCACAGATGGGCGAGAATAAATACGATCGGCACGATCGGGTAACCCCAAAGCTTGTAGGGCCGATTAAGCTCCGGTCTCTTCCATCGCAGCACGATGACGGACCCCACGGTGAGCGCGGAGAAAAGCGTGATGATGACGCTGACGAAGGTAAAAAGCGTGCCAAAGGTCCCGGTAACGATAAGAAAGCAGGCCCAGATTGCCTGAAGAATGATCGCGCTGATCGGTGTGCCGAAATTTGGATGCACGCGTGCGAGGCTCTTGAAGAAAACGCCGTCCCGAGCCATGGCGTAGTAGATCCGCGGTCCGAGCATGGTGACGACGTTTAAAGCCCCAAGGACCGATACCGTAATGATCCCGGTTATCCAGGCTGACGTTTGATAACCGAATAGCGCCGTCGTCGCCACTTCGGATACCCGAAGCGCGCCCTTCATCTCGGTCACGGGTACGGCGTAGATATAAATCATGTTGATCAGCAAGTAGAGCGCGATCACAATTAAGTTTCCCATTAACAATGCACGGGGCAGATTTCTCTCCGGTTCCCTGACTTCTCCGGCGATGTAAATGATCGCGTTCCACCCGGAATACGCAAAGATCGCAGGGATAAAGGCCGCGCCGAACAGGCTAAAATTAGTGATCTTCTCCCAGTCGAATAATGGCGTGAAGTGCGCCGTGTCGCCCTTGCCGAACAAAACTCCCAGCAGGATAATGCCCACCAACGCGCCAATCTTCAAAGTGGTCAATAAGTTTTGCGTGATGGTCCCCTGCCTAACGCCAATGCAGTGCAGCGTTGAAATCAGCAGCACGACCACGATGGAAAAAATCGTTCCTACGGTAATACCGATAGAGAGACCCAGAAACTCGGCGGAAAAGAGCGCCTCCTCAGATCCCAGCACCGGGAAGAAAAAGGCCATGAACCCGGTGAAGCTCACGGCAAGAAATGCGATAGCGCCCGAGAATGTGACCAGGAACGAAGACCACCCCGAGAGAAAGCCCATGAGCTTGCCGTAAGCTTCTCGGATGTAAATGTAATCTCCACCCGCGTAGGGCAGACTTGCCGAAAGCTCGGCGCAGCTCAGCGCGCCGGTGAGAGCTAAAAGCCCGCCGAAAATCCAGACCAACAACACGCCTCCGGGCGAGGGAAGAGTCTCGGCGATAGCGCCGGTCGCGAAAAAGATGCCGCTGCCGATCATGTCGCCGCAGATGATCATCACCGCATCGAATAATCCCAGCTTCCGCTTCAGGGTCGTCTGTTCCATAGAATTTTCTTTTAACAACTCCGTGACAGGCTATGCAACAAGCAGGCAGATCAAGGGGCTTCCTTCCTTTTAACGGCTACCTTGCGCACCACAATGACCAGCGAAACCGCCGTGGCGAGCCAGGCAAACCAGTCTCCGAAGCGGGTATAGATGGTTTGGTCATCAAGGAGCCTCACCTTTGCCGTCAAAACACCCGGAGAAAATGTTGGAAGAGTGCTGAGAACTTTTCCGGTAGGATCAATAACGGAAGTAACCCCAGTGTTCGTGACACGGACAAGATATCTTCGAGTCTCAATCGCGCGCCATTGAGCGAGACGGGTGTGCTGCCAGGGCGCAACGGTATCGCCAAACCACGCATCATTTGTCAGATTAATGAGCAGATTTGCGCCTTTCGCGGCGACAAACCTCCGCGTCAGGCTGGGCATGACATCTTCGTAGCAAATAAGGGGAGCCGTTTTCACTCCCCTCGGGAGATCCAGGGTGGCCGGGCCCTCTCCCGGCGTAAAGCCATCGATCTGTGAAGGGAAGCCAGGAAGCTTAGAAAGAAGAGCCGCCAAGGGAATATATTCGCCGAACGCAAGAAGAACCTGCTTATGATAATGACCCAAGACCTTTCCTTCGAAGTCCACTAAGAACGCACTGTTGAAGACTTTCAAATCCGGTCCTCTGGGATTGCCTCTGAAACTTCGCGCACCGAACACCAGAAAAGTATCCCGCTTGAGCGGCGGCAGGAGCCCGGGCGGGAGTCTTTCAATATTTTCCGGTAACCAGGCTTCCACTGCGGCCTCAGGCCATACCACAAGGTCGGCCTCCTGAGAGGATCTTGTAAGATCCTGATAGGCCTTCAAGTTACTCTCCATATACGCGATGTCCCATTTGCGTTTGATATCGATCCCGCCTTGGACCGCCGCAACCGAGAGAACCGGAGCCTTTTCCGCGCTGATGGGCACAGCTTTCAGCCTAAAGTGGCCGTATAATAGCGTGGCTAATAAAACCGTACTCAAAACCGCCAGATCTCTAATCGCAGACCTTACTCCTTTGGTTCCGGAAATCGCGGCGTAAAGAGCCGTGTTGATCCACATCAGGAGAAAACTCGTCCCGAAAGGACCGAGCAGATCAGCCGATTGCATAAGAATGAGAAACTGAGACTGGCTGTCAGCCAGATGCCAAGGAAAGAGTCCGGGGGAAACAAATTCTATGGCGACCCATAAGGCCGCCGGGAAAAGACTAAGTGGACCCAACCCGAGCTGGCGGACAAGCAAACAGAAAAGAGCAAAAGGGAAAGCGCTGCAGATCGCAAAAAGCAGAAAAATGACAGCGCTGAGTCCGAATGAATAGCCGCCAAAAACTTTGATCGTGTAGTTGAGCCAATAAAAGCCTACGACATGGGCGACCGTGCCGCTAAACCATCCTAGAAGGAAAGCCCGGCCTGTGGCGGCCTGCCGAACCGCCCAAAAAAGAGGGACAAAAGCAACCCAGGCAAGAGGAAAAAAGAAAGAATTCAGGAAGGGTAGAGCCAAAAGGATGGCGGAGAAAACACAGGCTAAAAACTTCCTTGACATGTAAATGTTTTATGTATAAAGGTTCGCTCAGGAAAATTTAAACTCATCGCGACTCAAATAGGAATCATCTTTCACTATCACGATTCTGGCAAAGTAAAAATACGGTCCTGAAAAAGGGGTGGTCATGGAGCGATCAGGGAGGGTGTCGGTCTATTGGGTTGGGGCTCTATTCTTGGTCTTGCTCGTGGCACGGGCTGAAGCCGCCTCTATCTTGGGTGGTGAGTGGGAGAAGTTTTTCACCGAAAGAGTCAGGTTCGGCGGCTACATTGAAAACGTCACCGGGCTTGCGGTTGGGCCTCACAATCCTCACTTTAACGTGAGCAACCGCTTTCAGATGAATCGTTTTACCATCCAGCCCGAATTCAACATCGACATCCACGACAAAGCGAAACTTTTCATTTCCTGGAAGTTCGTGAAAGAGCCTCGTTACAACGACGAAGCGAGAGCGCGGCGAATCACTGTCTCACCCAAGCCGGTCCCGCCATTGGAAAATACTTTCTACGACGAAAAGAGCTTCAAGCCCTGGGAGGCTGTTCTCACGCTTTCCCCGCTCGACGTGCTTAGTTTGAGATTTGGAAGACAGTTCATCTCTTGGGGCGAGACTGATGGTCTCAGAATCCTGGATGTAATCAATCCTCAAGACACAAGATTTTCTCCGCCGGTCGCACCGAACCTCTTCGACCTCGATGACACAAGGATCCCTTCCTGGGGGATGAGGGTTCTTTACACCATGAATCCGGTGAACAATTCGATCCTGGATTTTTTTGCCTTGCCGGGTTTTGACGATGCCAAAAGGCGGGTGGATGATATCGTCGGAAGCAATGATACCGCTGATGGGATAGTTCGGTACGGCAGGTGGTCAGCTCACCCCGAGACCCGTTTGCCCGCCTCTGCCGGAGGGATTGGCCGCCTTTACGCCAATCCGGTCGGGGTTGTCCCGGTCGTCATCCCGTCGGTAACCCGCCGATTGCCCGATGCCGGTGATAGCTGGAAAATAGGAGCACGCTTCACCCACAATATCGGCGGACTCAATCTCGGCCTTGGCTATATCTGGGGCTTCAACCCTCAGGGCGCCGATATGGTATTCAAAGTGAGAAGCGTGAGCTGCCCCGGAGCGCCTTGTCTGGCTCCTACCACCGCGCTTATCGATCTGGTCAACGACCGGACCCATCTCTTCGCCGCCCACTTTAACTATACGGTCGGAGAAATTGCCTCAATACCTTTCAACACCGCGGTGCGGGGAGAATTGGCCTTTTATCCAGACAAGCCCTATAACATTTCAATCTATCCAGGTCCCACGGGCCTTAAGGCGGGACCTCACCCCAAACACCCTAACGGAATCGTCGAAAAGCACACCATACGCTACTCACTCGGCTTTGACCGGACTGCATTGATTCCTTTCCTTCAAGATGATCCCTTGCGTGCCTTTAGGTTCTCTCTCCAGCTCTTTCAAAGCATCATACTGGACCACGAGGATGGGATCCATCCCTTTTCCACGGCGGAAAAAATCGGGCAGGTCTCTACGGCCTTCACCTTCCGTGTCAGCACCGGCTATCTGGGTGACACGATCCTTCCGGACCTCTTCCTCGCTTACGATCCCGATGGCTATTGGGTAGCCAATCCTGCCGTGACCTACGCTCCGCCCTGGAGCGAGAAGATCAAGATTGGCTTGATCGGGGCCTTCTATGGGGGGCGTAACAAGTTTAAATCCTTCGGATTCTTTGACGAGAAGGATTCTGTGTTTCTCAAAATGCGTTATCAGTTCTAAGGCTCATTGGAGGTTCTTAGATGCGAATCAAGTTAAGACGACCGTTCTCCATCGCGTCATGTTCGTTATTCCTGGTTTCGGCACTGCTCATCCATTGCGGCTCGTCCTGGGCCGCGGAGGTTGAGCTCAAGCCTGGTGAAACAATTGGACCTAGCAACTGGCAGCGAGTCCAGGGAATGGTGGGAGAAAATCTGCTCAACCGCATCAAGGGAGGCCACACAGTTCAAATCAAGGAGCCCAAAGTCTATAAGCCCATCAAAGAGTATGTGGAGGCAACCGAAAAGTATTCCAAGAACGTCAAGCTTGGTCCTAACGGCGAGCTTCTTAGCTACGTTGCCGGGCTTCCCTTTCCGAATCTCGATAGAAATGATCCACAGGCAGGTCAAAAACTCGCATGGAATTTTTTCTGGCGCTGGCTGGGTGATGACTACAAAACCGGCGGCGCCACCAAGGGCGGAAAAATCGTTCGCTTCGTGCTCGAGAAGGATGGGTCCGAACGCAGGGCGGATCTTGTCTCCTATTTTATTTTTCCCCGCACGCGCTACATGCTGGATCCCAAGCCTGTCATACCGGGATACGAACATATCGATTACATGCAGCTCCGAATAGACAGCTATCCCCGGGACGCTGCATCGACGACTCTGGAAATCCGTTACGACGACCCCAAAAGGCCCGATGATCTATATATTTACCTCCCCAGCATCCGACGCATCCGCCGTGCCACGACAACCCAACGGTGCCAAACCCTGGCACCCAGCGAGTACGTTCTTGACGACATCAACAGCCACAACGGCAAGATCACGGACTTTAACTACAAGTTGCTAGGCGAAAAAAAAATGCTTGCGAACATGTCTCAAGAGCATGAGCCTTATCATCGAAAACCTGGCGACTACCTGCCCATCGATGAAAAATGGGAAGTGCTGGATACCTATGTGCTGGAGGTCACGGCGAAAGATCCCAATTATTGCTACGGCAAGAAGATTCTTCATATTAACAAGATGACCTACGATAACGTATGGAGCTACATCTACGACCGAAAGGGAGAATACTTTAAAGAATTCTGGGGCTTCTTTAAGCCAGTCAAACTGCCCGATGGTCGTGAGGTCTGGTCGGTCGGAGATGTGACGATCGTGAATGTTCAGAACGGTCGCTCCACTGTCGTAACAGCCACACGCGCCTATAATCGCGGCTACCCGGCAAGCATGTTCAGTCTCGCTACGCTGCAGCGGATCCAGCGGGGAGAAAGCATAGAATGATGCGCCTGTAAAAGGCACTCCCTGTTCGACCCATCACAGAAGTTCCATGCGAAGGTTCCTCGGCTGCTTATTGGGGCTGACTCTGGGATTAGCCCCACGGGTCTCTGTTGTCTTACCTGCCGAGTCTACGTACCGAGAACCTGCCTTTTTGGAAAACTTCTACGGCGTCAAAATTCGGGGACCACACGCCTGGATTGTGGGCTATTACGGAACCGTGCTTCACTCCGCCGACCGCGGGGCAAGTTGGGAAATCCAAAGGAGCGGAACAAAGGAAGCCCTTTTCCAGCTTGATTTTACCTCGGACGAAGAGGCCTGGATCACCGGCAGCTACGGCACGATTCTCCATACCCAAAACGGCGGAAGGAATTGGGCCCCGCAACCGAGCGGAACCCAAGAGCATCTCTTCAGTCTTGCCTTGACCACCTCGCGAGAGGGTTGGGTTGTCGGAAGCCGGGGAACGATCCTGCACACGAGCGACGGGGGATCCTCCTGGCTCAACCGCTCCATTGCCGAGGATATTATTTTGAACCGGACTTTCTTCATCTCCCAAAAACAGGGCTGGATCGTCGGGGAGTTCGGTGTCATCTACCACACGAGAGATGGAGGGAAAAAGTGGATCAAGCAGAAGAGTCCCATCGAAGTTTCCTTCGTGAGCGGCGAAAGCCGAAACCTTTTTGGGCTGATCTTTCCTGATTCCAAGGGAGGGTGGGCCTTTGGTCTGGACGGCGTCATTCTAAAAACCCAAACCGGAGATCAATGGGGCGTGATCAACCCAAACGGCGCGAGCTCCGGCCGTGCAACGACTCGCCATCTTTTTGCCGCGGCACACGGAGATGGAAAGCTGTGGGCCGTCGGCGAAAGAGGAACCGTCATTGTATCCCAAATCGGAAAGGAAAACTGGCGCCTGTCGGAATTCAAGTTTCCTCCAATAAGTTTAAACGGCATCGATTTTAGCCCAGACGGCTTTGGCCTTGTGGTCGGGAACCGCGGCGCTATTTTCCGGACCGTTAACGGCGGCCGGCAGTGGCAGCGAGTCCGGATCGCTCCGGCGGCCCCGGGTAAAGGTATCGCCCAAATCCAATGAAAAAGTTGGCCGAGTTCATAGTCCGAAGACGGCTTCCGATCCTCCTGATCGTTTTCTGCATCACAATATTTTTTGGCTATCACGCTTTAAAAGTCGAGATCTACACGGCGTTCTCCGACCTGCTGCCCCAAAGCCATCCTTATGTCAAGCTCCACAATCAATTCGGCAAGATCTTCGGAGGAGCGAATATCGTTTTGCTGTCTGTCGAAGTCAGCCAAGGCGACATCTTCAATCCAACGACCCTCGACAAGATCAAGAGGCTCACGGAGACGGTCGAGTTTACCCGAGGCGTTAACAACTACCAGATCTTTTCCATCGCCCGGCAGAAAGTCAAAGATGTCCGCGCCACAGCCTGGGGGATCGAGGTTCAACCCGTCATGTGGCCCAACGTGCCCCAAACCCAGGAGGCCCTTCAGCGGCTTCGAGACGTCGTCCATGCAAACCCTACGATTCTTGGCCGACTCGTATCCGAAGACGGCAAAGCAGCGCTGATCTCAGCCTCCTTCTTCGAGGAACGATTGGACTACGGCAGCCTCTTCAGACGTATTCAAGAAGCCATAAATGAAGTTGCGGATCAAAACACCAAGGTCTATGCCGCGGGCGAGCCGATTCTCTATGGGTGGATCTATGATTATCTGCGCGAGATCGGCATGATCATCGCCCTGACCTGCCTGACGATCTTTACTTTGCTCATCCTCTATTATCGGAATCTAAACGGAGTGCTGATTCCCATGATCTCCGCCCTCGTGACCTTCATCTGGGGCACGGGTTTCAACGCGCTGCTGGGCTATAATTTCGAGCCGCTGGTCTTGGTCGTGCCGTTTCTGATCGCCGCCCGTACCATCAGCCACTCGATCCAATTTCGCGAGCGCTTTTTCGAGGAACTGGAACGCTGGGGAGATAAAGAGAAGGCAGCGGTAGAGTCAGCGTCGGGACTGCTCATGCCGGGAAGTGTCTCTATTATCACAGATGCCATCGGACTCACCGTCCTGCTTGTGGCTCCCATGCCGATCCTTACTAAGCTCGCCATAGGAGGGAGCTTTTGGGTCCTCAGCAACCTCGTGAGCGTGGTCATCCTGGATCCCATCCTGTGCTGCTACTTTCCGATCCCGCGGCGCGCCGCCAAAGGTGGGGAAGGGCATTGGCTGGATTCCCCGCTGCGTACTCTGGGGAAACTGTCTATTGCTTCCGCAGGCAAGTGGCTCGTGCTCGCCTCGTTCGTGGGAGTGGCTCTGTGGAGCCTCTACTGGTATCAGTTTCTCACTGTCGGCGACTCAAGACCCGGCTCCCCGCTTCTCTGGCCAGATTCCGACTACAACGTGAGCATCCGCCATATCAACGAAAAATTCCAGGGAACCGATCATCTGTATGTCATCCTAGAGGGTAAACAGGAAAACTCTATGAAGTCTCCTGAGGTTCTCGAAAATCTGGAAGCCTTTCAACATGAAATGCTCCGCTCACCCCATGTAGGCGGAACGGATTCGCTGGTCAACGTAGTCCGGCAAATCAACACGGTGCTTCACCATAGCGATCCGCGCTGGGGGCTGGTGCCACACTCAACCGATGAGGTAGGCGGGGTCTTAATGGTGGCAGAGCACGGGAGCGAGCCCGGGGATTTTGACCGCTGGGTGAATTACAACTTCCAGCACGGAAACCTTACCTTGTTCCTTTACAATCACCAAGGCGATACCCTTCGCGAGGTTATAGGTCGCGCGAACTCGTTCATCGCCGCGCACCCGATGAAAGAGGCAGAATTCAAAATGGCGAGCGGTCACGCGGGTGTCCTCGCGGCGGCCAACGAAGTTATCGCTCGATCGGATAAGCTAACGCTTGGCCTCATGCTTTTCGCCCAGCTTGTCTTCTGCGCACTGGGTTTCCGCTCTTTAGTGGCGGC
>DASYRN010000183.1:0-31932 GCA_036004365.1 Binatia bacterium
GAAGATTTCTCTCCCGGTTCTGCCAGTCGTCGAGTCGTTCCCTGGGGCACGGTCTCCTCTTGGGTCAAAGGAGTCTATGAACCTATTGCTTACTGCATACTGTCAGAGCCGACATCCATCATACAAGTCTCAGGACGAACGGCTAACTGGTTGATTTTCGGTGTGTGGTCGTCCGTTCGTGGTGAGCCTGTCGAACCATGAACGGACTTATGACACAGTCTCGGAAGCGGGAAGGGAATCCAGAAACCCCACTAAATCTCCGCCTTGCTAACGGGGAGAGAAAGCAGAGGGGGTCGATTCCAGCTCGCGCCCGAAATGACCTTCTCCTTGGGCTCTTTTTTATCTTCAGCTTCTTTTGGCCGCCGCCCTTACCTGCCCATAACGAGCGGCCGGCCGCGCTCCAAAGCGTGGACCTGGAACAGAAATTGGGCGCTCAGGTACCACTGGACGCGGAGTTCCGCGACGAGGCCGCAAGAACCGTACGGCTGCAGGACTATTTTGGCCGCCGGCCCGTGATTTTATTCCTGGTCTATTATAGATGCGAGGACCTCTGCCCCTTGGTGCTCGGGGGTCTGGTCCGAAGTCTGCGCCCGCTGGCCTTCAATATCGGCGATCAGTTCGATGTCGTTACGTTGAGCTTCGATCCCCGCGACACGCCCGCTTTGGCGGCAGCAAAAAAGAGCGATGCCCTGAAACAGTACGCGCGGCCGGGGACGGGAGAGGGGTGGCATTTTCTCACGGGAGACGAAACCGCCATCCGGCGCATAACCGAGGCCGTGGGCTTCCGCTACAACTATGAGAGCGACAAAGACCGCTTTGGCCACGCCAGCGGTATTATTCTGCTCACGCCGGAGGGTAAGGTTGCGCGCTATTTCTACGGCATCGAATTTTCGCCCCGGGATTTGCGTCTGGGCTTGATCGAGGCCGCTGACGAGAAGATCGGCTCGCCCATCGATCAGCTTTTGCTCTTTTGTTATCACTACGATCCCGCCACGGGAAAGTACAGTTTGCTGATCACGAATATAATCCGCCTCGGTGCGGCGGCCACAGTGCTCGCACTCGTCACTTTCATCGGTCTGATGCTCCGGCGGGATCGAAATCGGGGGTTGCAGTCCAGGGAGAGCCTCTGAAGCCATGGATCTTGGGGTTCCGTTATTTCCTGAGCAAGCATCCACCATGGCGTCACGAGTGGATGCACTGTTCTTTTTTCTCGTCGCGGTGTCGGTCTTTTTCGTGGCGCTGATTTTTTTGGCCATTTTCGTCTTTGCCGTCAAATATCGCCGTCGCGCCGAGGATGAACGGCCTCAGCCCATCGAGGGAACGCTCTGGCTGGAGGTCGCGTGGTCCGTGATCCCGTTCGGTTTGACTATGGTCATGTTTGTCTGGGGCGCGATCATTTTTTTTGACATTCATAATCCTCCGGACGATGCCCTGGAGATCAGCATCGTCGGCAGGCAGTGGATGTGGAAGGCGCAGCATCCGACGGGGCAAAGCGAGATAAACGAGCTGCATGTGCCACTGGGGCAGCCGGTCAAGTTGATGATGACGTCGGAGGATGTGATCCATGATTTCTATCTGCCGGCGTTTCGCATCAAGCAAGACGTGCTTCCCGGGCGTTATACCAGTATGTGGTTCGAAGCGACGAAGGCGGGCGTGTATCAACTATTTTGCGCCGAATATTGCGGCACCCAGCATTCCGGGATGATCGGGCGGGTGGTGGCGCTGGAACCAGCCCAGTTTGAAAAATGGCTCAGCGGCGGCGCCACGGGCGTGTCCATGATCGATCAAGGAGCCAGTCTGTTCAAAAGATTCGGCTGTGAAACCTGTCATCGAGCCGGCGGCACCAACCAGGGTCCCTCTCTCGCGGGCCTCTTCGGAAAGACGGTGAAGCTCCAGGGAGGAAATACGGTGACCGCAGACGAGAATTACATCCGTGAGTCCATCCTCGACCCCCGGGCGAAAATCGTTGCCGGATATCAGCCGATCATGCCGACTTTCAAGGGCCTGGTGAGTGAAGAGGGACTACTCCAGCTCATTGCCTATATCAAATCCTTGAACACAGCGGAAAGGAAGACATCTTAGAGATGAACCTCTCTGAAATCGAGCGGCGCGAGCATTATTTGAACGTCAACTACGGCATTCGATCGTGGCTCTTCACCACGGATCACAAACGCATTGCCTGGCTCTATCTCTTATCGGTGACCGTGTTTTTTTTCATCGGCGGTTTGTTCGCCACTTTGATGCGCATCGAGCTACTGACGCCACAGGGGGACTTGGTCCAGGCGGAGACCTATAACAAGTTTTTCACCATGCACGGAGTGACGATGGTCTTTTTCTTCCTGATCCCGTCTATTCCGAACGTGCTGGGCAATTTTTTAGTGCCGATGATGATCGGCGCGCGGGACCTGGCTTTTCCCCGGCTCAATCTGGCGAGCTGGTATATTTTTATTCTTGGCGGAGCGTTCACTCTCATGGCAGCGGCTGCCGGCGGAGTGGACACTGGCTGGACCTTCTACACGCCGTACAGCAGCATTTATTCCAATACCCACGTGGTGCTCACGGTGGTGGGGGTTTTTGTCACCGGCTTCTCGTCGATTCTCACCGGGCTCAACTTCATCGTCACGATCCACAAAATGCGCGCTCCCGGCATGACATGGTTTCGCCTGCCGCTTTTCATCTGGGCGCACTACGCCACCAGCATTATTTTTATTCTGGGTACTCCGGTCATCGCCATCACCCTCGTGCTAGTGGGGCTCGAGCGGATCTTTCGCCTGGGGATCTTCGATCCTGCGCTGGGGGGAGATCCGGTGTTGTTTCAGCATCTCTTCTGGTTCTATTCCCATCCCGCGGTGTACATCATGATTCTGCCGGCCATGGGTGTCGTGAGCGAGCTGATCGCCTGTTTTTCGCGCAAGCGGATATTCGGCTACAGCGTCGTCGCCTTCGCCAGCCTGGCCATCGCGGTGATCGGGTTCCTGGTCTGGGGCCATCACATGTTCGTCGCCGGACAGTCGGTGCATGCCAGCATGATCTTTTCGTTGCTGAGCTTTTTGGTTGCGATTCCGTCGGCGATCAAGGTTTTCAATTGGACGGCCACGCTTTACAAGGGCTCCATTTCCTACGATGCGCCCATGCTCTACGCCCTGGGCTTCATCGGCCTCTTCACCATCGGCGGCTTGACCGGTTTGTTTCTCGCTACCCTCGGCATCGATGTCCATGTTCACGATACTTATTTCGTCGTCGCCCACTTTCATTACATCATGGTCGGAGGAGCGGTGATGGGCTATCTCGGCGGCATTCATTTCTGGTGGCCCAAGATGACCGGGCGAACCTATCCGGAAATCTGGGCCAGGCTTGCCGCGCTCCTTATTTTTGTCGGCTTCAATCTGACTTTTTTCCCGCAATTTGTTCTCGGCTATGTCGGGATGCCGCGCCGCTACCACGTCTATCCGCCGGAATTTCAAGTGTTGAACGTCATGTCGACGGCCGGCGCTTCGATCCTCGCCGTGGGCTATCTGCTGCCTCTAATGTATCTGATCTGGTCTTTACGCTACGGAGCCGTTGCCGGGGCGAATCCCTGGCGCGCCAGGGGGCTCGAATGGCAAACTCCGTCCCCGCCTCCCACGGAAAACTTTGATAGGACTCCGACGGTCACGGAAGGCGCCTACGCCTACGAAAAAGATCCCGAAGAGATTTACACATTGGGGAAGCCGGCCCATGTCTAAGGTAGAAGTTTTTCGGCAGCATCACTTCGAAGATGTCGAGCAGCAGCACGAGGCCTCATGGCTCGGCATGTGGGTGTTTCTTGCAACGGAGGTGATGTTTTTCGGGGGAATGTTTGCGTGCTACTTCGTCTACAAGCACTGGTACTTGCAGGCCTTTGCCGCCGCGAGTAATCATCTCGATATTTGGCTCGGCGCCATCAATACGGCGGTGCTGATTTGCAGCAGCTTCACCATGGCGATGGCGGTTTACAGCGCGGAAACCAACCGGGCAAAGCCGCTGGTTAGGTACTTGCTTCTGACCATCCTTTTGGGGCTGGTGTTCCTGGGGATCAAGCTTTTCGAATATCACTCAAAGTTCGAAGAACATCTGGTGCCAGGCAGTTCTTTCAAGTTTGAAGAATCGCTAGCGCGCCCGGCGGAGATCTTTTTTTCTTTTTACTTTGCCATGACGGGAATGCATGCCGTGCACATGATTATTGGAATCGGACTGTTGACGGCGCTGGTCCTTCAGGCGAGGCGGGGCCGTTTTTCGGTGGTCTATCACACGCCTGTCGAGCTAACGGGCCTCTATTGGCATTTCGTCGACATCGTGTGGATTTTTCTCTTTCCCTTACTTTATTTGCTCGGGCGACACGTATGAGCTCCAAGCCGGTGGTTTCCGTAAGAGTGTACGTCCTCGTTTTCTTGGCCTTGCTCGTCCTTACGGCGGTCACTACCACCATTGCGTTTTTCGATCTCGGCGGAGGAGTAAACAATGCGGCCGCCCTCACCATCGCCGTGTGCAAAGCAGTGCTGGTGATTCTCTACTTCATGCACGTTCGCTACAGCGACCGGCTTACCTGGGTATTTGTCGCCGCGGGATTTTTTTGGCTGCTGATCTTGATCGGCGGCACCATGGACGATGTACTGACGCGTCAGGAGATCTCCCGCGCTAGCGAAACGCCACCGGCGCAGTTGCAGCGGAGATGATCGACACACCGCGCGTGTCCGCGCCCGCAGGGCAGGGATCTTCTGGCTGATGATCTTAATGACTTTAACCCTCAGCGATGTTCCAACCCGCGACTGGCTCATGACTCTCGGCGGATGAAAAATTCTGCGAACTACCGGGTCATCTACGGTGACACCGATCAAATGGGTGTCGTCTACTATGCGAACTATCTCAGGTGGTTCGAATTGGGGCGGACGGAATTTCTCCGCCAACTCGCCACGCCCTACACATCCATCGAAGAAAGGGGATTCTATTTCCCGGTCACCGAAGCAACGTGCCGTTACCGTACGCCGGCGCGTTTTGACGACTTGATTGTCATCGAAACCACACTGGCTTCGCTCGGCCGAGCCAGCTTCACCGTTAGCTACCGGCTTTATCGGCAACGGGACAGCGCCGTCGTCGCCACGGGTGAAACCAGACACGCCTGCGTGAATCGAGAAGGACAAGTTACGAGGATACCTGCTGACTTGGAGAAGATCCTAAAATCAGCCCTTAATCCTTCGACTAAGACAAGCAAGTCGAGTCCCGATTGACACAACGCTTCCCTATCAGCTAGTCTCGCTCCCGAGTAGCACAGTTCGCTGCCTCTCAGATTTGTTCATGACTGGATGACGCGCTGTTACCAGCGTCTTAGCCAAACTCAGCGTCAGGTGTATAGGCGATGCATGCAGAACCGCTGACCCCTGTTGAGGACGTCCGTTCCCGTGCCTGGGATGACCGAATCGGCCGCTTCCTTTTAACCCGCTCGCCCCTGGGATCAGTCGTTCGGTGGGTGGCCGGGATCCGCGCCCCTGTCCACGCAAAGCTTCTATGCGCGTTCATG
The DNA here is from genome assembly GCA_036004365.1 of Binatia bacterium. Lineage (GTDB taxonomy): Bacteria > Desulfobacterota > Binatia > UBA9968 > UBA9968 > DP-36. The sequence continues at coordinate 5,537 of DASYRN010000183.1, forward strand.
CTCATCGCAGTGCTCTTCATTGCAATGGGAGGAATGAGCCTCCAGACCATCGCCAACATGAACTCTCAGAGCCAACTTCTAGACGAGGCTCATGAGCGGGTTCACTGGTCGCAGGAAATCCAGCACGCCCTTGCCTTGCAGATGAACTTTACCGCCATGGCGCTGCTCCTCCGGGACGAGGCGACGATCGCAAACATCTTGCGCGAAAATAACCGGTTCAACAATACGCTGGCTCGCATCGAGAAGGCGTCCCAGCCGGAAGAGCGGGGTCTGATCCAGCGGATTCGCAGCGCCCAGGAAGAGGCCGTAACCACCGTGGCCGATATCGCAAACCTTGTTCGCGATGGAAAGCTAGATGATGCGATGAAACTGCAGCTCAGCAAGGAGTATCCTCTTTATCTGCAAATTGATGGGCTGGTCAATCAGGTGCTGCACCGTGAGCGAGAGAAGATGGACCGCTTTCGGGCCAGCGTCGCGGCAGCAAACCGGAAGACATTGATCCTTATGGCGAGCTTCGCGGCAGCTTTGATTGTGCTGGCACTGCTGCTGGGATTTGTCATCTCATGGTCCTTTATCTTGCCCGTGCAGGAGGCCCACGGTTTTCTCAGCCAGGTGGCGAAAGGAAAATTCGACACCACAATCAACGTTCCCAATCGGGACGAATTCGGCGCTCTGGCGAACCGCATGAACCAGATGAGCGAGCAGCTGCATCGTCTCTACGAAAGCCAGCGTCGCGGCTCGCAAGAGCTGCAGAGATTGAACGACCAGCTGCAGCAAGCCAGCAAGGCCAAATCGGATTTTCTCGCTAACATGTCACACGAGCTGCGTACACCGATGAATGCGATCCTCGGTTTCGTGGAGATGCTGCTCGATGAGATCTACGGTGAAGTTCCGCCTGACCTGAGAGAGCCTCTGACGGATATCCAGACCAACGGCAAGCATCTGCTCCGGCTGATCAACGATGTCCTCGATCTTTCCAAAATCGAGGCGGGTCGCATGGAGCTTGTCTTAGCCGAATATTCGGTCCAGGACGTGGTGGAGACCGTGCGGTCCTCGCTTCAATCGCTCGCCTTGGAAAAGGGGCTCGGATTCGTGGCCGCGGCGCAGGACGATATTCCACTCGGCTACGGTGACGGAAGGCGGATCACGCAATGTCTGATGAACCTGGTAGGGAACGCGCTGAAATTCAGCAAACGGGGGCGCGTTTCGCTCTGGGTAGAGCAACAGGGGGACAACCTGGTCTATCGCGTCTCCGATACCGGGATCGGCATCCCCAAGGACCAGGTCGAAAACATCTTTACCGAGTTCCAGCAACTCGATACGACAATCACGCGGGAGTTCGCCGGGACCGGACTCGGCCTTAACATCACGAAGAAGTTTGTGGAGATGCATGGGGGTCGGATCTGGGTGGAGAGCGAATTGGGAAAGGGCTCGACCTTTTTCTTTTCAATCCCTTTGCGTGTCAATGATGGAGGTACCCCATGAACGGCAAGACCATCCTCTACGTGGAGGACAACGAATTTAACCTGAAGATGGTGCGGCAGCTTTTGGCGCGTACCTCCTATCGGCTGATTGAGGCGACGGATGGTGAGCTGGGGGTGGCTACCGCGCTTAAGGAAGTACCGGATCTGATTCTCATGGACATCCAACTCCCGAAGCTCTCCGGGCTGGACGCGACGCGCAGGCTGCGCGCTGACCCGAAGACCGCTGACATTCCAATCATCGTGATCACCTCGTTCGCTCTCAGCGGCGACGACCAGAAGGCAAAAAATGCCGGCGCCTCAGCCTATCTGGCGAAGCCGTATAGCCCCCGCGAGTTGATGCAAATGATCCGGAAATTTCTTCCAGAGCAATGAACTCATGACGGTCTTGGGTAGGAGCTGAGACGTGGTGAGCCGACTTCCTCGCATTCTCGTGGTCGATGACAACAAGCAAAATCTCACCATCCTTGAGAGGGCGCTTACTGCTGCGAAGTACGAGGTCCTCACGGCAGCGGATGGGCCCACGGCTCTGAGCCTTGTCGAGAGCGCCTCGCCGGACCTGGTCCTTCTGGACGTGATGATGCCGGGCATGTCAGGGTATGAGGTCTGCGAGCGAATTCGCGCGAATGAAGCTACACGTCTGCTGCCCGTCGTGATGTTGACGGCCCTTAGCGAGGTCACAGACCGCATCCGTGGAATCGAAACGGGCGCGGACGACTTTTTGACCAAGCCGGTGAATCGCGAGGAGCTCCTGACTAGGGTCAGGTCGCTTCTACGGATCAAGACGCTCCACGATGAACTAGAGACCAAGAATCGCCTGCTCCGGACTCTCTTCAACAGATACGTGTCGGAAGAAGTAGCGGGCGAGATCGTTGCCGACCCCGGACGTCACTTAAAGCTGGGCGGTGAGAAACGAGAAGTCACCGTTCTCTTCGGCGACTTGAGGGGATTCACACCGCTTGCCGAGCGTCTCGATCCTCAAAACGTGGTCGACATCCTCAATGTCTACCTGACCCACGTTGTCGACGCCGTCTTTGAGTTCGGAGGCACACTTGACAAGTTTCGCGGAGATGGGGTCATGGCGTTCTTTGGGGCTCCGATCCGTCGCGACAATGATCCTGCCAACGCGGTTCGCTGCGCCCTCGCCATGCAGGAACGATTAAAGGACATCACCTTCGAGAAATTTCCCGACCTCCGTCTCCGCATGGGGATTGGAATCAACACGGGCATCGTGATTGTGGGGAACATCGGGTCGGAGCGGAGAATGGATTACACGGTGATCGGAAACGAGGTGAACATCGCCCAGCGGTTTGAATCGAATGCCGGACCAGGACAGATCCTGATCACGGGCAGCACTTACGAGCACGTGAAGGGGGCCGTGCAGGTTCGAGAGTTGGGGCTCCTGAGAGTGATGGGAAAACAGGAAGGGGTGATGGCCTACGACGTGCTCAGTTGGCTCGAGGCGTAGCGCCAAGATATTCCACCAAGGAGGAATGATCGTGAAAAGCACTTATAAGCGCGTCGCATGGATCATCGTGGCTGTCGGACTGGCTTTCGGCGTATTTGCCGCCGGTGAAGTTACTCGGCCCGCGTGGGGCGGACAGGAAGAGCAGTTCACCCCTGAGTACAAAGAGTTGCGGAATTCCTTCGACGCGAAACATACGCCGAAAATCGTGGCGCCGGATTCCATCAAGCGAGGACAGTGGTTCGATGTCACTGTCAGCGTGGGGGCGGGCGACGACCACCCATCCCTGAGCGAGCACTTTGTGCGCTACATCGCCCTGTACATTAATACCGCTGAGATTGCCCGCGTTTATCTTCATCCCGTTTACTCCTTTCCCAAAGTCACATTCACCATTGCTCTGGATGAAGGAGGAATGCTTCGTGCCATCGAAGAGCCGACGCACTCTGCCGCGTGGGAGGCTTCAAAGAAAATAACAGTTGTGCCGTAAGGGCCTTCAGGTAGGCCGTGTACGGACCACGTGCCGTCGTCGGAGGATCCGTGAATGAAGACAACAGACCATTGATTATTTCTTGCCCATCTCCACCGTCACCGGCTGACTTGTCTTGTCGTCCACTGCGACTTCCGTCGTCACGGTTCCCAGGCTCTCCTGCCAGACCTGGAGAGTGTACTTACCGGGGGGTACGCCGTCGAGGGTGAATTCACCCCGGTCGTTCGTCACCGCATAGAAAGGATGCTCAACAACGATGACCCAACCATGCATCCAGGAGTGTAAATCGCAATCGACACGGAGGATCTCGGGCTTTTTGAATACCATGGTAATCGTCCGCGCATGAGGTTGGGCGCGGTTGAAGGGAGGGTTTTCTTTACTCAGACTCTTCACGTTATGCAAAAGACGGTCGCTGTTGAGGAATTGTACGCTTCCGCCAACGGGAACAATCACAACGCGCGGGACGAAGACACATTGCTTCTGATCCATCACTGTCGCGGGGGCTTGAGACCCATCCAACTTGGAACCTGAGGGAGGATTCTGCAGGGATACGACGGCGTTACGAATGCCTTTCTCTGGCGACAAAACCAACTCTTCGGCGTCTTTTTCCTTTCCGCAAACATACTGATCAATAGTCACCGGGACTTTTCTCTGTACGGGAGCTCCGCCAGTGAATTTAACCGTGCCTCTAATTGTCCCGCCCCATGCTGCACCCGCTGGCATGACCAACCCTGTCGTCAGACATGCGAAAACGGGAATGATCCCCGGTCCTCTAAAGCCGGCCGGATACAGAATATAGCGCCACATCTTCCGCAATAGACAAATTCGCATTTGCAAGTTCCCTAGCAACTCATTTCACGTCTCTATCTCCAAACGAAATTGAACGGAAGATAGCCAAGAAGCGGGACAGTGTCAAGGTAGCTAAAAAAGATTTTCACCTCGAAGAGCAAGAAGGATTAAATCGGTATTGAGTTCGCCGTCGCCGAAGTCTGCAACTATCCAGACCGTTCGGTTTGACAACTTAGCTGATCACCGACGCATGCGGGCTGCTCTTGGCGCCAAAAAATATCACCTCATTGGAAGGCAAGATTGAAGAAGGCTCTCTCGTACCCTGTTAAGGGAGCTGAATCGCTTCACGTAGTTCCTCTCGCACGTCGGGGTTTGATTCAACTTCAAGATGGTTGTGAAGCGCATTCAAGGACTCGGCAGAGCCTATTTGTCCCAACGCCCAGGCGACATGCTGCCGCACGAGAGGCTCCGGGTCGCTGAGTGCCTTGATCAAAGCCGGAACAGCCTCGCGGCACTTAAGGTTTCCTAAAGCGACCGCGACGTTGCGCAAGAAACCACGCCGCTTGGCTCTGAGAATGGGACTGCCGCGAAAACGACGACGGAAATCCTCCTCGGTTAAGGAAAGCAGCGGAATGAGTTCCGGAGCGTAAAGACCGTCCCGTGATCCGAAAGCCTCTTCTTGCGTCGCGGCGGCCTTGGCATTGTACGGGCAAACTTCCTGGCAGATGTCGCAGCCAAAGATGTGATTTCCGACAAGAGGGCGGAGGTGACCGGGGATGGCGCCCTTGAGTTCAATGGTAAGGTAGGAGATGCAGCGGCGGGCATCCAGCACATAGGGACCGACAAAGGCACCGGTCGGACAGGCCTTCAGGCAAAGGTCGCACTTCCCGCAGCGATCCCGGATCGGACGATCGTAATTCAGCTCGATACCTAAAAAGAGTTCGCCGAGAAAAAACCACGAGCCCCGGCGGGGAGAGATGAGATGCGTGTTTTTACCGATCCAGCCGACTCCCGCAATCCCGGCAAACTCCCGCTCCAAAACCGGCCCGGAATCGACAAAGACCTTCCCTTCGACGGGTTCCGGACAAATGTCACGAAACTTTTCCAGGAGAACCTCCAAGCGCTGGCGCATGAGATCGTGATAGTCATCTCCCCAAGCATAGCGGGAGATCCACCCTCTGGAACCTTCCTCTACGGGAGGCCTAGGCATTGCGGTGTAGTAATTCATACCGACAGAAACGACCGACGCAGCCCACGGAACCAGTTTCTTGGGATCCCTGCGCAGCTCCTCAGTCCGCTTAAGATAACCCATCTCTCCGCCCAGCCCGCGCCTTAACCATCGAGCGAAGGAATCTTCATGTGGAGGAACCTGCACCGGCGAGATTCCGACCAAGTCAAACCCGAGCTTCTGGGCCTCTTCCTTGATCCGGGCGGAGAAAACCGCAGAACCCTTGGTTGTATTTGAATCCATCTCAGAAATGCTCAACAAGGCATTAAAAAACTGTTTTCAAGCCGATCAAAAGGTCCCAGGTACGAGGCGCGCGAAAAACCGAAGAGCGGAGGCGTACTTTAGGTAATATGTTGGAGCGAGGCGGTCGATGGTTCGACGAGCTCACCACGAACGGAGTGAGACAGTTGCGGGTTCCAATCATTTAGCCGTTCATCCTGAGCAAAGTCGAAGGATGGGCCTTTTTCAACGACCTGTCAAAACCAAACTGAACTAATGGTAGGAGATGTCGCTGCCGCCCGAGCTGGAATCCAGCAGCGGCTTGCGGCCGGCAAAGCCGTCTTCGATTAGATGCCAGTGGGTCAGGCTTTCTTCTCCATAGCGCCAACACAAAAAAACGATCTCGCCCGAGAATTGACAAGGAAAGTCCACCAAACCTTGCTCGATGCCCTTGCAGATGCACCCGTAGCCGTTGATCTTGCCTACCAGTTCTTTGACTTCCCGAATCAGGCGGGCGATCCCGTCATTTCCCTGCAGCCGCTCCATCAACTCGGGATGGTTTGGCTCCAAACCCTCTTCCAGGATAACCGTCTGGCTCTCCTCTTTGAGAAGATCGAGCTTGTCAAAAATCTGCTTGACCAGCGGGCGCAGAACCGGCAGCAGATTGTTGGCTTCCTCTACCGTAAAAAGGCGGGGAAACTGCTCTGAGTTGGTCATCGCACTATAGATTCATGCCCACCCTGATTTCACGCAGGAGGGCGATATTATCGGCGTGGCCGGTCATGTGGGCCGTTACCCTTCCGCGTATGGGCCGGCCCAAGAGATAAAAATCGCCGACGATGTCGAGTATCTTGTGGCGCGCGAACTCCTCTGGGAAGCGAAGCTCGGTATTGACCACCTTTTCATTATCGATCAGGATGCAGTTGCTTAAACGCCCCCCGTTAATGAGACCCAACTTCTCGAGCTTTTCCATATCTTTGAGAAAGCCGAAAGTTCTCGCAGGCGCGATCTCTTGCTTAAAAGATTCCGGTCCGTTGAAAGTATAAGTATAGTCCTGAGTCCCTACGGGTTGCGGATAGCTCAACTCATACCGCACGGCGAAGGTATTCGAAGGTTCCACGGTGATAAACTCCCCGTTTGCCGCGCCGACCCGGTAAGGTCGATTGATCACGATCTCAGACCACTCCTCCTCTTGATCTTCGATGCCGGCCTCTTCGATCAGCCGACAAAATTCCAGCGCGGAACCGTCTAGAATCGGAATCTCGCCGTGTGTTTTGACCAAGAGGTTGCTGATCCCGTAGCTGTGGAGCACAGCGAGAAAATGTTCCACGGTTCCGACCACGATCCCTTTTCCCCTAAGCGAGGTTGCGTAGCCTGTTGAGCCTACATAATCCAAGTGCGCGGGAACCGCTGCATCGGCGGATATCCCACCGAAAAGAATCCCGTTGTTGGGCGGCAGAGGATGAAGGATCAGACCGGTCTTGATGCCCGAATGAAGTCCTTGCCCCGAGATGACGACGCTTTTCTTTAAGGTTTTCTGCCTCAAGCCGTTGGCCGACGTCAAAGTCGAAGCCGCTCTGCGAGCACGACCGTTTTTCTTAGACGTCTTGGGCTTCTTCGCATCTTTTTTCGCCGCAGGCGATTCCCCGAGAGCGCGGCGCACGGTCAATAGCAGACCGTCGAGCGAAAGCGGTTTTTCTATGAAATCGAAAGCTCCCAGCTTGGTGGCGGCCACCGCCGTATGGATGTTGCCATGGCCCGACATCATGACCACGTTAACTTCGGGCTCCTGTTTCTTGATCTCCTTTAGGAGCCCGATTCCGTCGATCTTGGGCATCCATATATCGAGGAGCACAAGGCGCGGACGCTCCTTGCGGATGAGTTCCAAGACTTTGCTCCCATCCGACGCCTCGATGACCCGGTAACCTTCGTCCGTCAGAATCTCTCGGACAGATTCCCGGATCCCTTCCTCGTCATCGACCACAAGGATGCTTGAGTCACCGCTCTTTGGCACCGTTTCCTCCTGATCTTTTCTCTAAGAAGAGGCCGCTTTCCTCTTCATCTCCTGAGAATCCAGCCCCTGCCGCACGGGCAATTCGATGATGAAGCGGGTGCCCTTGGGCTCGTTTGGGCGCACGCGAATGTAGCCTCTATGGTCCGCGACGATCGCGCTGACGATAGCCAATCCCAAACCGGTCCCGTCCTTTTTAGTTGAAAAATAAGGCTCGAAGATTCTCGCCCTGACGTCGGGCTCCAAACCACAGCCGTTATCCGCAACTTCCAACTGAACGACTCCTAAAGAAGCATCATAGGCCGTGGAGATTCGAATCTCTCCCCCTTCGCCGACTGCGGCCATCGCGTTATCGATCAGATTCATGAGTGCTCTTTTGATCTGATCCCGGTCCAACTCCAGAAGCGGCAGCTCCCCGCTTTCGAAATGAAAATGGATCTCCTTGTGTCCCTCCTTAAAAAGAAACAGAGCCTCTTTGGCGATCTCATTCAGATCGTCAGGCGCCAACTCTGCAGCGGGGAGACGAGCAAACTGAGAGAACTCATTGACCAGATTCTTTAGCTCCTCGACTTGTTTGATGATCGTTGCCGTGCACTTATCCAAGATGGCGCCATTGCCCTCGAGCAGCTTGGCATAGCGTTTTCTCAGCCGCTCGGCAGAAAGTTGAATAGGAGTCAAAGGATTCTTGATCTCATGCGCGATTCTTGTCGCTACTTCGCGCCACGCCTCCATCCTCTGCACCTTTTGGATCTCCGTAATATCCTCCAAGAAAACCATGACGCCCAGGATCTTTCCTTCGTCGTCCTTCAAAGGAGCCGCGGTCACCATCACGGTGAAGATCCGGTCGGGGAGCGCTATCTTGATCTCCTGTTCAACGCTGGCGTGGCTCGTGACCTGCTCCATCATCTCGCCCATCGCCTGAAGATGATCCAACTGGAACACCTCCGAATAGGCTTTGCCGAGGACCTGGGCCGCCCTGACTCCCAACATCTGCTCCGCGGCCCGGTTGATGGTCGTGATCTTCCCGGACGGATCCACGGACAGCACTCCTGCCGTGATATTGCCCAAGAGGGTCTGCGTGTAGCGTCCCCTTCTCTCCAGCTCGAGATTAATCTGCTTGAGATCTCGCGTCATCTGGTTGAAGGAATCCACCAGGGTCCCGATCTCATCGTCTCCGCTGGCTTTAATTTGATAATCCCAATTCCCTTGCGCGACCTCATGAGTTCCCTCTGCCAACCTTTGGATCGGCACAGTGATACTTTTGGCCAAGTACAGGCCAAACCAGATCGCCGAAAAGATGATCACCAATGTAATCAGGAGTAAAGTAAGCAGGTAACTGTTCTTGATCGGCTGTTTAAGAACCGTCAGATGCTTGTACTCTTCATAGGAGCGAGAAATCTGCAGCGCACGCTTCGTGATGCTTTTTGGAACGTAGTAATCGACGACCACCACTCCCAGAATTCTCCGGTCGCTGCTGTAGATCGGCACGCCGCCTCGGATGATGTCGCCCTCGCCGAAAGGCTGCGTGCGGATGCCATGCAAGCCACGCAGGGCGCGGTCCAAGAAATCGGATTCCGGCTGGATCGTCACTCCAGTGGGGACCTGATCGTTGAAAGCAACAACGAGGAGTTGGCGATTAGGAGAGAAGACCTCCACGGTCCCAAGGTTGTATTCGCGCTGCTTGGACTGGATAAATTCCTTGAGCTCATCGATTCGCTGCGGATCGAAAAGCCCTTCCTGCGTGATCCGCTGGCTGAGCTGCCGAGCATAAAAAAGTGCATTGTTACCTGAGTTTTGGTAATAAGTCTGACCGATCTCCAAAGAGCCCTGGAGGGCATTCTCCACCTGAACATCAAGCCACCTTTCGAAGGATCGCGTAAGAAACCCTCCCGCGATAATGAAAAGGAGCAGCGTAGGCACCAGAGACAAGGCAATAAACGCGATCACCAAACGCACGCGGAGGCGGGAACCGAGGATTCGTCTCTTTCGCTCGAAGATGAGTTTGACGACGTTTCGGACCACCAGAAAGATTAAAAAGACGAGCAAGATGATGTTGATGTTGAGAAGGAGGAAAAACGCGATGTTGTTGGCGACGGAAGCGTCTGCCGAGACTTCGGGAAGCTGGACTTCGAAGAAGGCGAAAAGCAGAACCGTCAAGGTGGTGATCAAGATCACCAGCCCTTCGCGCTTTCTTCGCTTGGCCTCCTCTTTCCGGAGGGCCTCCTCAAATTCTTTCTCTTCCTCAGTCACTTAACAACTCCTGGAACCAGCCTAACGAGCGAAAAAGACTAAAAAATTTTACCTCCGAAAGATGTAAAGAACAAGGGTCACGATGACGCTCACGAGCAAACAGGTTGCCAGAGGGAAATAAAATGTAAAACGGCCGCGTTGGATATAGATATCACCGGGAAGATGACCTAACCAGGGAATTCTCGCTCCGAAGGAGAAGATAAGACCGAAGACGACTAAAAGAATTCCCAAAAATATCAGTATCTTGCCAAAATCCTGCATGACTCTTAACCTTCAATCTCAAAGGCTTAAAACAAGCTTTCTTGTTTTTTTGTGCCGCCGGTTAAACTCGCGCCAGGCTTGCGGCCAAGATGCTCATAAGCGAGCGGCGTCGCTACGCGCCCCCGGGGAGTTCGGTGCAAGAAACCCGCTTGGATCAGGTAAGGCTCGTAGACATCTTCGATCGTATCTTTCTCTTCTCCAATGGAAGCTGCCAACGTCTCCACGCCGACCGGACCACCGGAGAATTTCTCTATCAAGGTACGCAAGAGCATCGTATCCATCTTATCGAAGCCCATCGGATCGACCTCCAGCATCCGCAACGCATCGTCCGTCACTTGCTTCGTAATCTTGCCGGCAGCTTTGACCTGAGCATAGTCGCGCACGCGGCGCAGCAACCGGTTCGCGACCCTCGGCGTCCCGCGCGAGCGCCGAGCGATCTCGGCTAATCCCCCCTGCTCCTCCGTGACGCCGAGCAGCGAGGCCGATCGCTTTAAAAGCTGCGCTAAAGCCTCGAAAGAGTAAAAGTCCAGGCGGAAGGTTAAACCAAAACGGTTGCGCAGCGGAGACGTCAGCAATCCAGATCGCGTCGTGGCACCAATCAATGTGAAACGTTTCAGGGGCAACTTGATGGATTGGGCCGACGGGCCTTCACCGATCATGAGGTCAATTTGATAGTCCTCCATCGCCGGGTAGAGAAACTCCTCGGCGACATGATTTAGTCTATGAACCTCGTCGATAAAAAGGATATCCCCTTCTTCCAGATTCGTAAGCAGTGCCGCCAGATCTTTAGGCTTCTCAACTACTGGCCCTGACGTTGTTTTGATATTCACACCCATCTCCCGTGCGATGATATAGGCGAGAGAGGTCTTCCCCAAGCCGGGCGGGCCGTGGAAGAGAATATGGTCCAGCACGTCCTTTCGCCCCTGCGCCGCGGCGATGGCAACCTTCAGGTTCTCCTTGATTGGATCCTGCCCGACATACTCATCGAAGCTCCGAGGACGCAGGTTCGCCTCGTATTTCAGATCCTCTTCTGTTCTTTTAGGAGAAACCTGTCGCGAGTCCATTTTAAAAATCAGATAAAAATTCGAAACAGAGATAGAGTTCTATTGGCTCAGTCGGCGCAGCGCTTCCTTCAGCACCTCGGGCAGCGGTCTGTCGCCACGCTGCGTGATCTCGCGCACGTTCTTCTCAGCTTCTGGGCGCCGGTAACCCAAGTTCACGAGTGCTGACACCGCATCCCGCATCAACTGTGATCCATCGCCCTGCGCCATCGGCTCACTGTGAAGGGTCAGGAATTTGTCTTTCAGCTCTACAACCATCCGCTCGGCTAGCTTCTTCCCCACTCCCGGGATGGAAACGAGTCGCGGCTGGTCCCCTTCCTTGAGTGCCCGGGCCAGATCATCCGCCGGGATGCCGGACAGAATATTGACAGCCAGCTTCGGCCCGATCCCCGCAACATTGTTCAGCAGGAGAAAAACTTGCTTTTCGCCGTGCTCCAGAAAGCCGAAGAGCTGCAATGCGTCTTCCCTGAGATGGGTGTGAATGTGAAGGCTGACAGGCTCCCCGATCTCCGGCAAGCGATAAAAAACACTCAGCGGAATAAAAACCTGGTACCCGACGCCGCCGACGTCTACGGTGACTTCTCCGGGGATCTTATGCGCGAGGGTCCCGCTAATCTTGGCAATCACAGCGGAGCTATACCTATCTTGTGCCTCTGCTTAAGGTAACGTCCACCGCCGCTTCTCCGGCCGGCTGAGAATGGGAATGGCTTCGACCACACGGTGGCTGAAGGTCTGTTGATGAAGATGGCAGATGGCGGCAGCGAGCGCGTCGGCGGCGTCCGTCGGAACGTGGCCAACAACCTGTAGCAGCGATGCTACCATGATCCCGACCTGTTCTTTCGCTGCTCGGCCGTAACCCACCACCGCCTGTTTGATCTCCGTCGAGGCGTATTCGTGAAGCGGCAGGCCGTGCTCCGCGGCCGCAAGCAGGACAACGCCGCGCGCTTGTCCCAACTTGAGGGCGCTCTGGGCGTTGCGGGCGAAAAAGACCTTCTCCAAGCTGACCGCCTCGGGCTGGTAGCGTTGAAAGACTTCACTAAGAGCGTGATAAATCCTGCCGAGGCGTTTGCCCTGACCGACGTTACCGGAAGTTGTTATGGTGCCGTGCGCAATGTGGACCAGAGAACCCCGCGCCATTTCCACCACGCCCCAACCCGTAACGACTGTCCCGGGATCCACTCCCAAAATTCTCTCCGCGTTTTTCGGCGAGCCCTCGTCCCGACCGCGACCCAAGCGAACACCCATCAGCTCGCCTTCTCCATCAACTCATCGGGGATATCGAAGTTGGAGGATACGGTTTGTACGTCATCGTGATCTTCGAGTTCTTCGGTGAGCTTGAGGATCTGCTCGGCATGCCGCTCATCGATCGTTACGGTGTTCTTGGGAATCATGGCGATCTGGGCGGTCGCCATCGCCACCTTTTCTCGCTCCAAGTGTTCCCGGACCTTGTGAAATTCCTCGGGGCGCGTGATGACTTCAAAATGGCCGTCTTCCTCGCGCACGTCCTCGGCACCGACGTCCAAGGCGAGGGTCATCAAGCGATCTTCCTCAACCTGAGATTTGTCCACCGTGATCAAACCTTTCTTATCGAACATCCATGCGACGCAGCCACTCTCGCCCAGATTCCCGCCGTATTTTGAGAAGAGCCGGCGGATCTCCGAAACAGTGCGATTCTTATTATCCGTCAGAACCTGGACTAAAATCGCCGCTCCTCCCGGGCCGTAACCTTCGTATTGAACCTCTTCATAGTGGACACCTTCAAGCTCGCCGGTCCCTTTCTTGATCGCCCGCTCAATGTTGTCGCCCGGCATGCTGGCCGCCTTGGCCGTGTCAACGGCAGTACGCAGCCTGGGGTTCGCGTTCACATCCCCGCTCCCCATCCGAGCCGCTACCGTGATTTCCTTGATGAGTTTGGTGAACAGTTTTCCTCGCTTCGCGTCCTTCGCTGCTTTTTTGTGTTTAATGGAACTCCACTTCGAATGGCCTGACATAGAGGTAGAACTCCTGATAAAGAGAAGGCTTTCGTCAAAAACGGATGTAACTTAACACAATCCTTACCATTGGTAAACGGCCTTTCTTTCATTCCCCTTCCGTGTCAATCCCTCTTTCTGTATAATCCACCGGTTAATGATTCCTAAACAACGGTCTGAGAAAAAAATCCCCAACGGTTTATTATGGAGGGCAACTCCTCTACTTTTTCTCGCGGCCTGCTCTTTGCCGCCAGCGAAGGTTAAAGTTCCTGCTCCTGCGCCGCCTGCAAGCGTCCTCAGCCAGAGCGGCATCGCTTCTTGGTACGGACCCGGGTTTCACGGCCGGTCCACCGCAAGCGGGATGATTTACGACCAGCACGAACTCACCGCCGCCCACCCAACTTTGCCCTTAGGCACTCGAGTGATGGTTACCAACCTGGACCATGGCAAGTCTGTGGAGGTAACGATTACCGACCGTGGTCCTTTCGCCAAGGGAAGAATCATCGATCTTTCCTATGGAGCCGCTAGCATCCTTGGCATGATCGGCCCTGGAACAATCCCGGTGCGGATTGACGTGATAGACACGGGTGCGCGAAAAATTTCGGTGATCCCAGCCCACCTCGATTATACCCTTCAGGCTGGCTCATTTGTCGAACTGGCCAATGCCCAGAAACTCAAGGAGCAACTAACCAAGAGTTATCCTCAGATACACGAGGTCTCGATCGTACTCCTTTACGTCAAAGAGATGCCCTATTATCGGGTTCAGCTCGGCACCTTTTCCGACCGCTACCAGGCTGAGCAGCATGCCCAGGAGTTGGCGCGAAAGGGTTTCCCCATCATTATCATGGAGAAGTAGTTGGCGCGTAGTGAAAAGGATGATCCTGCCAGCGGCGCCCCGCTAAGAACCCCCGACAAAATAGCGCTCCCCATTCTTAGACACACGACCTTCCTGAATTAACTTGAGCAGGTGAGCCTCGACGGAGAGCTGTCCCACAGATCTAAGAGCTGCGGGAACATCAGCGTAGATTCTGGCCGCTATCGATGGGATCGTGTCGCATCCTTCTTCCAAAAAGCTAAGAATTTCCTGTTCACGCATGAGTCGATGATCGATATATTCTTTGATTTTTTCGTAAGGATCCTTGACCCCTGGGCCGTGACCGGGAAGCAAAGCCCGAAGTTTAAGGTCGAGCAGTTTTTCCAGTGAGCGTAAATACAGAACCATATCTCCGTCCGGCGGTGGGATCACGGTAGTTCCGCGGCCGAGAATATGATCGCCGGTGAAGAGAATCTGGTTCTGAAGCTCATAGAAGCAACAATGACCGGATTCATGGCCCGGAGTATGAACGACCCTGAGCTCTCCGCCATCGTAAGGAATTCTATCTCCGTCCATGTAAGTAAAATCTTCGCTGCCGACGTATCCGGCGCGCAAACGACATATTCCAAGCTTTGCGCCGCTGCGCGCCTTCAATGCCAAGGCGCCTCCAGAATGGTCCCTGTGGATGTGAGTCAAAAGAATCTTCTCGATTTTTTTTCCGCCCATCGCCTCGGCCTGCTCAATGATTCCATCGATGTTCTGCTTTGAAGAGAGAGCAACATCGATCACGGTAATCTCCTCTTTGCCGAGGAGGTATTGGTTGGTCCCCTCAAGCGTCATATATCCCGGATTGGCTGCGGTGAAGTGATGGATGCGCTCTGAACTCTTCATGTCTAAAATAATCTATCATAGTTGTATCGATAATGAAGCGAACAACGCTCTTGCCTTCCAACAGGCGATGTGATAGCCACGCAGCACAAAATGTATCGACTTGTCTTTTCATCCGCGACCGGAGGACTCGATGGAGCGTGAACCATTCCTTACCGCAGAAGAGGTCGCCGCCTATCTGAGAGTTGACCGGTACACCGTTTACCGACTGGTGTCCAAGGGGAAAATTCCCGGTTTCAAAGTCGGCCGTCAATGGCGTTTTAAGCAAAGCATCATCGAGAGATGGCTTAAGAAAAACACGAATATAGGTACTTCAAGCCATTGATATTGAAACATAATCCTACTTGGCATTTACCTACCTCGCGATTCACAACCCAACAGTTTTTTCACCTCGATAATTCCCTTAGTCAGGCTATCCAAAAGACCTTCAGGGCTTGTTGACAAATAAAGCCAAGAAGAGTAAAGCCCTGTCACATTGAGTAACGTTAAGTAACAATTGGAGGTTCTTATGGGATCTGGATTGCCTGATAATAATGATAAGGAACTTTACACTCATCTCGGGCTGCTCAGCGACGCGGTGCACCGGATCAAGGAACTGCTCGGCAAGGTTACTACCCGAGAGTCCGAAGTTCTTGAGGAACTCACGCCTACGAAACAGACCCTCGCAGACCGCATAGGTCACATAGAATCCATGATCAAGCAGGCAGCGGCTGCGGCCATCTCGGAAGCGGATCAAGAAAAAACCATCATTGACCGTCTTGAGCAGGAAAGGACCGAGCTTGACTCCCACCTCAGAGAAAAGGAAGAGATTCTCAAGACACGAGAGGCCGCTATCCTAGAGCTGGAGGGAGAGCTGAACTCGAAGAACGAAGACCTGGAAAAAGAAATTAGCCAAAAAACGAAGCTCCTGGAAATGCGCGATGCCATGTTGGCAAACCTGGCTTCCACGACAACTGCGCTGAATCTTTTCGCCGAGAATCTCAAATCCCTTGACGGAGCAGAGATCGTTTTCCTGGAACAATCAGAGCAGAGTCAGAACGAGAACGGCACAGAGGAGACGGAAAAACTCCGAGCGGATCTTCGAGAGAAAGACGTGATGCTCGAGGCAAAAGAAGTAGAGATCGAAACTCTCAAGCAGACGCTGAGTGCCCGGATTGAAGAGCTAGAGAGCCTCGTGAAGAAACGGACAGGAAAGAGAGGGTCCGCAAGGCTCGTTTCTTACTTTGCCGGTCTAGGACGCAAAGACTAGCGCTCCGGGCACACATACGGACTCAGGCGCTGATGACTTCCCCTACCGGTTGAAGCGCTTCGTGGTGATCACAAACAATTTTGAGACTCGCCAGTAACGGAACCGCCATCAAAGCGCCGGCAACCCCCCACAGCCAACCCCAAAATACTAGCCACAGAAAAAGCACAACCGGATTGAGCGTGAGACGCTTGCTCAGCACAAAAGGAGTGACGAAGTAACCCTCCGTAATGTCGATGATGAGATAGACACCCGGAACCATCAAAATACGACCGATATCTTCAAAGCTGAGGAGAGCCACAAGAGTCAAGACCACCATTCCCACCAACGAGCCCACATACGGTATGAAATTGAGCGCTGCGGCCATCACTCCCCAGAGCAGAGGGTTAGGCATGCCGATGAAATACATGGCCAGACCGATGGCTGCTCCCTCGCCGATACTAAGGAGGCTAAAAGTAATCAGATAGGTCGAAATGTCCGCCTCCATCTCTCGCGAGATTTCTACGGCTCTTTTCTTATCTTCGAATCGGGGCAGCACAGTGACGATCTTTCGTAGGAAGAGATCTCCGGAAGCCAGCAAAAAGTATAGCAGGATCAGCATGACCGCGGCCTGAGCCACGAATGCCCTCGTGCCGCTGAAGATCACGTCGAACAGACCAGCCCTTTCAATTTCGACTTTTTGGACTTTCTGTTGCTCTCCCATGCTCGCCAGCTGCTCGACCTGTTGGGTCGCTTTGCTGACCTCAGCCACTGGCTTTTTGATCTGGCGCAGCTTGGCTTCAATACTGCGCAAGCTCTTCGGCGCCTCTTGTAACCACGCAGTCGCCGGTCCGGCTAACCGGTAAACTCCGTAACCCGCGAGAGTCAACAGAAGCAACAGGATCAGCGCCGCACCCGCAGGTTCGGGAATCCGAAGTCGCTTTAGACTACGCACGAACGGAGCCAAAACCAGACTCAACAGAAACGACAAAGTGACCGGCAGAAAAAACTCCCGCCCCACGTACAGCGTATAAAAAACTGCTAAAATGAAAAGGCCCGAAAGCGCAACGGAATGAATTCGGAAAGGGCGACCGAAAACATCTAGCAAACCGTCGAGGCTGGCGCGTCGCGGTTCGTCTCCCGTCCTTGCTCTGGAAGTGGATTGAGATTTCATCCCGGTTGGGAGGGCTTTACTCACCGTTTCTCACCGAACTAACCTTAGCATAGCTAAGAAGTTGAACAAGAAAATCACTGCGGTAAGGAGTGCAGCAAAAGACATACCAAACAAGCGTTCAGCGATATGTTTGTAACTTGCAGAAAACAGTGGTGCCGTTTGCGAAAACGACGGCTCCTTGTAGGAATTTCCCTACAGGGTAAGGGTGGAAGAAGCCACAGGACTTCAAGAAAGATTAGGCGGGAACAGTATACCGTTCTTCAATCGCGGCCCTTATTAACGCGCGACTTTCACGAGCGGGAAGATCATGTCGGGCTTCTATGCGCTCAGCCTCCCCGGCTAGAGTTTCGTCCTTGATTACCTCGCGAAACCAGCGTGAGTAGTCCCGCCGGTGGAGGTGGTGGTTCCAAGTATCATCGTCCACACCATCAGCTATTTGCATGAAAATAATCAGATTTTGTGCCTGTAAATTGAGTTCTCCTGCAGGACCCTGGAAGTAAAAGCTTCGTTCAGACCCCAGATCACCTTCAGCGTACTTCCGACGGTGGCGCTGACCTTCGCTCCGGCTCGGTAGAATACGCAATTTAAAGGGCGGGCTGTTCTTTTGCCTCAACCACATAAGTACTTCGCCATGCTCAAGGCTGACCGGCTCGGTCGAAGGCGGACTTTCACCGAGCACTTCGCTTGCCTCTGTAAAGGTTTGCTCCGCTGCATTGCCTACCGCTATCACAGTATTGACCGACGTCAGGGCTTTCGGTGCAACGGATTTAGGCTGAACCGTGATGAAGATCACGCGATCAAACTCCTTGGGAAGGCTCAACTCGGCGGGTTTCCATGACGCGGGCAGCACATGATGGGTTTCATCTACGATCAGCCAATGCGGATGGCCTGTCTGGGCACGCAGCTCCTGTAGGTGGGACAGAAGCGCCAAAAAGAAAGCGGGTTGATCCTTCAACGGTACGCCGACGAGATTAACAACCGCATTGTCCGAGGGATCCTCGAGCAATCGAAGCACCTCATCGATGTTGGGCGCCTGCTGTTTCGTGCCCAGCGCCACGGCACCCTCGAGCGACTCGTAATCGCCTTCGGGATCAATGACGCAGAATTGATACCCTTGCTCAACCAGCCGCTCCAGGATACCGGTCGCCAAGGTCGATTTTCCTCCTCCCGATGAGCCCGCGAGCAATAAGTTCGATCCGTAGGGCTTAATTCGCACCTCCTCGCCCGACTCGCGACTTCCCAATACGATGTGATGGCGCGTCAGGCGGTCTTCTCTGTTCCGCAGGTCATCCCTGGTAATCTCCTCTATAAGCTCAATGACGCCCAGACCATGCGGACTGCTCGTGACAAAATCGGCTTTCTCCTTGACCGTCGGAAGGGCGTCGGCAACGGCCACCGAGCATTCGCAGAGACTCAGAAAGGCGTGATCGTTCTCCGCATCGCCGATACCGACGACATTGTGCGGAGAGATTCCCATCTCGCTTAAAGCGAGTTGGAGTCCGGATGCCTTGTTGATGCCCGCAGGCAAAACCATAACGGCTCCCTTGTTGAAAATGACCTGCATTTCAAGTCCGAGATCGCGGATTATATTCAACACAGCATTTTCGTTGGGATGCGAGGTGGCGACGATCACATCACCAACAGCGAGGGGCTCCACACCCCTGGCCTGAAGCGCACGGATGAACTTCGCCGGCGGAGGATCACCCTGGCGCCTTTTTTCCTTCGTCGCGGGGCAGAACAGGAGAGCCCCATTCTCAGCCACCACCCACTCAAAAATGTGGATTTGCGAAAAAACACTAAGAAGATCGTCTAGCTCGCGACCGGTAACCAAAATGAGCTTCCGGCCGGAAGCAACGAGCCGTTCAAGCGCTTCGATCGTCTCCTCGGCCACTCGGCCGTCGAGGGCGAGAGTCCCATCGTAATCGCAAGCTAAAACGAGATATCGCACGATTCTTCGTCCTCTCCTTACACAAATCAAAATAGGTAATGTTTCGAGCTATTTCAATACAGCATCGTCATCGTTGCGGATGGTTGATCATCAGTTATGGAGGAACGCTCCAAAGACCGCTTGAAGGAGGAAACCTATCGGAGCGCATCGAGAATGAAACTCGCGCGGGAGGATTCTGTCTGACTGAAGATTCGCTACTTCACTTCTCCTGGAAACAGCTGGGAGGCGTATTCTCGGTTAATGGCTTCTATGATGGAATTGTCATAGAACCGTCTTGGATCGGCGTCCTTAGCCTGGGGATTTGCGGAGCCTTCGAGGACAATCCTGATGGCCTCGGGGTCCACTCTCATATTTTTGTTCCAAACCTTCAAACCCGTCTGGTAGTTTTCCTCCAGCACCTGGGGATCTGAAGTCCTGGAATGCTTCGAGTTGATCTTATCGGCCAACAGTCTGTCGTCAATGCACCTTTTCACCCCGTCCAGGTAGGCCATCAGAAAAACTCTAAGGGTGTTGGGATGTTTTTGAAAAAATTCCCGGGTGACCGCCGTACCGGGCCCGATGATTTTAAGCCCGCGCTCGTAGTAATCGATAATGACCGGATAGCCTTTGCTCCGAGCGACGTCGCTCTGCGGCGGCGTAACGATGAGGGCATCAGCATTGCCAGCGAGAAAAGTGCCGAAGGCCTCTGGCGGACCCCGATGATAGAGAAGCTTGATATCTTTTCCCACCTCCAAATGATGTTCTTTCGCGCTCCTGCGCAGAGCAATTTCACCGAAGGCGCCGGGAGAAGTCGTCGCAACAGCTTTTCCGCGAAGGCTCTCAAAAAAGTTGAGTCCTTTCTGACCGAACAGGACCAAAGTACTGCGGTCCACAGAGGCGGCTACGTAGATAATATCCGACCCGGCGAGATTCCCGGTAATCGCCGTGGCGCCTCCCTGATAGATATCGATTTTTCCGGAGATCAAGCCTTGAACTGAAGTGCTAGCGCTCACCTGATTGATGGAAACGGTGAGCCCGTGCTTGCCGAAATAGCCCGCCTCCTGAGCGACCAGTATCGGCAAATAGAGCGGACCTGTAGCGGCGATAGCGACTTCTAACTGGCTCTTTTCGGGCTTACCTCTGCCTTCTGCCGCACCCACTTCTTTTTCACTGGGCCAACGCCAGATGAGTAGAAGAACCATAAACAGGATTCTTGACACCCGGAGCTTACGAATGGGCACTGCTAACCCTTTCTAACTCTCACCTGAGTCCATAAAAGGATCGTGCGTTCAACGACAGAATCTTCTCTTTGGAGCTCTCGGATATGTCATTCCGCTCGATAATGGGTCTGGCTGTGTTGGGCCATTCGGTGTCCCAATGCGGATAGTCGGAGGCATACATAATGCAGTCATCACCAAATCTCGCGATCATCAACGGCAGCGCAGATTCTTCGCCCTCGCAAGTAAAAAAGCAACGGTTGCTCTTGATATATTCACTCGGCACCGATTTGAGCGGGTCCATTTCGATCTTGCGTGCATGGTACTTTTCGTCGAAGCGATCCATCCAGTAAGGAACCCAACCCACGCCCGCTTCGAGAAAGGCCACTTTGAGTTTCGGAAAGCGATCGAGAACTCCGTTGGCAATGATCGATATGATACTGATCATCTGCTCAAAGGGATGAGAAACCATATGCACGCCGAGGTATTTATGAAACCGGGAGTTTCCCTGGGAAATCTGGGCCGTCGCATGGAATGCCACAGGCACGCCGAGATCTTGAGCTTCAGCATAGATCGGATCGAACTGGGGCTGCCCGAGATCCAGCCCTGGACTCACGTAGGTAGGCATCATCACAGCGACAGCGCCCAGTTCCGTGACCGCGCGGCGAATTTCCTTGATCGCTTCAGGGACCACCTGCGGCGCGATGACGGCAGCGAACTTGATCCGCTTGCGCGCAGCCGCACCGAAATCGCGAGCCCAGTCGTTATAGGCTCGCGCCAGCGCCACCGCAAGATCAAACTCGCGCACGAGCCCAATGGAGAGAGCTGCGCTCGGATAGGCCACTGCCAGATCGATCCCCTCCTGATCCAGATCCCTGCAGTAGGTCTCAGGATCCGTGTTGGGTTTGCCTAGAGTCCCTCCGATCCAAATGTCCCAACCAAAAGAGGGGAAAAAGGGACCCGTGCGGCTGCGGTAAGGTTCCGGAAGATAGTTCTTGTATGTCGCCTCGGCGCTGTCCATTAGATGGGCGTCGCCATCGATGATGCCGAAATTGAGCGCCATTCGTCTTTTTACTCTGCTATCTTTCTCATCACACTTGCAAGCCCGAACGCTCGGCCAACCTTTGGAAGATGACGGCGAGCATCACGGTGCCCGCGGAAATCACGAGACTGAACGCGGCAAGCTCGCCTACATGTCCGTTCTCCCATAACTCCCAAATCCGAACCGAGATCAGTTGAGATCCCGGACTGTAAAGCAAAAGCGCCACCGCTAGCTCACGAATCGTGATTAAGAAGATATAAATCCATCCAGCGAATAGCGCAGGCATGACTAGTGGAACGACGATCTTTCTTGCTGCTTGGAGCCAAGTCGAGCCGCATATCTCGGCGCTCTCCTCCAATTCGCGGTGGACTCCGAGCAATCCGGCATGACTGAAGCGCATGGAATAAGGAAGATAGCGAGTGATAAAAGCGAATACGAGGACCCAAATCGTCCCGTAAATAGGTAGAGGCAGGGCGAGATACATCTTAAGCAGCGCTACCCCCATCACAATTCCCGGAAAAACCAGCGGCACCATCGCCAGTTGATCCAGAGCCCAGCGGCCGCGGATCGATGTTCGGACGACCAGCCAACTGGCCAAAAAAGTCACCAGCACCGTGGCCGTAGCAGCGCACAGGCTCACGGTGAGACTGTTGAGAATCGCGTTCAGGATCGTGCTATCGCCAAAGGCGCTAAAATAATTATTCAGCGAAATCACCGCGAGCGCCTCGAATGATGGCTGCCTCGTAAAGGGTAAAAGAGAAACCCACAAGAGAGCACCTAGAGGAAGCACTTGGAGGAGAGGAAGCAGGAGCAACAGAAATCCGCCAACCCAGCGCAGCGTCCCTAGATCGATGCGGCGAGGACGGTAAGCCTTACCCGTGATAGTCACAAACCTGTGCGTATAGCGGGTCGCCTGGTAGTAGGGGACCAAAGACAATGCCACAAGGATCATAAGAATTATGGAATAGGCACTGGCCTGACCGTATTTGGGTAAAAATCCTCCCCTGACCTGTAAATAGATCTGCGTGGTCAAAACATCGATGCCAGCCGGAATGCCGATCAGGGCAGGGATCTCAAAAGCTTCAAGGGAGCGGACGAAAGTCAAAATTAACACTGAGAGGACACTGGGCAGGGCAAGTGGCAGGGTGATGCTCCTAAAGACCTGCCATCCGCTTCCACCGGAAACTGTCGCAGACTCTTCCAGTGAAGGATCCATGGAGCGAAAGGGTGTGGCCATAAGCAGGAAAACAACCGGAGTCCACAAGAAAGCTTCAATCAGAATCATCCCGGGAAGGGAAAACACGTTGAATAACGGATGGACACCCGTAAGGTTGGCGACAGCCACATTGAGCATTCCGGCCTTTGGGCCGAGTAAAAGAATCCAACCGATGACTTTAATGATTCCGGGAATGCCAAATGAAAGATAGGCCGAAACGTAAGCCATGGGGCGCAGTGGAGCATTGGTCCGCTCCGCCAGCCAGGCGAGAAGCGTTCCGAACAACAAAGCGCCCCCTGCGCTGCCGACGGAGAAGACAAGAGAGTTCCACAACAGGGTCCGTACCTCGCCAACGGAAGAGAGGATGCTGGCGAAATGTCCGAGAGTAAAACTCCCGGCGGAGGCGCCCCGCTCTTCAACGAAGCTGGTGAAGATGATGAAAAAGAAAGGAGGAACGACGAAATAAGCAACCGTCAGGGCTACAAAGACAAACAGCCAACGGCTTACATCCATGAATTTTAAAGGATGAAAGATAGCAGATGAAGGAAAAGTTTCCGCCTTCATCGTCTCGCCCGCATCCTTTCATTTCCGACCGAGCTCGCGAAGGACCTTCTCCCATTTGGTGTTTTCTTTATCATACTGTGCGGTAGTGAGACCCTTCTCGGGATACCAGCGCTTAAATCCGTAGTCCTTGCTGGCATTGCCGTAGTCCAGTTTTTCGAGGATCTTCTGCGCCTCCGGACCGAGAATAAAATCCGCAAGCAAGAGTGCGGCATGGGGATGTGGAGGCCGAGCTGCAACGGTAACGCCTCCGGCATTGGTGGGAACGACCTCCATGGGCGCCCAACTGACCGGCGCACCTTTTCCTATCACTTCTGAAGAATGGCTACGGAAGACTGTAGGAGAAGCACCGAGCTCTCCCGAAACAACCAGGTCGAGCAGCGCGCGAGCAGACATGCTATGCAGGGTAACCTCCTGCTTCCCGAGCTTCTTCAGGAACTCTTCGCCCTTATGGATAAGCATAGCACCTATGGTTCTCGGCCCCGTATCAGAAGTCGCAAAGCCCAGTTTGCCCTTGAATTCCGGCCGCAAGAGATCCTCATAGCTTTTCGGAGCGGCGCTCGTGGGAATGGATTTCTTGTTAAAGGCGACGCCAATGTAAGACTCGCGGTCGATGGTCCAAAAAACGAGTCCCTTATCGGCCTTTTCCTTCGCCTCGTCCGGGTATTTGCCAAGGTGTGGAGAGGTGAAGGGAGTCAGAAGCCCCTCTTCCCGCATGACTCTCAAAAGGGGAAGGGTGGTTTCAACCGCATCCACCAAGAAACGCTTGGCCTGGGCCTCAGCCGTGATCTTCGCCATCAGATCCTCGCTGGTCCCGCGATAGATCTCGACCTTAACTCCAGGGTACTTTGCTTCGAAAGCTTTACCGATCTCTTTGTAGGAGCTCCCCGCCAAAGACGTGTACCAGACGACTTTGCCTTCATTCTTGGCGCCCGCAGCCAGTTTCTGTTCCCGATCAGCACCCGTATATGCCGCAAGCTCAGAAAACGACGTCGCCTTGGTCGCTTGACTCCTGGAATCGGACGCTAGGATTAAAAGAATCAAAACGGCTATGGCTAAGACTCTCATTTTCTTCCTCCTAATATCCTGTCTCAGAAATTCGCCACATAATTCCCGTGGCATTCCGCACACAAATCTCCCCTTCCCCTCTTTACTAAAGAGGGGTTAATGCTTTCTCGGAGACATTCCCCCTTTGAAAAAGGGGGACAGAGGGGGATTTGATTTTCATTGCAGCTGATGCCGTGGCTTTGAATATTAAACGAACTTCAGGGCCAGGACACTAGCAACCGTAAAATTTCCTGGCATTTTCTTCCATGATCTTTCTCTTGGCCGAATCAGCGAGGTCGCTGCGCTTTTTGAGAAAACGTGCTGTCCCCTCCGTGCGGTCCGCATGAGGGTAGTCCGAGGAATACATGAGCTTATCTTCTCCTATCTCTTCGATCACGCGGCTGAGGAACCCTTCATTGCCCTCGCAGCCGAAAAAGATCCGCCCTGAATTCAGATACTCTGAAGGCGCGCGGTTGATGAGTTGGCGCGCGTTGTAGCGCGGGCTTTCGAAATGCTCGTCCATGCGCTCGACATGCGCCGCAACCCAGTTGCAGCCGCCCTCGAGAAAAGCAAAGCGCAAGTTCGGATAACGCTCCAGCATCCCACAGCAGATCACGCTGGTGAATCCCGCCATGACAGGTAAAATGCCTCCCAACACCCGGAAGGGAAAGAGGTGAGGAAAGACCTTTCTCAATCCCAGCGAATCAAAGCTGAAGTGCACGGCGATCGGGAGCCTCAAGCGATCCGCCTCGGCAAAAAACGGTGCATGGGCGGCGTGGTCCAAGGATTTCGATCCTGCGGTCCCATTGATCATCACCGCGGCCAAACCCACTTCTTTAATGAGCCTGACTTCGCGCGCTGCGCCCTGCGGGTCGCCCAGGCAGACGAGCCCTACTCCCTTCAAACGGTCCGGCGCCTGCGCGCATACCTTAGCCAGCCAGATGTTGTAGGCATGGCAAACTCCGTTCCCGAGAACCCCATCCTCCCAGGAATTGATGTGGAGAAGAAAACTCGGATAAAGATACTGGACGTCGATTTCCTCCTTATCCAAATCCTCCAGCCGCTCTTTGACGTTCGAAAGCGTCTGACTGCCGACGGACGCCCTACGGTGCTTGGCCAATTTTCCGCCCGGTGGAGCCGCCGTGCCGGGAACGAAAGCTCCTGGAACAGGAGGCCTGCGATAGCCGGTCGTACCGTCTGCGATCCAAAAGTTGTTTCCTTCGTCATCGGCGATTAATCGCGGACGGTACTGTCGCAGCGCCGGCTCCATATATTTCTCAAAAATCTCTTCGGTCTCGAAGAAATGACCATCGGCGTCAATGATCATGGCCTCTTTCCTCCTCGATCAACGATCCTAATCTGCCAAACCGAGCTTCACGAGATCGACTTCCACGCCTAAACCCGGCCCCTGCGGCGGCGTCGAAAAACCATCCGTAATCTCCAAGCCGCGACACGGATCGCCGCTCATGCGCTCAAACTCGCCTATCTCGCAGGGCAGCGACAGATCCCTCAGGCTCACGGCGAGATGAACGTTCGCCGCATCGAGTATCCGGCTGCCCGGCGCAGTGCCTACCAGGTAGCCCACTCCCCCAGCCTCACAGACAGCGGCGACTTTTCTCGCCTTGAAAATACCTCCCATCTTGGGAATCTTGAGACTGAGAATGTCGGCGGCTTCATGGTCGATGATCCTTAAAGCATCGATCGGGCCGTGCACGCTTTCGTCGGCCAATAGGAGCGGACGGACATTTTGTCTCACCAGAGCCATGCCGCGGAGGTCGGTATCCTTGACCGGCTGCTCGACAATCGCGACGTCGTAGGGATCCATCTTCTGAATTCGCTCGATCGCTTCCTTGGGCGCGCAGTGCATATTGAAGTCAATCGTGATCGTCACTTCCGGACCTACGGCCTCTCTTACCCTTTGCACGCGCTCCACGTCCTCTTTGAGCGTCGTTCCGACTTTCAGCTTCAGCGCCGTGTAGCCTTTTCGAACCAGCGCGAGAGATTTCTCCGCCATCTCCTTCGGCGCGTACATACCCATCAGACGGGTAACTCGCACCCGGTCG